>JAYTUC010000209.1:0-20944 GCA_043744775.1 Fimbriiglobus sp. | reverse complement strand
CGCGGCCACGTCGAGCCGCCACAGCCCCTGGCCCCCCTGCGGCAGGTCGGCCTTGATCGTCCAGTCTTGCAGGAACTTCGCCCGGTAGTGGAAAACCCTGCCCAACCGCCCCTCCTCGATGAGCCGCTTGGCGAGCGTCACCGCGGGGATGCGGCGGTAGTTGTACCAGACCATGTTGGCGACGCCGGCCTCCTCGACGGCCTCCGTCATCTCGACGCCCTCGGGCGTGTTCATGGCCAGCGGCTTCTCGCACAGGATCATCTTGCCGGCCTTCGCCGCGGCGATCGCGATTTCCTTGTGCAAGTTGTTCGGCGTACAGATGTCAATTACGTCAACGTCTGGCCGGGCGACGAGCTTACGCCAGTCGGTCTCGAAGGACTCGTAACCCCACTGCTCCGCAAATGCCTTGGCCTTGGCTTCGTCGCGGGCACAGATCGCCTTCAGGACGACGCGGTAGTCGCCGGGGAAGAACTGGCCGACTTGCTTGTAGGCGTTCGAGTGCGCCCGGCCCATGAAGCCGTAGCCGATCATGCCGACGTTCAGAGTCTTGGTTGCCATACGTTGAAGCCTTGGAGAGCGGGGCAGGGGGGAGGTTAATTCATGACGCCCATAAAGCCGGAGTAGACTTCCGTCGCCTCGACGAAGGCGAACTTGCGGCGCTCGGCGTCGAGCAGGGCTTCGCGGACCTTGAGCCAGCAGACGGCCCCGGTGTCGCCGTCGTTCTCGGCCGCGAACGGGGCGACGAGTTCGGCCTGGTGCGCCTCCCACCACTGGCGGAACGCGGGGACGTTGGCCGGGCGGACGTAGCCGCCGAGGGTGTAGTTCTGCGTGATCGTCGCCTGGAACGCCTCCTCCCAGCCGCCGATGCCGCTCAAGAGCGGGGCGAAGAGTCCGGCCGACGACTCGATCAGGCCGTCGGCGTCGAGCTTCGCGTCGGCGACGAACTGCGTGAACCAGACGTGGCCGCGGGCCATCCAGCCGGGCTGCAAGTGCGCGGCGAACGTCAGCACGCTCAGCGGCATCGTGAACAGGAACAGGTCCTCGGGGTCCACCGCCTCGCCGTCGGCCATCTTGACCGGCTTGCCGCTGGCGAGGTGGCCGTAGGACGCGCGGAGGAGTTCGAGGTCGTCTCGGAGTCCGCGCGCCAGCACGTCGTCGTCGGGCAGGGCACCCTCGGTGTCGGGCTGCACGAGGTTCGGCAGGTTCGGGTGCAGGGCGTGCAGTTGCTCCATCGCGATCGCGTCGGCCTGCGTCGGCGTCGCGGCCAAGTAGCGGTCGATCACGGCCGACACGTCGGGCGTCGCGGCGGTGACGAAGTAGGGCCGGCCCCAGACGTGCAAGTCGGGGTCGAACGCCTTCGGCACCGCGGCCGGGGCCGGCTCGCGTGCCTTGCGGTTGGCCTTCGCGGCGGCCTCGTCGCTGGCCTTCAGCTCGACCAACCCCAGGCCCCAGGCGTTAGCCCGGAAGCGGACCTTGGCGTGCCGCACCGCCTCGGCCACGAGGTCGTCGAGGTCGCGCGGCGTCCCCTGGCCACGCAGGTAGGGCAGCAGCCGCGTCTGAATCAACGCGACATCCACGGGGTGCGAACTGACGTCAAAACCCATCGGGCGGACTCCGGCGGCGGGGGCGTCACTTCTTCGGCGGCTCGACTTTTGCGGCGGGCGGGGCGAAGTGGTCGTAGACCGCGCGGCCGACCTTGCCGATGACGACTTGCGCGTCGTTATCGACGAGCCAGCGCTGGTCGGCGTTCTCGTTGGTCAGCACGCAGATGACCACGGCCGGCTTGCCCTTCAGGTACAGCACGCCGGCGTCGGTGCGGGCGTTGCTGACCGCCCCGGTCTTGTGCGCGAAGGTCGTGCCGGTCGGCAGGCCGCGCACGAGCATCTCGTTGTCGTGGTTCTTCTTGAGGATGCCCAGCATCTCGTCGGACGCGGTTACCGACACGGCCTTCTTCGTGGCGATGAGTTCGAGCAGCCCCGTCATCTCGCGGGCCGTCGTCGATCCGAGGCCGTACTTCTTGGTGCGCTCGGGATCGACGGACGTGGTGCCGCCCTTGAAGACTTTGGCGTTGACGCGCGTCTCGGGGAAGCCGAGCTTCGTCATGGTCGCGTTGGTCGCCGGGATGGTGATCGTGTCGAGGACCATGTTCGTGGCGGTGTTGTCCGACACCGTGACCATGAGCCGCACGGCGTCGAGCAAGCTGAAGGTCGCCCCCGGCGAGAAGCTGTCGGTCAAGACGCCCGCGCCGGGCACGGTGTCCTCCTTGGTGAGCGTGAGCTTGTGGTCGAAGTTGAACTTGCGCTCCTCGAACAGCCGGAAGGTCTCGACCATGATCGCGACCTTGATGAGGCTGGCCGTCGGCATCACGTCGTCGCCGCGCAAGAAGAACTCCTCGCCGCCAACGAGGTCCTTGACGCCGACGGCGATCTTGCCCTTGTGCGTGGCGGCAATCGCCTCGATTTTCCCACCCAGCGCCGACGGCTTGGCCGGCTCTCGAACCATCAACACGGCGAAGGCGATCAATGCGGCAGTCATGGGGCCTTCTTTCGGGTCTGTGAGAGGTGGTCGCCGGCGGTAAAAAGTGTCGCGAGTGTACAGTGAAAGCCGGGAAGAATTGCCGCGCCGTCGAGTGCCCCGGCGTCGTCGATCGTGGTAAATGTCTTGGCAGCGGTGTGGACCCTGGCGACTCGCTTCTCCGGGTCGATCACCCAGGCCAGCGTGGTGCCGGACGCGAAAAGCTCCGCGAGCTTCTTGGCGATCTCGGCGACCGTGTTGGACTCGCAAAGGACTTCCACGGCCAGCGCGGGGGCGACCGACGCGACCTTCTCGTTCGGGAAGGTGTCGTTCGGGAACATCGAGAAAGGGTAGAACGCGGCGTCCGGCATCCGGACGTTGCCCCCGCTCATCCGCGTCATCCCGTCGGGGATACTGACCCAGCCGATGTCATGCTGCTTGGTGTAGCCGACCAGTTGGTAAATGAGTTCCGCGGTCACCCGAGACTCGCGCTGGCCCATCGCCTTCTCCACGAGGGTGCCATCGACGAGTTCGACGAGGCGCTTGTCGGCCGACTCGACGACGCGGATAACGTCGGCCTCGGTGGCGGTGCCGGGCGTCGGCGTCATCCAGATGCGCTCCGGCGGCACCCCCCCCAAGCCGGCGAGGATCGCGGCGACATCGGCCATCGTCGGCACAGGCGGCATCGTGGCAGTCATCGGTTCGGCACTCCGGTCAGGCGGCGGCGTACTTGGCGCGCAACTTGTCGAGGAACTTCTTCGACTGCGCCGTCACGTCCCAGGCGTTCGGCCAGAAGCACAAGTCAACGCACCACCAGTCACTCGGGACGCCGGCCTTCTGGATCGCCGGCACCAACTCGTCGAAGTTCAGGACACCGGTGCCGAAGGGGTTGTGCGTCGAGGTGTTGTGCTCGTTCAGCGTGCCGTCGCTGTCGATCAGATGCACGTGGGTGATGTTGCCGCGCAGCTTCTCGAGCAGCTCTAGCGCCCCGCCGGGCAGCGTCTCCTTGGCGCCGATCTGGTTGGCCCCGACGCTCGCGCACATGTGGGCGTGGCAGGTGTCGTACAAGACGCCGAAGTTGGGGTTGTTGCGCTTGACGCGGACCTCATCGACCAGGGCAAGAATCTCGCTGGGCTTGTTGATCGGGAAGCCCGGCTCGAACTCCCAGGCGATGCGGATGCCACGCGACGCGGCGATCTTCGCGCACAAGTCGAACGCCTTGACGGCCCGCTCGAATGCCTTCTCGTTGGTCACCTGGCCCTGCTGCACGACGGTGATCGGCTCGACCGTATCGACGCGGATGCAGTCGATGCCCAGGTCGTCGGCGAAGAGCACGTTCTTGGCGAACGCGGCCACGAACGGGCCGGAGTCCTCTTGCGTGAGCAGCTTCTGGCTCCACAGGTCGGCGGCGAGCGCGGAGAACTTCAGGCCGTGGTCGGCGACCTCCTTCTTGAGCTTCGCGCGCGACTCGCGGGTCGGGTAGGTGTCGGGGCCGGGGTGCGGGTTGAAGCCGCCCAGCTCGACGCCGTCGTAGCCGAGGTCTTGCAACTTGTGCAGGATGACGTGGAAGTCGTTGGTCGGCACCTCCTGGTTGAAGATGTAGGCCCAGGTGCCGATCGAGATGCGCGCGGTCATGGGCGTCGTTCCTGCCACGGGTAAGGGGTTCCCAGTTGAGGTAGCGACTCGGCCGCCGCGCGGTTACGCCGATTCCCCCAGGCCGTGAGGATTCGGCGGGTTTTTGCCGCCCCGGCCCGATCCCTGCGCCCCGGCCTGAACCGCGTTCTATTCTCGAACGTACCAGATTGGAAAGCCGTCATGTTCGCCGTTTGGGCCGGAGATTCTCGGCGTTCGGCGCAAGTTTCGCTTGGGATGAACTTATCTTGGGGCGTTCGGCTCCCTGGTCTGTTAAGGTGTGGGCCTGACCTGTTCGGAGGACTCCCATGAGCACGGCGCACGAAACCTCGCAGTCGGTCGTCTTCGGCCCCGGCCTGAACGCCCTGAACTGCTCCCCGACCGACTTCTCCCCGGCCACCGGCTGGCGCGCGACTGTCGTCTCGTCCAACGAAGCCGCCGGGCGGTCGCGGGCCAACGTCGTCGTGTTGCAGGGCCAGTCGGTCGAGGGCGAAAGTGCGATGCTCACCGCGGCCAAGTTGCGGCTCACTGAGCCGCGCACCCGCGTTGTCATCTTGGGGCCGGAGACCCTACGGCGCTCGACGGACCACCTCGGCGTGACGCTGTTGCCCTGCAACGCCAGCGTGCCGCAAATCCTCGGCCTGCCCGGCGCTTAGGCTTCCAACTCGAACAGGCACTCCACCTCGACGGCGATGTTCCCCGGCAACACGTTCGTGCCGATCGCGCTGCGGACGCCGACGCCCGCGTCCTCCCCGAAGACTTCTCGCATCAGCTCCGACCAGCCGTTCATCACCTTGGGCTGGTCGAGAAAGTCGTTCGCACTCGCCACCCATCCCAACGTCTTGACGAGACGCTTGACGCCGTTCAGCGTGCCCAGGTGCGTCTTGACGGTCGAGAGGACCGCGAGCGCGACTTGCCGCGCCGCCGCCCTACCTTCGTCGAGCGTCAAGTCCTTGCCGACGACGCCGGTCATCAGCGACCCGTCGGCGTTGAGCGGCCCGTGCCCGGAGACGTACAGCAAGTTGCCCACCCGCAGGCACGGCCGGTAGATGGCCAACGGCTTCGGGGCGCTGGGCAGAGTGAGCTGCAATTCGCTGAGGCGGTCGTCCGGCTTACTCGTCATGGTCGCGCTCCGCGGGGGAATCGGCCCGCGGACAACTTAGGGACCGGCAGCAGCGCTGTCCTTCTTCACCGGCTCCTCGGGCTTCGGGCGGAGTTTGTCCAGCGCCTCCGCGCGACGGGCCGGGTCCTCAATTGACGCGGCGACCGACTCCGCGCCCGCCATGTCCTTGGCCGCGAGTTGCGTGGCACACTTCGCCGCGAGGTCGTCGTGCCGCGGGTCGCCGCGGAAGTCCTTCAGGAAACGCTTGACCGCCGCCGTGTCGCCGTCGTAGGCGGCCGACGCCGTGACCTGGGCCAAGACGTTGAGTCGGGTCGCTCCGTCCGGTAACTTCGACAAGCCGTGGTACTGGTCGAGCCAAATCTGCTTTGGCAGAGGCGCGAAGAAGGCGCAGCCCGAGACAGTCACGGCGAGCAAGGCGACGAGCGTGACGCGCATGAAAAATCCCCCCGAATGCGTCGTCGCATAGCCGGGGGGAGTGAGGGCGTCAACGCCGGCGGGTCACGTGTCGCCGTAGAGGTCGTGGATCATCGGGTCGAGCCGCTTGGTGTTGCGCTCGACGGCCAGCACGATGGTCTGCTCCTCCATGCCGTCGCCGGAGGTCGCCACGGCCGGGATGATTTGTCGGCTGTCGGGCAGGCTAAAGCGCATCGTCGCGGTGCCGTCAGCCCCGATCGGCACCGGCTCGTTCTGCAACGTCACCGTCGCGGCCGGGTCGGTCTTGACGTAGACGATCAGCTCGGCGTCGAGGTCGAAGAAGAACTTCTTGAGCTTGCCGGGTAGGACCGCGCCGGTACCGAAGGGGTTCTCCTTGATCGGCCGGCGGAAGGCGTCCTCGGCGTGGCGACGGGCGTCGGCCGCCTCCTCGACCTTGGTCCGCGGACCGCCCGAGTCCGGCGGCAGGTCGCCGTTGAGGGCTTCGCTCGTGCCGGCCGTCGGCGAGGTCAGCACGTTCGAGCGGGCCAACGCGAAGAAGCGGTTCTGCCGCGTCAGGTAGCCGATGTCGGCGCGGTAGGTGCGCGGCGGCTGCGGCACGTCGATGTACCAGTGACTACAGCCGCCGTGGACGACGATGTCCTTGACGATCGCTTCGGAGGTACTCGTCGTGTCGGTGCTGCTCACGTCGCAGAGCCGGATGATCGGCTTCGCGCCGTGCCAGTCCTGGTTGAGCGCCGCCTCGGCCCGCTGGACCGATTGCAGCGACAGCTCCCAGTAAACGTGCAGCCAGTAGGCGTCCGGGGCGGTGAGGTGGATGCGGTCCTTGACGATGCCGGCTTGGCGGGTGCGGGCCGACAAGTCTTTGTCGCTGGGGATCGCCGCCTCGACGCGCAGCGTCGAGTGGGCCTTGCCCCCGCCCTTGCCCGGCTCGACCTTGCCGGTAGACTTGGGCGCGCGGACCGGGCGGGCCGACGGTTTCGCGCCGGGCTTGGCCGGCTCGGCGGGGCGCGGCGTCGGCTTGGCGGCCGGCTTCGACGCGGTGCGGGACGCCGGTTTGCTGTGCTTGGCCTTCGGCTTCTCGACGACCTTAGTCGCCGCCGGCACCGGCTTGCTCTTGGCGCGGCTCGGGGCGGCGGGCTTCGGGGTCGATTTCGCGGCGGACGGCAGGACTTTCACAGGTTCACCTTGGGGTCGCGGGTCGCCGAGTTCAGGCCCACGGCTCGAGCCGTCGGTCGCCCCGGTTCGGTTTTCGTGAGCGGCATCGCGTGGGCGTCCTGCACTCGGTCCGACTCGCAGAGACTCTTGAACTCTCTGCCTGCCTCCGGCTACACACACTTTAGCGCGTTCGCCTGGGAGCATCGGAAATCGTCAGAGAAGGTGCCATTCGCGTGAGGGCCGGGGCAAGGGGTAGGGCAGGTTAGGTCGTGCAGGCGTCAAAGGGAGTGTTGTTGCAAGATTGACGCAAGTGTCGTTGCGGACATCCTCTGAGATAATTTAAGAAAACTGGTGCGGTATTGTCAATCGAACTTCGGGGTTCCGGGGCGTCTTTATCGATTTTTCCAGCGACCGGTTCCGGTCGGGTGCAATTTGAGGACTTGAAGGCTTCGCAATACCACCAAGGCTTGACGACAGTGCCGAGTCATCAGTCCGAATCGCTCAAGCCAAAGGTCGCGGGAGACCGCCAAGGTGACTTTGTGAAAAAAATCACGAAGTCGGCGTTGACGGGTTCGGACACTTTCCCACAATGACCTCACAGACTCGGACGAGACTCTCAGCCGGAGTGGGAATGGCTGCCAACAAGCCGGTCGGCTTGGGGCTGGCGATGATCGGCTCCGAACTCGTCGCGTTCGCCATCGCCGGCATCGCTGTCGATTCCTTCGCCGGCACGCGGGGCGGATTCACCGTCGGGGCCTTGGTTTTGGGCATGGTGGCCGCCGTTGTGTTGACCGTGCGGCTACTTCGGGACGATTCACAGGGCACTGGGCTATGACGCGGCGTGGCGTCAGTGGGCTGGCGGTGGCACTCGCCGGGGTCGCAACCGCGGGTCTGGTTGTGGCGGAACTCGACGGCCGGCCCCACTCCTTGATGGCGGTCGCTGCGGCAAGCTTGATGTTCGCAGCGGCGGTTGCCTCTGGAGTCGCGGAACTGTTGGTCGCCCGCCGCGGCGGCGAGGCGTTGGTGCTGGCGTACTGGGTCGGCGTCGGGGTCCGCGGGCTGGTCGGCGTCGTGGGCGTGATGCTGTTCGCCCGCTTCGCTTTCGACGCACAGGATCGCCGGGCGTTGGTCCTTTGGGTGCTGAGTTCGTACTTGGTAGTGTTGACGCTGGAGACGGTCCGGTCGGTTCACGCCGCGGACTCCGCAAGGTTGGCGAAACGGGAAGGGGCGGGGGGACCGAATGACTGATCCGCAGACCGTCGCGACCGGCTTGAAGCCGTTCGTCGATTACACCGCCGAGGCCCAGGACCACCCCTACTTCGAGTTCTTCGAGTCGCTGCACCTCAAACTCGACCTGCCGAACATCGGCGGCTGGCAGGTCACGAAATTCCATGTGCTGCTCGGCTTCTCGGCCGTCGCTACCGCGGTCATCTTGACCTGGCTCGGCCGGCGGATGCGCTCCGGGGCACCGCCGCGCGGCGTTGCGCAGGGGGCCGCGGAGTCGGTCGTCTACTTCGTGCGCGACCAGATCGCCCGCCCCGCGATTGACCACAAGGACCACCACGGCCACGTCCACCACGACGGCGACAAGTACGTGCCGTTCCTCGGCACGACGTTTTTGTTCGTGCTGATCGCCAACATGCTCGGCATGGTCCCGTTCCTCGGGTCGCCGACGGCGAGTATTGCCGTCACGTCGGCGTTAGCGCTGATCGTGTTCCTCTACACGCACTTCTCGGGCATCCAGCAGAACGGCTTCGGCGGCTACGCCAAGTCGTTCGTGCCGAACATCAAGCTCGACGGCCCGGCGAAGTACCCCGGCTACTTGCTGATCCTGCTGATGCTGGCGCTGGAGCTGCTGACGCCGCTGATTCGGCCGTTCGTGCTGGCCGTGCGTCTGTTCGCCAACATGCTGGCCGGGCACGTGGCGATTTTCGTGATGCTGTTCTTCATCACGATGGTCGCCAAGGCCGACTGGCTCGCCTTCAACCAAGGCTCGGAGTCGCTGTACTTCTTGGTCGCCCCGCTGAGTGTGGCCATCGTGACGGCGTTGAGCCTCCTCGAATTGCTCGTCGCGGGCTTGCAGGCGTTCATTTTTACGCTGCTGAGCGCGATCTTCATCGGGCTGGCCCGCCACCCCGCCCACTAAATCCACGACAACCGTTCCGGCAATCCCTACGATCAGACTCGACCCCCGACACGCCACCGGATCACCGGTCGCGACACTCTTCAGGATGGGTTTCTCGATGCGCAACGTTCTCGCTCTGCTGGTCGCCTTCGTCGCCCTCTCCGGTAGCGTCCTGGCGGAAGACCCGAAGGTCGTGACGACCCCGGCCGGCACCGTCGTCCCGGTCGCGACCGCGACCAAGGCGATGAACCTCGCCCCGATCGGCATGGGCCTGTCGGTCATCGGCATCGGCGTCGGGCTGGGCCTGATCGGCTTCGGGGCGATGAGCGGTATCGCCCGCCAGCCGGAGCAGGCCGACTATATCCGCACCGCGATGCTCATCATCGGCGGCCTCGTCGAGGGGGCCGGGATCATCTCGCTGGCCCTCTGCTTCGTTGTCTAGGTGATCGACCGGATCGTGACTCCGCCTCTCCCCGAGACTTCTCCCATGACCGCCCGGTTCGCCCCCGCGCTGCTCGTCCTCGTTGCCCTCGCCGCGCCCGCTTTCGGGGCGGAGGACGGGCAGCGCGGCATCTTCGACCTGCCCGCCCGCTGGGACTTGAGCATTTACACGCTCTTCGTGTTCCTCGTGTTACTCGCCCTTATGGCGAAGTTCGCTTGGCCGGCGATTACGAAGGGCATCCAGGCTCGCGAAGACCTGATCGTGCAGGTCCGCGACGAGGCGATGCTGGCCCGCAAGGAGGCCGAGGGCATCCGGGCCGAACTCGCCGTCAAGATGGGGCAGGCCCACGACGAGATCAAGGCCCTCATGGACGAGGCCCGCAAGGACGCCGAGAAGCTGCGGGCGACCGAGCGCGAGGTCGGCCAGAAAGAGGCAGCCGCGGAGCGTGAGCGGGCCGTGCGCGAGATCGAGGCGGCCAAGGGGCAGGCCATCGCCGAGCTGTACCAACGCAGCGTGCAACTCGCGTCGCTGATGGCCGGCAAGGCGCTGCGCCGCGAGATCAACCCCGGCGACCACGCCCGGCTCATCGAAGAGTCGCTCGCCGAGTTGAAGACCAGCGTCAACTGAGTCCCGCGACGCTCCTCTCCCAAGGTGTGCGATGATCGGCCCCACGAAGCACGAAACCGTCCTCGAAGCGACCGGCGTCAAGGCCCGCGTCGCGCGCGTCTACGCCGAGGCCCTGATGGGCGTCGCCTCGAAGTCGAACCAACTCGACGCCATCGGCGACGAACTCGAAGCGATCGTCGGCGACGTGCTCAAGCCGCACCCCGCGATTCAGGCGTTCTTGGCCGGCAACACCGTGTCGATGACCGGCAAGCTGCCCGTTCTCGCGGCCGCTTTTGAGCACCGCACGAGTGAGACGTTCCGCAAGTTCGTCGGTGTCTTGAACGAGAACGGCCGGCTCGACTTGCTGCCGGCGATCAGTGCCGAGTTGCGCACCATGCGGGACCTGTCCGGTGGCCGGGTGCGCGTCAAGGTCACGGCCCCGGTGCCGCTGCTCGACACGCAGGTCGAGGCGCTCACGAAGACGCTGCACGCGCAGTTGAAGGCCAACCCGGTTCTGGACATCCGCATCGACCCCGACATCCTCGGCGGCCTCATCGTTCAAGTCGGCGACAAGGTGTACGACACCAGCGTCCGCACCCGGCTCGACAACCTCCGCAACCACCTGACGGCGAGTGGCTCCCATGGCTGACAAGATCAACGCTGGCGAAATCGCCTCGATTCTCACCCAACAGATCGCCGACTTCGGCAGCCACATCGACGTGCGCGAGACCGGCAAGGTGCTCGAAGTCGGCGACGGCATCGCCCGCGTGTATGGCCTCTCCGAGGTCATGGCCGGCGAACTCGTCGATTTCCCCGAGTCGGGCGCGAAGGGGCTGGCGTTCAACCTCGAAGAGAAGTCGGTCTCGATCATCATCTTGGGCGACTACCTCAAGGTGCGCGAGGGGGCCGAGGTCCGCACGACCGGCACGCTGTTGTCGATCCCCGTCGGCCCCGAGATGATCGGCCGCGTCGTCGATCCGCTCGGCAACCCGATGGACGGCAAAGGCCCGATCCTGACCACCCGCACCCGCCTCGTCGAGTCCCCCGCGCCGGGCATCGTCGATCGGCAACCAGTCAAAGTCCCGTTGCAGACGGGCATCAAGGCCATCGACGCCATGACCCCGGTCGGCCGCGGGCAGCGCGAACTGATCATCGGCGACCGCAAGACCGGCAAGACGCAGATCGCGCTCGACACGATCATCAATCAGAAGTCCGAAAACGTCATCTGCGTCTACGTCGCCTGCGGGCAGATGGAGTCGAAGATCGCGTCGGTGGTCGAGAAGTTGCGCGAACTCGGGGCGATGGAGTACACCGTCGTCGTCGTGGCGTCGTCGAGCGACTCGGCCCCGTTGCAGTACATCGCGCCTTACGCCGGCACGACGATCGCCGAGTACTTCATGTACGAGGAGGGCCGCGACACGCTGGTCGTGTACGACGACCTGTCGAAGCAGGCCGCGGCGTACCGCCAACTGTCGCTGCTGGTCCGCCGGCCGCCCGGCCGCGAGGCCTACCCCGGCGACGTGTTCTACTGCCACAGCCGCTTGCTGGAGCGCAGTGCGAAGCTCGCCGACAAGTGGGTGCTGGTGCCGACCGCGGCCGACGACAAGAAGGTCGGGGCCGACTGGGGCGTCAACTCGAAGGCCGACTCGACCCGCGCCCGCGCGGCCGGCGAGGCCGGGATGGTCTACTTCGGGCCGGGGGCGGCCGGCGGCAAGGAGCAGGCCGAGAAGGACCACAAGTCGTTCCCCAACACCAAGATCAGTCGCGTCAACGGTTCCGGCGGCTCGTTGACGGCGTTGCCGATCATCGAGACCCTCGAAGGCGAAGTGTCGGCTTACATCCCCACCAACGTGATCTCGATTACCGACGGCCAAATCTACTTGCAGCCGGAGTTGAAGAACGCCGGGGTTTTGCCGGCCGTGGACGTGGGCATTTCGGTGAGCCGCGTCGGCGGCAACGCCCAGATCAAGGCGATGAAGAACAAGTTCGTCGCCGGCGGCTTGAAGCTCGCCTTGGCTCAGTTCCGCGAGCTTGAAGCCTTCGCCCAGCTCGGCACCGACCTCGACGCCGCGACCCAGCGTCAACTCGACCGCGGCTACCGCATGGTCGAGATCTTGAAGCAGGGGCAGTACGAGCCGCTGAACGTCATCGACCAGGTCATGGTGATCTTCGCCGGCAACAAGGGCGGCCTCGACAAGGTGGCCCGCAAGGACGTGAAGACGTGGGAGAAGCAGTTCGTCGCGTTCATGAAGGAGCAGATGCCGGAAGTCCGGGCGCTGCTCGCCGAGAAGAAGGACATCACGCCGGAAGTCGAGACGAGTATCCTCGGCGGCATTGAAGCCTTCAACAAGCAGTACAAGGCGTAAGCTCACGCTTGAAGCCTGAATACATGCGGGAGGGGTCGTCGATGTCTGGATGCGAAGTGGTGGTCGTGGCGTTGGAATCGACGCTGGCGACGTTAGAGATGTTCGTCGCGGACTTCACCGACGCCGACCTGCTCGTGCGGCCGGTGCCCGGCGCGAACCACGCCGCCTGGCAACTCGGCAACGTCATCGGTGGCGACCCGTTCCTGGTGACCGCCGAACTGCCCGGCGTCGCCTATCCGGAGTTCCCCGCCGGCTTCGCCGAGCTCCACGGCGGCAAGGGGTCGAAGATCGACGCCGACGCGGGCTTCCTCACGAAGGACGGCTACCTGACACTGCTGCGGGAAGTGCGGGCCGTAACCATGACCGCCGTTCAAAAGTTGAGCGGCGCGGACCTTGATAAACCGTCGTCGGAGAAGATGCGCTGGGCTGGGCCGACGCTGGCTCACGTGCTGTTGTTCGCCGCCCAGCACACGATGCAACACGCCGGTCAGTTCACCGTAATTCGCCGCAAGTTGGGCAAGCCGGTCCTGTTTTAAGTCGAGACCGTTCGGCCGATGCCGTCGGGATGACCGCCAAGGGGAATCATGGCCAACCTGAGATCGCTTGTCCGCCGCCGCAAGGCGATTCGGAACATCCGCAAGATCACGAAGACGATGGAGCTCATCGCCACGGCCCGCTTCAAGAAGGCGTTCGACCGCGCGACCGAGGCGGACGCCTACACCCGCAAGATCGCCGAACTCGCGGCCGACCTATCGAAGAACGCCGGCGAAGTGTCGCACCCGCTGCTCGCCGCCCGGCCGGTGGTCAAGAAGGTGCTCGTCCTCGTCATCACCGCGAACCGCGGCCTGTGCGGCGGCTACAACGGCAGCATCCTGCGTGAGGCGATGCCCAAGATTCGCGCGCTCCGCGAGGCCGGCACCGACTTCGACCTCGACGTGTCCGGCAAGCGTGGCATCGCCTACTTCAAGTTTCAGCAAGTGCCGACGACCAACTCGTACACCAACTTTGAAGACAAGCCCAAGTTCGAGGACGTTGACGCCCTGGCGTCGCGCTACATTGATCTTTTCGTGTCTGGTCAAGTCGATCAAGTGATTGTCGTCTACCAGAAGTTCGTCACGGCCGCGAAGCAGTATCCCATCGCCGAGACGCTGTTGCCGCTGTCGTCGGTCGCCGTCGAGACGACCAAGAAGGCTGCGGTCGCCGAACCGACCGGCGGGGCGGCGGTCGGTTACGAGTTCTTCCCCGGTGCCGCGGAAATCCTGGGCGAACTGGTGCCGGTCGCGTTCAAGGTGCGGCTGTTCAAGGCCTTCCTCGACGCCGCGGTCAGCGAGCAGATCGCCCGCCGAGTCGCCATGAAGGCCGCGACCGAGAACGCCGGCGACCTCATCAAGGGCGTGACGCGACTCTACAACCGCACGCGGCAGGCCAACATTACCAAGGAAATTAGCGAGCTGATTGCCGGCTCCGAGGCCCTGAAATAACCGTGACCCCGCAACCTGTCATCAGCTACGTTTTCGTCCTGGGCCTCCTGGCCAGTTTCGTCTCCGCGTTGACCGTGGTGGGGTTGCTCGGCGTCTGGTTCCGGTCACGTCGCAAGGCGGGCCAAGGGGGACAAGAGTGACTGCGGTGACCCCGACGCGCCGCCAGTTGCGCTTCGAGACGCTCGACGACGCCCGGCGCGACGTGCGGCATCTCGTCGCCGTCGGTTACGACCGGGCCGGCCGTTGGAGTCTCGGGCAGGCGTGTTTTCACCTGGCGATTTGGGTCCGCTACCCCCTTGACGGCTTCCCGCCACTACCCGCTTGGCAGCGGCCGCTGGCGTGGGCGATTCGCAACACGGTCGCGCCGGCTTACACGCGGCGGGTGATCGCGAGCGGCAAGGTGCCGAGTGGCATCCCGGCCCCGCTGGGCACCGTGCCACCGGCGACGATAGGCGACCCCGACGGCGTGGCGCAGTACGAGACGCAGTTGGACCGCTTGCGAGACTTCCAGGGCGAACCGCACCGCTCGCCTTTGCTGGGGGCGTTGAGCAACGCGGAGTTGAAGCAGTTGTCGTGTGTCCACGCGGCGCACCACTTGAGTTTCTTGGTCCCCAAACACGCCTGATCTCACCGCCCGCGTTGAATGTGGGCATGGATACTTTGGAGTTTTCACGATGCCAGCGACCGCGACCAAGACCGGCAAGATTGTGCAGATCATCGGCTCCACCTTCGATGTGGAGTTCGGCGAGGGCCACCTTCCGGACATTTACAACGCGCTCACCATCAACAGCGACGTGAAGGGCCGCGTCAAGATTTCGCTTACCGGCGAAGTGCAACAGCACCTCGGCGGCAACCGCGTCCGCTGCGTCGCCCTCGGCTCGACCGACGGGCTGGTGCGCGGCATGGCCGTCGTCGATACCGCCTCGCCGGTGACCGTGCCCGTCGGTATGGAGACGCTGAGCCGCGTGTTCAACCTGCTCGGCGAGCCGATCGACGGCGGCAAGCCGGTCGGCGAGAAGGAGCGGCGGTCGATCCACCGCGAGCCGCCTAAGTTCAGCGAGCTGTCGCCCAAGGCCGAAGTCCTCATCACCGGCATCAAGGTCATCGACCTCCTGACGCCGCTGGCGCGCGGCGGCAAGGCCGGGCTGTTCGGCGGGGCCGGGCTGGGTAAGACGGTCATTTTGCAGGAACTGATTACCCGCATCGCCAAAGTTTACAAGGGCTACTCGGTGTTCGCCGGCGTCGGCGAGCGGACCCGCGAGGGCAACGACCTGTGGCTCGAAATGCAGGAAACGAAGACGAGTGCCGAGGCCGACGCGAAGTCGGTCATCGACAACACGGCGATGGTCTTCGGCCAGATGAACGAGCCGCCGGGTGCGCGGATGCGGGTGGCACTCTCGGCGCTGACGATGGCCGAGTGGTTCCGCGACTCGACGGGTACGGAGACGCTGTTCTTCGTCGATAACATCTTCCGCTTCTCGCAGGCCGGTTCGGAAGTGTCCGCGCTGCTCGGCCGCATGCCGTCGGCGGTCGGCTACCAGCCGACGCTCTCGACCGAGATGGGCGAGTTGCAGGAGCGGATCACCTCGACGACCAAGGGGGCGATCACGTCGGTCCAGGCCGTGTACGTGCCGGCGGACGACCCCACCGACCCGGCCCCCGCCAACACCTTCCAGCACCTTGACGCGTTCATTTACCTCGAGCGGTCGATCTCCGAGAAGGGCATCTACCCCGCGATCGACCCGCTGGCGTCGAACTCGCGGCTGCTCGACCCCGGCATCGTCGGCGCGGAGCACTTTGCCGTCGCCGACCGCGTCAAGCGGGTCTTGCAGCGCTACCGTGAGTTGCAAGACATCATCGCGATTTTGGGCGTCGAGGAACTCAGCGAGGAGGACAAGCAGGTCGTGAGCCGCGCGCGGCGCATCGAGCGATTCTTGTCGCAGCCGTTCTTCGTCGCCGAGGCGTTCACCGGCAAGTCGGGCAACTTCACCACACTCGCCGACACGATCCGCAGCTTCAAGGAGCTGTGCGACGGCAAGTGGGACCACCTGCCCGAGAACGCCTTCATGTACGTCGGCACCATTGAGGAGGCCGAGGAGGCCGCGAAGAAGATGAAGTAGCCCCCGACGCTCCCCGCCCAACGCCCCCGGATGTGACTCATGGCCAACATCAAGATCAGTGTCGTCACCCCCGAGAAGGCGGTCCTCGACACGACGGCCGACTTCGTCGTCCTGCCGATGTTCGACGGCGAGCGCGGCGTCGGTGCGGGGCACTCGGCGTTCGTCGGCCAACTCGGGCCGGGCGAATTCCGCTTCACCACCGCCGGCACGACGACCCGCTACTTCATCGATGGCGGCTTCGCCCAGGTGCGGACCAACACCGTGACCGTGCTGACCGCCAAGGCCGTGAAGGCGGGTGAGCTGACGGTGACGGCGGCCGAGGAGGCCCGCGCCGCCGCGGAGAAGTTGCCGGCCGCCAACGGCGTCGAGCAGGCGAGCCGCCAGAAGGCGATCGCCCGCGCCTCTGCAATGGCCCGAGTCGCCGCCAAGAACTAGCGAGTGCCGGCGAGCCGGAAGCGTGAGCGACCCGGAGCTTGTGACTACCTCCGGTCGCTCACGCTTCCGGCTCGTCAGGGCACTTTCCCCTTTGACACGCCGGGTACGCCGCCGTATTCTCTGAGCACCTGCCCGGTTTCTCTTCCGCTGGTGCCGTCATGCGAACACTGCCGCCGTGCCTCGGGCCGTCGCGCCGCGACGCCCTCCGCTTCGGGGCCGTGTCACTGGCCACGGCCGGTGCGCTCGGCGTTCGGCCGTTCCAGTTGCGGGCCGAGGCCGGCGACCCGCGCACCTCGAACCTGCCGGCGGTGATCTTCTTGTGGCTGCCGGGCGGGCCAGCCCACCAGGACACCTTCGACATGAAGCCGGACGCGCCGAGCGAGTACCGCGGCGACTTCAAGCCGATCGACACCAACGTCCCCGGCCTCCGGATTTGCGAGCACCTGCCGGGGCTGGCGAAGGTCGCGGACAAGTTCGCCGTGATCCGCAGCATCGCGCACACCTTCGCCGACCACGGCGGCGGGCACAAGAAGTTCCTCACCGGCCGCGACCCCCTCAAGCCGACGGAGTTCGTCAACGACACGCCGATGGTCGGCTCGATGGCGGCGAAGCTCCTGGGCACCGGCCCGCGGGGCATCCCGAACTACGTCTGCGGGGTCGATGGCGGTCGCGCCGGCATCGACACGTTCAGCTTCGGCAGCGCTTACCTCGGGCCGAGTGCGCACCCGTTCACGCTGGCCGGCGACCCGTCCGACCCGGCGTTCGAGGTCAAGAACCTGGCCCCGCTCAAGGCGACTCAGGGCAGCCTCGCCGAGCGCGTCGCCCTGCTCGAGCGCTTCAACCAGGTTCCGGTCCCGGACACGACGCGCGTGGGCGAAGGCCTGGACGCGGCCCGCGGCCGGGCGCTCGAACTGCTGACCGGCGACCGCGCCCGCCACGCCTTCGACCTCACCAAGGAAAGCCCCGCCACGCGGGCGCTGTACGGCGACCACCGCTACGGCCAGCGCTGCCTGCTCGCGCGGCGGCTCGTCGAGGCGGGGTCGCAGTGGGTGACGATGGTGCTCGAAAACGCCACGCCGCGGGGCCAGGACATGCCCAAGGACTGCACGTACAACTGGGACTCGCACGCGGTGAACTGCAACATCTTCACCGACACCAGGCACAAGCTCCCTTACCTCGACAAGGCGGTGTCGGCGCTGATCAGCGACCTGTACGCCCGCGGCCTTGACAAGAAGGTGCTGCTGGTCGTGACCGGCGAATTCGGCCGCACGCCGAAGCTCGAGTCCAAGCTGGGCCGCCCCGGCCGCGACCACTGGCCCCAGGCGCAGTCGGTGGTGGTGAGCGGTGGGGGCTTCCGCATGGGGCAGGCGATCGGCTCGACGACAGCCAAGGCCGAGACGCCCAAGGACCGGCCGATGACGCCGAACCACCTGTGGGCGACGGTGTTCAAGCACCTCAACATCGACGCCAAGGGCACGAGCTTCCCCGACGCCGGCGGCCGCCCGGTGCCGGTCCTCGACGACGGCGAGCCGATCCGGGAACTGTACTCGTAACCCGCGGTCGGCCCCTCGGGGCGGCCACTCAAACCGTGTCGTTGCGCCAGACCTGGCAGCCATCGACGGCGAGGCCCAGCCCGCCGCGGTACGGCGAGTAGCGGCACGGGTGGTCGGTCTCGCACGCCCAGCCGTCGGCCGAGAGGTCTTCCAGGAGCCGCTGCTCGACCGCGCGGCCGTGCGTGCCGATGACGAGCCGGCGGACCTTGGCCTTCAACACCGACCGGGCGGCCGCGACCACCTCGCCCTCGGAGCCTTGGATGTCGATGTGGATCAGGTCCACGCGGCGGTACTCGTCGAGGAGCGTCGGGATCGAGTAGGCCGCGACGCGGGTCGCCCCGTGGCCGAGGACGCGGTGCAGCAGCGGGTCCTGGACGTGCAGCGTCGCGCCGTAGTCGCAGGCCGGGTCGTCGAGTTCGGGGAACTCGACGAAGCCGTCGGCGGCGGACGCCGCCCCGTGCAGCAGCGTGTGCGCGTCCGGGTCGAGGCCGTTGTCGGCGAAGTGGTCGCGCAGGAACTCGACGTGGCTCGCGGCCGCCTCGACGCCGACGAGCTTCACCCGGTCGATGCCGCGTTGGCGGCAGCCCGCGGCACTCGCGGTCAGCCACGGCCCCCAGCCGGCCCCCAACTCGACGGCCACGAACTCGTCCTTGGCCTCGGCGACGGAGCGCAGCGTGCCGGCCCACTCGGTCACCGAGGCGTGGAAGTTGCCGGGGATCGGGTGGCCCTCGACGACGCCACTCTTGCCCTGGAGGCCGTGGACGAAGCCGACGCGGGTCTTCGTCCCCAGGAAGTCCGTGACGAACCCCTCGGCCCCCGGCCCGCGGTAGGCCGCGAAGGCGCGGACGACGTCGTGGTCCGACTGCGAGACCTCGTCCTCGCCCTGGTCGATCGCGGCGACGGCGACGGCCTTGCGGGACCGCGCCGCGCACTCCGGCGAGTTCAGGACGAAGTGGCACAGCGACTCAACGGTGTCGTGGCGGGACGCCTGCCGCGCGGCGACGGCCTCGCTCTCGGGGGCGCGGCCGAGGAACATGCGGTAGACCCAGGCCACGTCCGCGGGCGTGACCGGGTGGTCCCGGCGCGCCGGCGTGACGAGGCCGAGGCGGGACGCGGCGCGGCGGAGGTCGCGGGCGATCGGGCGGAGGTGCGTCGAGACGGTCATGGGTTCCTTCCCCTGCGGTGGCGTGGCGGTGCCCGAGTATCCGCCGCGAAGCGCCCCGGCCGCAAGGCCAATCGGTCGCGGCGAGATGGTGTGGTGGGGTGGACGCCCGTTCCTGCTAGGATGGCCACAGTTTCGGACGCGGGACGTTCTCGAAGGGGGCGGTCATGAGGCGGGTCATCACCGAGGCGCTGATCGAGAGTACCGAGGACCTCTGGGCGGCGAAGCGTGGCTTACTCCCCGCCGAGCAAGTCCGTCGCGTCGTGGTGACGGACGCTTTGGTAGACGCTGGGGCAACTCTGCTGTCACTGCCGACGCGCGTCATCCTTGCGCTCGGCCTGAGTCAGACGGCCACGAAGCGCATCACGAGCAGTATCGGCTTGGGCGAGGCGTCGATGTACGAGGCGGTCCGCCTGACGATTCAGGGGCGAACCTGCACGATGGACGTGGTGGAAGTCCCCGACAGCGTGCCGGTGCTGATCGGCCAACTGCCGCTCGAACACCTCGACTTCGTCGTCGATTCGCGCAACCGCGTGCTGATCGGCAACCCCGCCCACGGCGGCGAACACGTCTACGAACTGTACTGAGTCGCCAACCCGCGGCTCGCCAAGTCGGTTCGCCACTACTCCGCCGGCTTCGGCTCGTCCTTCGGCTGGTCTTCGGGCTTCTTCATGAACGCGGCGAGTTGGGCGAACGAGTTCAGCGCGGACTTGCCGCCCTTCTGCTCGTCACTCAGCTTCATCGACGCGCGGGGCTTCAGCGGCGCGGGCGGCTTCTTCGGCGCGGCCGGCGGGGCACCGGGGACCGCGCCTTCGACGGGCGTCGCGCCGGGCAGCGGGGCCTTGGGGGCCGGCGGCTTGTTGCCGGTCCGCCAGCCGGGGGCACCGGGGGTGCCGGGCTTCGGCCGACGCGCCGGCGGGGCACCTTGCCCACCACCCTGACCGCCGCCGGGCGGGCCGCCCTGGCCGCCGCCGGGGCGCGGGGCGAAGGACCGCTGCTGCTGCGGCGGGCGGTCCCCCTGGAACTGCGGGCGGTCGCCCTGGAACTGTTGCGGGGGGCGGTCGCCTTGGTACTGCGGGGGCCGGTCGCCTTGCGGCTGCGGCGGGCGGTCGCCCTGCATCTGCGGTTGCGGCTGACCTTGCTGGCCCTCGCCGACGCGGGGGCCGCGGGGCGGGCGGGGGCCGCGGTCCTGGCGGGGGGCGCGGTCGCCCCCCCGCTCGCCGCCACGCTCCTGCGGCTTGCGCTCCGTGCCCGGCGGGATCATCGACAGCGACACGCGGCGACGCTCGGGGTCCACCGTCATCACGTAGACGCTCACCACGTCGCCGACGGAGATCACGTCGTAGGGCGACTTGATGTAGCGGTTCGCCATCTGGCTGATGTGAACCAGCCCGCTGTCCTTCAGGCCCACATCGACGAACGCGCCGAAATCGACGACGTTTAGCACCTCGCCGCGCAACTCCATGCCGGGGGCCAGGTCTTCGAGCTTCAACACACCCTTGCGGAAGATCGGCTCGGGCCGGTCCTCACGCGGGTCGCGGCCGGGCCGGGCGACGGCGTGGTAGATGTCGCGCACCGTCGGGCCGCCGGCCTCGAGCTTCGTCGCCATCTCCTCGGGCGTGATCGTGTTCAGCTTCTCGCGGAGGTCCTTCAACTTCTCGCGGTCGTGCAAGTCGGCCGGGGCGAAGCCGAACTCGGTCAGCACCTTGCGGGCGAGTTCGTAGCTCTCGGGGTGGACGGCGGTCGTGTCGAACGGCTCGTCGCCGCCGGGGATTTTGAGGAACCCCGCGGCCTG
>JAYTUC010000208.1:0-118541 GCA_043744775.1 Fimbriiglobus sp. | reverse complement strand
GCGCTGCCATCGAGGGCACCCTGGCCGGCATCCCGACCACACATGCGAAGGCCCTCGAATCCCTCATGACGTTGGAGTTTCAGACGTTCGAGGACGTATCACTCCTGGCCGCGTAAAGTATAAGTCGCCGACGGCCGGCGGACGAAGCGGGCCACTTCGCCGACGACGAGTACGATCGAGGTCGCGGCCAGCAGGCCCAGCCAGTCGGTCAGCGACAGCGGCACGGTGCGGAAGACGCTGCCGCCGAACTGGACGATCAGCACTTGGCCAACCAGGATCGCCGCCGCGATCAGCAGGAAACTCGGGTTGTTGCCGAGCGTCGGGAAGACGGAGCCGGCGCGGTTCATGCACTTGGCGTTGAACAGGTTCCAGAACTGCAACAGCACGAACACCGTGAACAGCACCGTGCCGCCGCGGCTCGCCTCGTCCGGCCGGTCCAACTCGCCGGCCGAGAGCAGGGACAGCGTCAGCGCCACGAGGACGCCGAGGAAGACCGCCCCGACGCCGAAGACCGACGCCGCCATTTGCCGGCTGACGATGAACGCATCCGCGCGGCGCGGCGGGCGGCTCAGCACCGCGGGGTTGGGCGGCTCGGTCGCCAGCGCGAGCGCGGCGAAGGTGTCCATGATGAGGTTCACCCAGAGCATCTGCATGACCGTCAGCGGCAGCTCGAAGCCGATGAACGGCCCCAGGACCGCCAGGCCGAGTGCCGCGACGTTGATGGTGAGCTGGAACAGGATGAAGCGCTGGATGTTCTCGTAGAGGGCGCGGCCCCAGCGGATCGCGGTCGTGATGCTGGTGAAGGAGTCGTCGAGGAGGATGATGTCGCTGGCCTCCTTGGCGACGGCCGTGCCCGACTTGCCCATCGCCAGGCCCACGTCGGCGTGGTTGAGCGCCGGGCCGTCGTTGACGCCGTCGCCGGTCACCGCGACGACGTGCCCGCGACTTTTGAGCAGGCTCACGAGGCGCAGCTTGTCCGCCGGGCGGGCGCGCGACAGCACCTTGACGCCCGCGGCCGCCTCACCCGCCGCGGCGTCTGAGAGCGCGGCGAACTCGGCCCCGGTCAACTCGGCCGACGCGGGGTCGGCGGGGGTCCAGAGGCCGATCTGCCGGGCGATCTCGCGGGCCGTCTCGGCGTTGTCGCCGGTGACCATCTTGACCTCGACGCCCGCCCCCCGGCAGACCGCGACCGCCGCGGGGACCTCGGGCCGCACGGGGTCGGCGATGGCGACCGAGCCGAGCCAGACCATGCCGACCGCGGCGTCTTCGAGGTCCGGCCCGTCGGCGACGGTGTCGGGGCGGTACGCCAGCCCCAGGGTACGCATGCCGCGGCCCTGGTCGGCATGCAGCGCCGTTGCGACGGCCGCGCGCGCGGCCGCCGTCAAGGGCACGGGGCCGCTCGCCGTTTGCACGCGGTCGCAGCGGCCCAGCACGATCTCGGGCGCGCCCTTGACGTGCAACACGCCCGACGCGCCGAGGGTGCCCATGAACTTGCGCTCGGTCGAGAACGTCCACTGCGTCCGCACCGCGAAGCCCTTGCGGGCGACGATGTACTCCTCGCCGCCGGCGTCGAGCCAGAGCAAGAGTGCGCCTTCGGTCGGGTTGCCGACGGGGGTCACCGGCTGGCCGGGGTCGCGGCTCAGGTGGGCCGTCGTGTTCGCCCCCACCGCCTCGACGACCAGTGCCCGCAGCCCCGCGTCGGCCGGCAGCCCCGCGGCACTCGCCCCGCCGAAGCGGCCCTCGACCACGCGCATCTCGTTGAGCGTCAGCGTGCCGGTCTTGTCGGAGCAGATCACGGTCGCCGCGCCGATCGTCTCGCACGCCTCCATGCGGCGGACGAGGTTGTTGCTGGCCGTCATCTTGCGCATCGAGTACGCCAGGCTCAGCGTCACACTCATCGCCAACCCCTCGGGCACGGCCACGACGATGATCGTCACGGCGATCATGAAGTAGCCCAGCAGCGCCTTGCCGACGGCCGGCCGCAGCCACTCGCCCGGCGACCCCGGCAGCAGCCCGGCCGCCACGCCCCCGGCGACGAGAAGTGCCAAGAGCACCGCCCCGGCGACGACCGTGCCGACCCACGGCAACGCCCCGCGTCCCCAGCCGGCGTCGTCGTCGTCGGGGCCTTCGAGGAACCTCGGCATCGACAACTCGACACCGGCGAGTTCGAGGCCGTCGAGGACGATTGGCAGCCAGACCTTCACCAGCGCGACGCCGACGCCGATTAACAGCGCCGCGATGAAGAACCACTCGCCGCCGCTCAGCGGCGACGCGGCGGCTTCGGCGGGCAGGCCCTTGCGGACGAGTTCGCCCGTGACCGCGCCGCGGCCGACGAGGGCCGCGAACGTCAGCACGGCGACGCCGAAGCCCACGACACCGATCACCTTGCTCAGCGACGCGAGCTGCCGGTTCAGCGGCGACACGTCGGCGTTCTCCGCGGTGGACTCGCGCAGGGTCTTGCCGATCTCGCTGCCGTCGCCGACGGCGGTCGCCTCGACGAGGCCGTAGCCATCGACGACGGTCGTGCCGCGCAGCAGGTCGTCCGGCCCGTAGGCGGCCCCCGCCGGCTTGGTGCCGCCGACTTCCTTGTCCGCCGGCCGCGCCTCGCCGGTCAGCTTGGCCTCGTTGACGAGCAGGCCGACCGCCTCGACGAGCTTCCCGTCGGCCGGCACCTCCTCGCCGACCTCGACGAACATCAGGTCGCCGACGACGACCTCGCGCCGGGGTACCAAGGTGTACGACCCGCCGCGGACGACCTTGACCGCCACGTCGTCGTTCGACTTGTTGAGAATGTCGAATTCCTTGTTGGCCCGGAACTCGTTCCAGAAGGCCAAGAACGTCGCGAGCAGCACGGCGACGATGATGCCGATGCCCTCCGGCGCGACCTTGCCGTCGAGCGACCCGGCGAGCGTCGCAATTGCGGCGGCGATCATCAGGATGCGGATGACGGGGTCGTTGAACTTGCTGAGGTACTCGCGCCACCAACTGACGCGGGGCGGCGGGGTGAGGACGTTGGCCCCGTGCCGCAGGCGGGACGCGACGACCTCGGCGGCGGTCAGTCCGGGGCAGGCGGGGGCGGCGGTCATGGGCGGGTTGCCTTCGGGTGTCGGGTGTCGGGTGTCGGGTGTCGGGCAGACTCACGTCGGCGGCGCGGGCGGCTTCGGCGGTTGCGCCCACAGCGGCACGCTCCCGGCCGGCTTGAACTTCGGCTTCGGCGGCACCACCGGCGGCGGCTCCGCGACCGGCGGCGGCACCTCGGCGACGGGCGGCGGCACCGGCGTGGCGGGCGGGTCGATGCGCGGTGACGAGAACGCGCCCCCGAGTAGCGGGCCGGTCACGGGGCGCAGCTTCGGCTTGCTCGGCATCACGGGCGGCGGCACGACCCACGGCGGCAACGGCGGCGGCGGAACGACCGGCGAGCCGGAAGCGTTAGCGCCCGGAGGCTTCAGCACCACCGGCGGCGCGACCGGCGGCGCACCCCGCGCCGCGCTCGTGACCGCCGCCCAGTCCGGCGGCTCCCAGACGACGCGCTCCTGCTGCGACGCCGGCGGCGACAGGCCGGTCGCCGGCGCGAGGGCCAGGGCGTTCAGCACGATCTCGCGGCGCAGGCAGGCCGTCTTGATCGTCAGCGTACCGCACACCAGCGTGTCCTTCGACAGCGGCTCGATCAGCACGCGGACCTCGTGGGCACCCGGCGCGAGTGTCCGCGGCAGCAGGCTCACCCCGGCGACTTCTGACGACAGTTGGCACGGCACCGGCACCACCACGCGCAGCCGCACCGCGTGCGGCACGCCGGGCAGCACCGTGCCGAGGTTCAACTGGTGCGGGTAACGCCACTCGCCGGCCTCGACCGCCAGGCCGACCACCGCCCCGCGCACCGTCACGTTGTCGAGCGTGATGCCGGCGTGGTCGGCGGACAGCGCGACGCCGCCGTCGGGGCCGGTGTACTCGATGCGCAAGTCCTTCAAGACCGCCCGCTCGGCGATCACCTGGACCACCGGGCCTTCCCGCGCCCAGACCGTGCAGCCGCGGCCGTCGAGCGTGGCGTTGTTGCGCAGCACGACGGGGCCGGGGCGCTCCTTGGGCGCGTCGAGGGCCAGCGTCTGGCCGTCCATCGTCCAGTCGAGTTCGTGCTGGAACTGCCCCCGCGGGTCGGTCGGCGCGTCGTCGGTCATGGCGTCCCGCGTCAGGTGCTGGGGTAGAACTCGACCTCGGCCATGCGGCCGTTCTTCTCCTGCGAGAGCCGGAAGGCGGCCCCCGGCTTCAGCTCGACGGCCGACCCCGGCGGCACGCGGCTGCCGCCCGGCGAGGTCAGCGAGTCGAGCTTCTCGTTGACGAGCACCCACGAACCCTGGTGGAAGGCGAAGTAGCCCAGGCGGGTGCGGTCGGCCTTCTCGCCGGGGTAGGCGTTGTCGAAGGCGTGCCAGCCGAACAGCCCCGTCGTGCCGTGGACGACGAGTGTCGCGTCGGCGACCCACTGCCCCGGCCGCGCCTCCTTGCGCAACTTCAGGACCGGCACGGGGGCCGCGAGCTTAGTCTTACAGAACGGGCAGGCCTTGACGGTGGGTCCGGCGACGAAGCCCTTGCGGTCGCACTTGGGGTTGCCGCACGGCACGAGCAGGTCCCAGGTGCGCACCAGCGCCTTCTCCCACTCGATCGCGGCCGGCCGGTCGTTCGGCGCGTGCAGGCCCTTGACGAACGAGCGCACGAACAAGTCGCTTAGCGCCGGCCCCAGGTCGGCGATGGTGCCGACGAGGTCGTCCGGCCGGTTCGACGGATCCGTCGGGTGCTCGGTGAACAGCGCCTTCGCGCCCATCGCCAGCTTCTCGTCCTCCTCGGTCGAGGCCGACGAGTGGATTTTCGGCCCGTCGAGCGGCCGCCGCAGCAGCAGGTATTCGTAGAGCAGCACCGCCAGGGCGTGCAGGTCGGTGCGGGCGTTCGGGTGGCTGCGCTGGGGGTCGGCCAGCGGCAGGTGCTGCGTACTCACGACTTCCGGGGCGATGTAGCCGCGCGTGCCGAGTACGTCCGGGGCGAACATCCCCGGCACCACCAGCGAGTCGATGTCGATCACCACGCACTGCCCGGTCACCGGGTCGATGAGCACGTTGTTGCACGACAGGTCGGAGTGGGCCAGCCCCGCCTGGTGCAGGCGGCGCACGGCGCGGGCGAGGCGGATGCCGATCTGCACGCAGGTTTGCAGCGTGCCGCGCTCGGCGTCGGGCAGGTGCTTGCGCAACTTCGGCACCGTGAACCAGTTGCTCTTCTTCTCCTTGCCCTTGAACGGCCCGGTGGCGAAGAAGAAGTTCGCCGGGTAGGCCGGGGCCACGACGCCGAGCGTCGGCTTGGCCACGATGCCGCTGGGCCAGCAGAACAGCGTCTGCCAGTACTTGCCGACCTCGGGGTCGGTCGTCGGGTTGAAGCGCGTCAGCACCGCCTCCAGCCGCGCCAGGCGGTTGGTGTCCTTGGCCGCGTCGTCGTCGTGGAAGAACGCGACGACGTACGACTTGTCGGGCGAGAAGTAGACCCTCTTCATGCCACCCTGCGGCGGGTCGGGGACCTCGACGAACGACACCGTCCGCCCGTCCCGCAGCGTGGCCGATTGCGTACTCACGACAGGTCCTCCCGGTGCAGCACCACGAGCGTGCGGTCGTCGAACGAGCCGCGGACGTGGTAGGCGTCGAGCCACAGCTTCAGCCGCGCCTCGGCCGTCGGCGCGTCGAGGGGCTTGCGGCCGGCCCACAGCGCCGCCGGCCGCTTGACCAGCTCCGCCGCCGTGATGTCGAGGCGCTGGGCGAACGTCTCGCTCGAGCGCAGGTAGGCGGTGCCGCGCGGGTCCGGCTCGACCACCTCGGTGCCGACCTCGTACACGAACGCCGCCGCCGCCTCGGCCGTCAGTGGCGTCCCGGACAGCGCGTTCGCCACGGCGTCCGGCGTCGGCGGCGTCAGGTCGGGGATGCCGTTGACCACGAGGTCGCCCCAGAGCCGCGCCAGGTGGTCGGCCGCGGGGAAGTAGTCGTCGGCGACGCCGTCGGTCATGACCAACAGCGCCTGCAAGTCGGTCAGGGCTGCCGCGGTCTTCTTGGCCAGGAAGGCCGGCTCGGTCTTGCCACTCGACGTGAGGAAGTCCGTCTCGCCGGCGTGCCCGCCGCTGTCGGCCGCCCCGACCTGCCTGACCGACCCGGCGCGGCTGACCGTGCCGATGAGGCCGTCGCCGACCTGACAGCCCAGTACGAGGTGGAACGGCTTGCCGTCGGCGACGATGGCGCGGGTGACCGCGAGCAGCAGCGTACACGACAGGTCGGCGACCTCCGCGGGGCGGCCGAGGGACGCGGCGATGTCGTCGCGGCCCTGCAACTCGGCGGCCGTCCGCTCCAGCGCGGCCAGGGCGTCGCGCATGGCGTGGTGCAGGCCCGCGGCGACGGCCTGCACGTCGGCCCCGGCGAAGTCGGAGCCTTCGCGCTCGCGGCTCGCCGCCGCCAGCCACTCGGCCGACGCGGCGCGCTCGGTCATCGCGTGCCCCGCCAGGTCGGCGGCGAGCGTGGCGACGGCGGCGGCGACGGCGGCGCGCGCCCCGAGGCGGGACAGCTTCTTCGAGCCGGCCCCGTCGGCGACGGCGACGACGGTCCAGTCGCCGGCGCGGGCGAAGGCGAAGGCGTCGTCGCAGTTGGTGCCGTCGTGCTTGTGCTTCTTGCCGCGGACGTTGGCCCCGAAGCCGCGGAAGCCGGGTGGGGCATCGGCGAAAGGTCGCGCGACGAATTCCGGGTACGGCTCCGGGGCGTCGGGGATCGGCTTGCACAGCCACCCCACGGGGGGCAGCGGCGGACTCGCGGGCAGGGGCGGCGGCATGGCGTGTACCGGGGGGGGGGTGGGGGCGGGGCGGGCGTCGCGGCCGGCGTCGGGGTGCAGGCCAGTCCGCTTGACCGGCCGCGCCACGGCGACCGCGGCCGGCGGGTCGAGTGCGTCCTTGAGCAGCCGCGCGAGCTGCAGCGAGCGCGGGCCGTCGTCGTTGAGCCAGCCGAGAACGACCGGCGGCAGCCCCGCGGCCCACGCGTACTTCGGGTGCGCCTCGCCGCCGAGTGCCGCCGTCAGCGCGCGGTAGAGCGGCTGGCTCAGGGCGTTCGTGATCGACTTGACCGCCGCCGGGTCGCGGGCGATCTCGGCCCACGCGGCTCGCAACTGCGCGTCGTCGTGGGTCGTGGGCAGGCCGAGCTTCCAGCGCACGGCCTGGACGCGGACTTCGGGTGAGGGCGGCTGCGGCATCGGCACTTCCGGCGGGGGTCCGGGCGGGGTTGAAGTCGTCGGCTCCGCGGCGGGGGGTCGCTGACGGGTACCCACAAGGGGCACCCCTACCGTTCGCCTGCGGCGGAGCCGAAGGCCGATCGCCTGCGGCGCAGCCGGTTCTTGGAGGGGCATCCCGTTGTGGGTGCCCGGCCTGCGCCCCCCGGCCGGGGGTTGCGTCTCGTAGGGGCATCCCCTTGTGGGTGCCCGGCCTGCGCCCCCCGCCGCGGAGCCGACGCCCCCGCACCCGGCCGCGCCGCCCGGCCCGGAGCCGACCTCACGGCACCATGTGGATCTGCGGCGGCGCGGGCGGCAACGTCATGGGGCCGTCGGCGGCGACCTGCGCCACACTCTGCGAGGTCATCTTGATCGAGTCCGACACCCACTTGAAGAACGCCTTCAGGGTGTCCGGCTGCAAGTTGTCGAGCTTCACCACCGTCTCGGTGATCCGCTTCAACGGCTCGGTTTGCGCCCCGGAGCCGGCGGCGCAGGCGATGAAGGTGAACTTCTTCGCCTTCACGCTATCCGCGAACGCCTGCCAGGTGTCCGTCGGCTGGCCGTCGGTCATCAGGAACACCATCGGCCGCCAGTCGCCCTTCTGCGTCGGCGTCGATTTGCGCACCTCCTTGTCGATCGCCTGCTCGAGGAGTTTGAGCGCCTCGCCGAACGCGGTGCTGCCGCTGGCGTCGAGCGTCGGCTCCTGGAACAGCATCAGTTCGGTCAGCGGGCAGACCTGCTGCGCCCCGCTGTTGAACGTGATCACCGACAGGAAAGCCGTCTCGAGCGCGGTGGGGTCGCCGCGCAGGTCGGAGAGCAGCGCCTTGACCCCCTGCCGCACGGACTCGATCGGCTCGCCGGACATCGAGCCGGAGCAGTCGAGAACCAGGTAGACCGGCAGGCGGCGGCCGACGAACTCGGTGGACATCGCGGTACACTCCACGGGTAAAGGGGCAACGGTAGCGGAAGGCTCAGCCCATCGAGCGGCGGACCTTGACCGGCCCGCCGGGGCCGCTCACCAACTCGGCGCGGCAGGTCGGGCAGACGATGGCGTCGCGGGGGTTCTGCGTCGTACACAGCAGCGTGCCGCAGGGGCAGGTGCTCGCGACGGGGTTCTCGCAGAACGGGCACGACGGGCAGCCGTCGAGGTCGTCGCTGCTCACCGGCGGCAGCGCGGAGTCGGCCCCCGTCTCGAGGTGCTCGAGCGGGTGCCCGGCGATCGCCTCGTACCGGCCGTCGCGGTCGCGCCGGGCGAAGCGCATCAGGTACGGCTTGCGCGTCTTTTGGCAGCGCGCCTGCAAAAAGACTTGCCGCGGCGTCGGGTCGTACTCGGTGTCGTCGTCGGCGAGGGCCACGCCCGGCGGCAGGCGGTCGAGGCCGCCCGGCTCCGCGTCCGGCTTCACGCTCGCCGACTGCACCGACGCCGACAGCCACAGGAAGAACTTGCGGAAGCCCTCGGGGGTCAGGTCGGTCATCATCAGGCTCACGTCGGCGACGCGGCGCAGCACCGCGGGGTCCACGTCGGGGCCGCAGCCGATGGCGTAGAGGTTGGCCACGCGCGGGCTGTTGGCCCGCCGCAGCTCCTCGGCGGCGCGCTCCCAGTCGTCGGTCGGCTGCCCGTCGGTCAGCACGAACACCAGCGGCCGCCAGTCGCCCTTGGTCGTCGCCGTCGTCTTGACTACGTCGCGCTTGATCGAGAGCATCAGCAGGCGCAGCGCGGCCCCCAGCGCGCTGCCGCTGCGGACGCTGAACTTCGGCGGCGTGAAGTGCATCAATTCGGTCAGCGGCACCACCTGCTCGGCCTTGCGGCTGAAGGTGATGACGCTGAGGTACGCGGTCTCGAGGGCCATCGGGTCGCCCTTGAGCGAATCGACGAGCGCCTTCACGCCTTGCTCGACGGCGAGCATGGCGGGGCCGGCCATCGACTCGGACGCGTCGATGAGCAGGTAGATCGGCAGCCGGCGGCTGAGGTTCACGGGCGTCTCCTGACTTACGAAAGGGCCTGGCGGATGCGGGTCCCGGCGACTTCCAACTCGAAGAACGCGGCCCCCGGCGGCAGCGTCGCGCTGATCGACCCCGGCACGCCGTCGGCGAAGCGCACCACGAGTTCCCCGGACGGGCCGTAGAGTGCCCCCGTCGGCGCGACGGTGGTGTTCTCGCTGACGACCTCGGCGAAGATCTCGACGATGCCGCGCATGTCGGCGTGGATCTTGTGGTCCCAGATATCGACATCGGTGCCGGTGTCGAGGTCGTCGAGTTCCTCCATCTGCCGCTCATCGACCTGGTCGCCGACGCCAATGAGCACGCACTTGACCGGCTTGCGGGTGCCGCCGGCGATCTCGCGGCAGAGCTTGGCCGTGTACGCCTTGACCTCGGCGAGGTCGTCGAGCCGGCCGTCGGTGAGGAACACGTACATGCCGCGCTCGGCGTCGGCGAAGCGCTCGACGAAGTACTTCACCGCCGGCGTGAGTTTGGTGCCCGCGCCGAAGGGTTTTTCGACCGGCCCGGTGACGGTGAGGGCCTTGCACTGTTCGGCGGTGAAGTCGCCGGAGACCTCGTAGGCGGAGCCGTCGCCGCAGGCCCAGTAAATGACCGTGGTGCCGCCGTCGGCGTCGAGGTTGGCGGCGAGGTACGAGATGAACTCGCGCGCGGCCGGCTCGACGATGTTGGTCGTGAACTTGAGGTGCCCCTTGGCGATGGCGTCGGCGTAGGCCTCCTTCTGGAAGACCATGACCCGCTTGCCGTCCTCGACGCGCTCGGCCGTCCAGCCCTTGCGCTGGTACTCCGCGGCGGCCGACGGCGGGACCTTGCCGCTCAGCGAGCGGCCGTACCACGACTTCATCGACGCGGAGCCGTCGAGCGCGACGCCGGTCTGCCAGCCCTCGGCCTCGACCCCCTGCGGCTCCATGAGGATGGTGAACTTGACGGTCCGCCCGGCCGGGGTGTCGGCGACGTTGACCTCGCCGAACTCGGCCGCGACCATCGTGCTCGGCAACTGTCGGCTCACCGCTCCGGCCATGACTTCGCTCCGCGTTCGAGAGGGGGTTCAAGGGGTCAGCGGGGCGGTGAGGTCCTGCGTGATGCTGCCGCCGGGGAAGTCGATCGTGAAGCCCGTCGAGCCGGGCGGCAGCTTGAAGCGCAAGAGCGCCGGCAGGCCGTCGGGGTAGTTCTTGCACAGCACCCCGGCCTGGTTGGTGACCCGGCCCGACGCGGCGACGGTGGCGTCCTCGCTGACGACCTCGGCGAAGATCTCCTCGATCTTGCGCATCTCCGAGGCGAGCTTGTGGTCCCACAGGTCGATGTCGTTGCCGGCGGGGTCTTTCAGCCCGCTGCCCTCGAACATGTCGTCGAGTTCTTCCATCTGCGCCACATCGACTTGCTCGCCGACGCCGATGAGGACGAGCTTGATGAACTTGCGCCGGCCCGAGGCGATCTCCTTGGCGAAGGTCAGGCAGTACGCCTTGACCGCGGCGAGGTCTTCGAGGACGCCGTCGGTGACGAACACACAGATGGCCCACGGGGCGGCGCGGAACTCGACATCGACGAAGTGCTTGACCGCCGGCAGCAGTTTCGTGCCGCGGCCCCACGGGAACTTCTTGGGGCCGACGATGGCGACCGTCTCGGCGTCGGCGGCGTTGACGGCTTTCAATGGCTCGACGGCGTCGCCGGCGGGGCTGACGGCCCAGTAAATGATGTCGCACGTCCCGGTTGACGAGAACTGCGACAGGTACGCGGCCATCATGCGGGCGACCGGCTCGACGACGTTGGGGGTCGCGGCGGCCTTGGCGAAGGCCCCGCCGAGGACCGACGAGACGCCGTACATCGACTTCATCGAAGCGGAGGCGTCGAGGGCGAGGCCGGTGCGCGCGCCCTCGATGTCGGGCACCATGAGCACGGTGGCGACGATGTCGAGCGAGCCGTCGGGCTGCGGGTAGACGTTGACTTCGCCGAACGGCTCGACCGGCTGGGAGAGTTGTGCCATGTGCGATAACCTACGCCTAAATGTCAAGCGAGCAAGCCGGCGTTCCTGGAATCGCGCGGCGTCCCGCGGAGTTCCGGGCGACGCCGCCGCCGGCGCGCAAAGTGACCCCGGCCGAGTACCCATCGGCCGGGGTCGTGAGGTTGGAGTCTTTTCAGGTTGGCCCGCCGCTTAGCCAGAGGGGTCCTCAAATTGATGTCCGCCGCCCTGCCATTAGACGACCCCGTCGGCACTCGACTCGACTCGACAAGACGGGGGTCGGGATCGAACCGACGCTGCGAGACCGTGGTGACTGACCTCCGATGCGGGCCTGGACTCCGACGTGACGAGCTTGCCGTGAGAGCTTGAGCGTGAGTGGTCCGGCTTGCCTCGACCGTTGGGCTACCCCGGCGCGGGTCACTGGCGGGGCCTCGTCGGCCCCGAGTGCCGGGGGCGGGAATCGAACCCGCATCTTTGGCCGTGACACCTGAACTTGAGCTTGACGACGAACTTGCACGGTGCGGGCCTTGCGGCCCGCGGGGGCAAGCTTACCGGAGTCGCCCCCCGCCGGCCAGCGGCCCGCTCACTTCGCCAGGTCCCCCAGCAGGTTCTTGAGGAGCGCCGCGCCGATCGCGTGGGACTCGACCTCGATTCCGTTGGCCTGCTCGCGGGCCACCTTGACCGCGTCGAGCAGCGCGGACACCCGCTCGAGTGCCGCGGCGCGGGCCGACGCCGAGACGCGGCTTGTGAACTTCGACGTGCGCCAGTACCCAGCGACCACGTCCTCGGTGATCAGCTGGGTCTGGGCGGGGTGCTCGGTGGTCGCGGCGTACATCACCAGCGCCTTCTGGACCTTCTTGGTGCGGAAGGTCTCGGTCGGCTCGGCGGCCAGCAGCGACTGGCTTGGGTCGAACCTCCAGGTCTCGGACGGGTCCGGCGTGGGCAGCCGGCTCACGAACGCCTTGACGTTCTCGAGCTGCTTCTCCAGGAACAGCAGCGTCGGCACCGGCACGCCGGTCGCCAGGGTGACCCCGCCGACGACGATGTCGGCCTTGGCCTTCTGGTTGCCAACGTCGAGCGTCAGGGTGAGGTCGAAGAGCGCCGACCACTTGGCCGCCGCCTCGCGGACGAGCGCGGGCAGGTCCTCCTGGGCGATCTTCTTCTCGCTCGGCAGCGCCTCGCCGTTCTCCTCGGCGGGGCGGTAGGTCTTCACCATCGAGTCGAAGAGGTCGGGCTTGGCGAGCTTGTGGTAGGCGTCGGTGACGAACTTCTCGGCCTCGCCCTTCTTGCCCTTGGCGACGGCGATGATCTCGTGGAGCTTGGGCACGGTAGTGAGTCCTCGGGGGGGGCAGTGGGCAACCATCATACCGCCCTGTACCACCAGGACCACACGGGCGTGCGTAGGGGTTCGCGGCTCCGCCGCGGGCGAGTCTTGTTAGCCAGACGCTCAAGCGATGATCGAACGGTCGAGGGCAAGGTTTCCGGGCGATGACGGTTCGGCCGACGACCCGAACAGCGTCCACGACCGTGCGAACCCCGCGCGTGTCGGGCTAACAAGACTCGCCTGCGCGCGGTCTGCCAGTGTTGACGCGGCGTGGCTCAAGCGGATGGCCAAACCCTATCGTTCCGGTAAGTTGCCCGTGCGACTATTCGCGTTTAACACTCGTGGGGTCTGCTATGCTCGGGATCGTGTTGGGCGTCTTCACGATCCTCCTCGGACTCAAAGCGTTCACGCCGAAGGGCCTGCCGTTAACGAAAACCAAGAACCTCACGGGCACCGGCGCGAAGGTGATCGGTGTCGTGTGCGTCTTGCTCGGTGCCTTCTTCCTATTCGACGGTGTGATGGCGGCGGTGAACGTGGTCAACAGGGTCGGCGGCAGCGCGCGGTGACTCGGTGCCGGTCGGTCAACGAGGCTTATGTCGTCCCACGACCATCGCTGTTGTCACGTCCGCCGCCCGAAGCGCAGGTACAGCGGCGGGAGCAGGAACAGGTTCAGCAGCGTCGAGGTCGTCAGGCCGCCGAGGATCACCACCGCCAGCGGGTACTCGACCTCGTGGCCCGGCTTCAGGCCGCTGACGATCAGCGGCAGTAGCGCCAGGCCGGTGGCGAGCGCCGTCATCAGGATCGGGACAAGGCGTTCTTCGGAGCCGCGCCGCACCAGCGCCTCGCCGAACGGCTCGCCCTCCTCGTCTTCGAGGTGGCGGTAGTGGCTGACCAGCATGATGCCGTTGCGGGCGGCGATGCCCAGGACTGTGACGAAGCCGACGAGCGAGCCGAGCGACAGGACGCCGCCGGTGAGGTGGACGCCGACGCCGCCGCCGACGAGCGCGAACGGCAGCGTGAACGCCACGATCAGCGTGAGCCGCAGCGACGCGAAGTCGGAGTAGATCACCAAAACGATGCCGAGCAGTGCCAGCAGACCGAGGCCGTAGAGCCGGCGCGTCGAGGCTTGGCGTGCGGCGAACTCGCCGAGGAACTCGGGGTGGTAGCCTTGGTCGTAGCTCAGGGCGCGGACCTTCGCCTCGACCTCCGCGGCGACGCCGCCGAGGTCGCGGCCGGGGGCCACGTTGCAGGTAATGTCCAGACGCCGGCTGGCCGCCTCGCGCTTGATCTCGTTGGGCATCGGCACGACCAGCACGTCGGCCACGTCGCGCAGGCGGACCTGCACCCCCGTCGGCGTGTCGATGGGCAGGGTCAGCAGCGCGGCGATGTCGTTGCGGACGCCGGGGACGCCCCAGACGACCACGTCGAAGCGGGCCTGGCCCTCGTACACTTCACCCGCCTTCGACCCGCGCAGCAGCATCGTCGTCACCCGGCGGACGTGCCCCGCGGTCAGGCCGTAGCGCTCGGCCGCCTCGGGGCGCAGGCGAATCTCGATCTGCGGCACGAGCACCTGCGACTCGACCTTCAAGTCCTTGACGCCCTCGACCGACTTCATCGCCTTCTCGGCCTCCGCGGCTTTCGCCCGCAACGTCGCCATGTCGGGGCCGAACAGCCGCACCACGACCGCGGCACTCGCCCCGGACAGGACCTCCTTGCTCCGCTCCTTGAGGTACGTCTGCACGTCACAGAACATGCCGGGGTAGCCGTCCATCGCCCCCTGGATTTTCTTGAGCGTGCCGGGGTAGTCGGCGTTCGGGTCGATGCTGATCCAGAGTTCGGTGAAGTTCGGCCCGACGACCTCGTCGGCGACTTCGGCGCGGCCGATGTGCGAGCCGAAGTTGCGCACGCCGTCGATGGCCCGCAGCTCCTTGCTGGCGCGGATCGTCATGCGGTCCATCTCCTCGACCGACGTGCCGGGCTTCTCGATGAAGTGCATCAGGAAGTCCGTCTCCTGGAACTCCGGCAGGAACTCCTGGCCGAAGTGCGTCGCCCCCGCGGCACTGAGCGCGAACGTCGCGGCGATCACCCCGAGCGCCGTGTACGGCCGCGCCAGCAGTCCCGGCAGCGCGACGCGGTACAGCCGCCGCAGTAGCACCGCGAGCGGGGCGTCGTGGCGGCGGTCGCGCGTGCCGGTGAGCAGCATGTACGACAGCGCCGGCGTCACCGTCAGGGCGACCGCAAGCGACGCCAGGATGGCGAGGATGTACGACAGCGCCAGCGGGCGGAAGAAGCAGCCGGCGATGCCGTCCAAAAAGAAGATCGGCAGGAAGACGATGATGACGATCATCGTCGCGTAAACCACCGCACTGCGCACCTCGGTCGAGGCGTCGAGGACGACCTTCATCGGGTCGATGGGGTTACCGGCGGCGCGGTTGAGGCGCAGTCGCCGGGTGATGTTCTCCACGTCGATGATGGCGTCATCGACCACTTCCCCCAGCGCGATGACCAGCCCGGCGATGACCATCGTGTTGAGCGTGAGGCCAAGCGCGGAGATGACGACGACCGCGGCGACGAGTGACAGCGGGATGGCAGTGAGGCTGATGAACGCGGTGCGCCAATCGAAGAGGAACAGCACCAGGATCGCGGCGACCAGCCCGCAGCCGATGAGCAAGGCGTGGCTCAGGTTGCTGATCGAGCGCTCGATGAAGGTCGCGGGGCGGAAGATCGTCGGGTCCACGTCCAGGCCGGCGAGGCCCGGCTTGAGCGCTTCGAGCGCCGCTTCGACGCGGCGGGTCACTTCGAGCGTGTTGCCTTCGGGCTGCTTCTCGACGATCAGTAGCAAGCCCGGCACGTCGTTGATGATGGCGTCGCCGATGGCCGGCGGCGAGCCGACTTCGACCTCGGCCACGTCGCCGATTCGGATCGGTGACCCGCCGCGGAAGTCGATGATCGTCCGCTTCAAGTCGTCCACCGTCCGCACGGCCGCCCGGTGCCGCACGGCGAGGCGCTGGTTGGGCGTATCGACGAAGCCGCCCGATTCGAGGCCGACGGCATCTTGCGTCGCCTTGAACACAGCGTCGGGCGTGACCCCGGCGGCGCGCAGCCGGTCGGGGTCGAGCAGCACCTGGAATTGCTTGTCGCGCTGGCCCCAGATGGCGACGTTCGCCACCCCCGGCACCGCCATGAGCTTGGGCCGGATCGTGAACATCGCCAGCACCGTCATGTCGCGCTGCGACACCGTCTTCGACGACACGCCGATCTTCATCACGCGGCTCAGCGACGACAGCGGTTGCAGGATCACCGGCGGGCGGGCGACGGTCGGCAGCCGCACCGCCTCGGCGGCGACGCGCTCTTGGACGTACTGCCTCGCCTTGTGCAGGTCGTAGCCCTCCTCGAAGAGCACGACCACCGACGACAGCCCCAGCACCGACTTCGACCGCAACGTCTTCATCCCCGGCGTGCCGTTGAGGGCGTTTTCGAGCGGCAGCGAGATGAGGCTCTCGACCTCCTCCGTCGAGAGGCCGGGGGCTTCCGTCTGGATCTCGACCTTGGGCGGGGCGAACTCGGGGAACACGTCCAGGGGCGCGTTGCCGGCGGTGCGCAGGCCGTAGCCGATGAGCAGCGCGCACAGGGCGACCACAACCACGCGGCCGCGGATCGAGGCGGAAATCAGCGACGAGAGCATGGCGAATGGCCCGAAGTTACTTGACGAAGCCGGTCTCCGCGCCGAACAGGCCCTGAGCCCCCTCGACGACGACCTTGGTGCCGACGGCGGGGCCGGCGCTCAAGACCACGTCGTCGGCGGTGACGTGCCCGACGACGACGCGGCGGCGGACGAAAGTCCGCGCGGCCGTCGGCTCGTAGACCCACGTCCCGCCGTGGATGTCGGTCGCAATCGCCGCACGCGGCAGGGTCGAACTCTCACGCGACTCCGCGAGTGGCAGTTGCACCTCGACGCGCTGGCCGGGCACGAGCAGGCCGTCGGGGTTGGGCAGCTCGTAGAAGAAATCGACGGTCATCGCCAGCGGGTTCGCCGACGGCGGGGCGACGACCGGCTTCGCCGTCTGCGCCGCGCCGTGCTTGCCGACGCGCGCCGGGTCGGCGCGGGCCACGTCGGTAAGGTCGCCGACCGGCAGCGCGACGCGGACCCAGACCGTCGTCAAATCGACGACCTCGAAGAGGGCCGCGCCCGCGGGGACCGACTGGCCCGGCAGCGCGGAGACGTTGCGCAGCAGGCCGTCCTCGGGGGCGTCGATGGCGATCGGGGCGGCGGTGCCGGACTTGGTGTCGCCCAGCACTTTGGCGAGCACGTCGCGGGTGGCGACGGCCGAGGTCTTCGCCTGAACCGCGCCGTCGTAAGTCGCCTGGGCCGCGTCGAGGTCCTTCTGGCTGCCGATGCTCTGCTTGAGGAGTGTCTTCGCGCGGTCGAACGGCTTCTTGGTGGCCTCGACGTTGAGCTGCGCGAGGTGGATGGCCTCGTCGGCGGCGGCGAGGTCGGTCGAGAGCTTCGTCATCGAGTCGGGCGAGAACAGCGGCAGCAGTTGAAAGACGACTTGGCCCTTCTTGACGAGCCCCCCGACCTTCGGCAGCCCGCCGTCGGGGGCACGCAAAATGCCGCCGAGGGGGGCCGACGCGAGGACCGTCTTGCCGACGGGGACCGTCACGTCGCCGCCGTAGACGCGCACGCGGCGCGCCGATTTGAGCGTCACCGCGCCGACTTGCAGGCCCAGCTTCTTCTCGGCGTCCTCGCTGAGCGTCACCGTGGCGAGTTCGCCTTCCTTGACGACCTTCTCGACCTTGGCCGGCGGGGTGGCGGCCGGCGGCTTGACGAAGGCGGGGTTGTACGCGATCAGCCACGCGACCCCGGCGGCGACGGCAACACCCGTGCCGACCGGGTGGACGAGCCGCCGCCCCCAACGCCAGCCGGTCGAGTCGTCGGGCATTACTTGTCGCTCGGTTTCAGTAGCGGCGCGGGCGGGAGTTTGCGGCCGACGCTGCGCTCCAACTCGGCCCAGGTCCGCCGCAGGTCGGCTTGCAGCGTCGCCTCGCGGAGGGAATTATCCAGAAGTTGCCGCGAGACTTCAAGGACGATGAGGTAAGTCACGCCCCCTTCGCGGTACGCCGCCTGAGCCAAGCGGATCGCCGTCTCGACCTCGGGCCGCACTTTGTTCACGACGAAGTCGTGCTCCGCGGACGCCTGCTCGAACAGCAAATTCGCCCGCTGCACGTCGAGAATGATCTGGTTGGCGACGGTCTGCTGGTTGCGCTGGGCGCGTTGCAACTCGGCCTCGGCGCGGGCGGTGCCGCCCTGGCCGACGTTGAACAGCGGCAGCGTCACGCGGAACGCCGGGCTGAACTCGTGGCCCAGCACGCGGCCACTCGTGGCGTCGCCCAGCCCCAGCAGCCGCACCCAGGCGATCTTGTTGAACTGCACGCGGGCCTGCGCCGCTTCGACGAGCGACGCCGCGGCGAGGGCGTCGGGCCGGGTGGCGAGGGCGTCGAGCGTGAGTCGATCGACATCGAGCGTTTGGCGACCCGGCACCGGCGACGGGTCGAGAGTCAGCGGCCCGCGCAGCAGCCCCAGGCCCAGCACGTTACGCAGCCGCTCCTCGGCGACGGGGATGTCGTAGCCGACGCGGACGGTCTCTTGTTGCGCGATGAGCGCGTCGATCTTCGCGGTCGCCTGTTCTTGGGCGGTGATGTCGCCGGCGTCGAGGCGCTTCGTGGCGAAGCTGGCGATCTCGCCGCGCAGCTTGAGCGCCTCGTTGGCGACGCGCTGGCGGTCCCGCGCGAGGACCACGTCGGCGTAGGCGACGCGCACGTCGCGGATCAGGTCGAGGCCGGCCTGCGTCAGGCGTTCGCTGGCCCGGTCGGCGTCGCGGGCCGCCGCCTTGACGCGGATCGGCCGCAGCCACAGCGACTCGAGGGGGAAGTCGAAGAGGTACTTGAACGGCTTGTCGGTCGCCCCGAAGTAGTAGACGAACTCGGGGTTGGGCAGCAGACCCGCCTGGATCAGGTCGGCGCGGGCGAGGCCCAGATCGACGAGCAGCTCCTGGAACGCGGGGTTGTTGTAAAGCGCCACCGAAATCGCGGCGTCCTCGGTCAGCGCGGCGTCGAGCGTGACCCCCGGCGGCAGGCAGACCTGCCCCGGCGTCTTGGCGTCGGACGTGGCTTGCCCGAAGCGCTCCGTCAACTTCGCGGAGACGGCCGAGACGCCGGGTGCGCCGGGCGTGCGGCAGCCGGCGAGGCCGAGCGTCGCCGCGGCAACAGCAGCCAGCCGCGTCGAGTTCTTCGGGAGCCACCGCATCGCACAAAACCCCCGCGCACCGTGGACACACCTGGTATCGACAGGCGGCGGCCGGGGGCGTGAGCCGGGTTGTAGCGATTGCGCCAGCGGGCGTTGCTTGGCGAGCCGTCGGCGTGAGCCGGGGGTTTCTCGACCTGCGTGCGCCTGGAAACCCCCGGCTCACGCCGGCGGCTCGCCGCGCGTCAGTGGTGCGCGGGCAGTGTCACGGTGAACGTCGAGCCGTGGCCGGGGCCGGGGCTACTCGCGGCGATGCCGCCGGCGTGCAAGTCCACGACGCGGCGCGCGAGCGCCAGGCCGATGCCCAAACCGCCTTGGGCGCGGTTCAGCGTGCGGTCGATCTGCGAGAACATCGAGAAGACCTCCTCGAGCATCTCCGCGGGGATGCCCAGGCCGGTGTCGGTGACGCGCGTGGTGACCGCGTGGCCGTCCGTCTCGACGCCCACCGTGATGCGGCCGCCGGACTCGGTGTACTTGGCGGCGTTGTTGAGCAGGTTCGTGTACAGCTGCGCCAGCCGCACCCGGTCGCCGCAGACCGTCAGCGGCACCTCCTCGGGCGGCAACTGCACCTCGAGCGTCAGGCCGGCGGTGACGATCACCGGGGCGCTCGTCTCGACGGCCATCAGCAGCGGCTCGCGCAGGTCGATCGGCTCGCGGGTCAGGCTGAACTTGTCGCGGGTGACGCGCGATGCGTCGAGGAGGTCGTCGATCAGCCGCACGAGGTGGGCGACCTGCCGCTCGATGCGGCCCTGCGCCTGCGGGCTTTGGGGCTGCATCCGCAGAATTTCGACCGCGTTCAGGATCGGGGCGAGCGGGTTGCGCAGCTCGTGGGCCAGGGTGGCGAGGAACTCGTCCTTGCGGCGGTCGGCCTCGCGCAGCTTGGCGTTCGACTCGGCCAACTCGGCGGTGCGCTCGCGCACCTTGCGCTCGAGTTCGGCCTCCTGCTCGTACTGCTTGAGGGCGTAGCGGACGGAGCGCTCCAGCACGACTTCGTCGAGGCGGCCCTTCTCGAGGTAGTCGGCGGCCCCCGCGGCGGTGGCTTCGAGGTCGATCTCGAACTCGCTCTGGCCGGTCAGCAGGATCACCGGGCGGTCGCAGCCGCGCTCGCGCATGGCGAAGAGCAGTTCGAGGCCGGTCCGCGCCCCGAGGCGGTAGTCGATCAGGAAGACGTGGTACTCGTTGCGGGCCGCGGCGGCCAGTGCGGACTCGTAGTCCGACACCCAGTCGAGGTCGATCGGCCGGCCGGGGATGCTCGCCACGAGGTCGCGGGTGACGACGTAGTCGTCCTCGTCGTCGTCCACCAGGAGGACGCGGACCGTCGAGTCAGGCCGAAGTTTCGGGCTCATTCGGGGGCAACTCCACGATCTCGAGCCAGTACTTGCCGATCGTCTTGACCACGTCCACCAAGCTCTCGAAGCGTACCGGCTTGGTGATGTACGACGACGCCATCAGGTCGTACGACTCCACGATGTCCTGCTCGGCCTTCGAGGTCGTCATGATGATGACCCGGATCGACCGCAAATTCCGGTCCGCTTTGATCAGGCCCAGCGCCTCGCGGCCGTCCATGCGCGGCATGTTGAGGTCGAGCAGGATCAGGCCGGGCCGCGGCGAGCTGTCCGGCTCCTCGTACTTGCCGCGCCGCTGGAGGTACTCCAGGAGTTCCACGCCGTCCTCGACGAAGCGCAAGTCGTTGCGGATCTTCGCCTCCTCGAACGCCTCCGCGACGAGCTGCCGGTCGTCGGCGTCGTCATCGGCGACCAGAATGGTCACCGGCAAGGCTCGGTGCGACATGGCGGCTCTCCAGCTCCGGGGTCGTGGGGAGGTCGATTGTAAACGTCGAACCCTCGCCCGGACACCCCTCGGCCGCGATCGTGCCGCCGTGCCGCTCGGCGATCTTCTTGCAGATCGCCAGGCCCAAGCCGGTCCCCTCGTACTGCGACCGGCCGTGAAGGCGCTGGAACAACTCGAAGATGCGCGTGGCGTACTGCGGCTCGAAGCCGATGCCGTTGTCCGAGACCGTGAAGCGGTAGCTCGCGCGGGGCACCGGCAGGGTGCCGCTGCCGCGCGACGGCGGGTCCGGCGGGACGGCCCGCCGGTACACCGCCACGACCGTCACCACCGGCGGCACGCCGGGGCGCTGGAACTTCAGGGCGTTGCTGATGAGGTTCTGGAAGAGCTGCCGCATCTGCGCCGGGTCGGCCGCGATCGTCGGCAGCGGCCCGACCTCGACGCGGCCGTCGCTCTGGGCGACGCGGATCTCGAGGTCCGAGAGCACGTCCCGCACGACGGCGTTCAGGTTGACCGCCGCCAGCGGGGCGACCTTGGTCGTGACCCGCGAGAACGACAGGAGGTCGTCGATGAGCCGGCGCATGCGGCCGGCCGAGTCGAGCATCCGCGCGATGTAGTCCTGGCCCTGCTCGCCGAGGCCGGCCTTGAAGCGCGTGCTGAGGCGGTCGCCGAACGCCTGGATTTTGCGGAGCGGCTCTTGGAGGTCGTGCGAGGCGATGTAGGCGAACTTCTCCAGCTCCTCGTTACTGCGGCGCAACTCCAGCGTGCGGTGCTCGACGAGGCCCTCGAGTTGCTCGGCCTGCCGCTTGCGGTCGTCGATGTCGGTGCAAGTGCCCAGCCAGCGGGTGACCTGGCCCTTCTCGTTGAGCACGGGGTTGGCGCGGCCCAGGAACCAGCGGTAGGTGCCGTCGGCGGCGCGGGCGCGGTACTCGATGTCGTACGGCATCCCGGTCTCGACCGACTCCCGCCAGCGGGCCTGACTGCGTGCGAGGTCGTCGGGGTGCAGCGGGGCGGTCCAGTTCGTGCCGAGGCTCTGCTCGGGGGTCAGGCCGGTGTACTCGTACCAGCGCAGGTTGAAGTACTCGGCCGCGCCGTCGGGCCGGGTCATCCAGACGATTTGGGGCATCGCCTCGGCCATGGTGCGGAAGCGGGCTTCGCTCTCCTGGACGCGGGCCTCGGACTCGGCCGCGGCGGTCACGTTGATGCCGATCACGCCCAGGCCCGGCCGCTCGGCCTTGGCCGCCTTCACGGGGAAGACCGACACCTCCCAGACCTCGTCGCCGACGGTCAGCCGGCGGCCGACCGACGGGGCGAGTCGCCGCGACACTTCGAGGTACTCGTCGCGCAACGCCGGGGGCAGGTCCGGCGACCCCTCGGCGAGCGACTTGCCGATGAGCTCCTCGGCCGGCGTGCGGTTGAGCCGGGCGAAGGCCTCGTTGACGTGGATGTAGCGCAGGTCGGCGTCGTAGTAGGCGATGCCGCACGGCGCGTTGCGCAGGAAGGCGTCGAGTTGGTTCAGGGCGGACTCCGCGTCGTCCTTGGCCTTCTGGAGCGCGGTCATGGCCGCGGCCCGGCGGTCCATCTGCCGGCGGACCAGCGCCGCGGCCGTGAAGATCACCCCGACGGCGAGCAGCGCCCCCACCACGAGCGTCAAGAGTGCCGTGCCGCGCTGCTCGGCGGAACTGCTTTGGTCGCCGTCGAGTAGGCGGTCCTGCTCCTCGGCGAGCAGTGCCACCTCGGCGCGGATCTCGTCCATCATCCGCTTCCCGCGGTCGAGCGCGACCTCGGCGGCCGCCGCGTCCCGGCCGGCGGTGTCGCGGATGGCGATGGTGCGACGCATCTCGGCGAACTTGGCGGCGAGCAACTTCTCGATCGCGTCGAGGCGGGCGACCTGAGCCGACTGCCCGGAGAGCATGGGCCGCAGGCTGTCGAGCCGCCGGGGCAGGCCGGTCGCGGCGTCGTCGAACGGTTGCAAGTACGAGGGCTTGCCGGTCAGGAGGTAGCCGCGGTGGCCGGTCTCCGCGTCCTTCATGAGCGACAGGGTCTCGCCGATCTCGGACCGCGCGGCGAGGCGGGCTTTGACGGCGCGGTCGCTCGCCAAGGTCCGGTCGAGGTTGAAGATGCCCACGGCCGTGTTGGCCAAGACCGCGACGGCGGCCATCACCCACAGCAGCGTGTCTCGACTCATGTCACCTTCCGTACACGGGCGTAACAGTTGAGAAGTTCGCTGCTCATGCGTGGCTCCTCGCCAGGTGACTACATTAGTGGCATCCCACCCCCCGCGAGCGTGAGAGCCTATCGTGAACCCGTCGCACCAACGCGTCCTCGTCGCCGAGGACCTGCAAGACACCCGCGAGAGCCTGCAAGAACTCTTGCAGCTCAAGATGGGCCTCGAAGTGGACACCGCCGCGGACGGGGGCATCGCACTCGAGATGCTGCGCAAGCAACCTTACAGCGTCCTGGTGACCGACTTGCGCATGCCGAAGAAGACCGGCATGCAGCTCATCGAGGCGATCCAGGCTGAGAAAATCCCCGTGACCGTGATCGTGACGACCGGCCATGGCGGTATCCCCGAGGCGGTGGAGGCGATGCGTCAAGGCGCGTTCGACTTCCAGGTGAAGCCGGCCGACCCGCAACATCTGTGCCTAGTCGTCAAGCGGGCGCTCGATTCGCGCGCCCTCCAAGACGAAGTCGCCGCGCTGCGGCAGCAGTTGCAGGGGGTGCACTCGTTCCAGAACGTCATCACCAAAAGCCCCCGGATGCACGACATCTTCGAGCTGATCGGCAACATCGCCGACACCGCGAGTACCGTGCTGATCATCGGCGAGACCGGCACCGGCAAGGAGCAGGTCGCCCGCGCGATCCACACCGCGTCGAGGCCGCACCGCACCGGGACGTTCTCGGCGATCAACTGCGCGGCGTTGCCCGAAACACTATTAGAAAGCGAACTGTTCGGCCACGAGAAGGGGTCGTTCACCGGGGCCGCCGCCCAGCGGAAGGGCCGCTTCGAGCTGGCCAACGGCGGCACCTTGTTTCTCGACGAGATCGGCGACGTGCCGCTGTCGATGCAGGTGAAGTTGCTGCGCGTGCTCCAGGAGCGGCGCTTCGAGCGCGTCGGCGGCTCGGAGTCGATCCCGATCGACGTGCGCGTCGTCGCGGCGACGCACCAGGCGTTGGAGAAGCTCGTCAAGGAGGGCAAGTTCCGCGAGGACCTGTTCTACCGGCTCAACGTCATCCGCATGGAGATCCCGCCGCTGCGCGAGCGCCCCGAGGACGTGCCGGTGCTGGCCGACTTCTTCTGCCAGCGCTACGCCCGCGCCGGTAAGGCGGTGCCCACCGTCGGCCCCGAGGCGATGGCGGTGCTCGCGAAGTGCGAGTGGCCGGGCAACGTGCGGCAACTGGAGAACGCGATCGAGCGGGCCTGCATCACCTGCGCGGACGGCGTGATCGCCGTCAAGAACCTGCCGCCGGACGTGGCCCGGAAGGCCGAGGGGGGCCGGCACCCGTACCAGGTCGATCTCGCCCGGCCGCTGACCGAGCAACTCACCGAGTTGACCTCGGCGTTCGAGGAGCGGTATTTGAGAAAGGCGCTGCGCAAGACGCGTGGCCACGTCGGCAAGTGCGCGACACTCACCGGCCTGTCGCGTCGCAGTATTACCGACAAGATCGCCCAGCACAAAATTGATAAGGCCGAGTTTAAGCAAGACTAACGTCGATTCCGGGGGTGCCGGCGCGGGCCGGCCGGGGGAGGGCGGGAGGGGTTTGGCACGCGGGCTGCTTTGTTCACTCCCGTCCAGTCGGCAATCGTTGTCGGCTACCACCGAAAAGCCTTTACGAAGGATACGACCATGTCAGAGACTGGCAAAAAGATCAAAGAGACCCTGTCCGACGCCGCCGACGCGGTGAAGCACGCCGGCCAGAAGGTCGCCGAGAAGGTCGGCGACGCCGCGGAAGTGGTCCGCGAGAAGGTCCACAACGCGACCGAGGCCGCCTCCGAGAAGGCCACCGAACTGAAGCACGACGCCAAGGACCTGGCCTCGAAGGCTAACGACAAGGCCCACGACCTCGCCGGCAAGGCGAACGACAAAGCCAAGGACGTGGCCCACGACGCCGGCAACGCCATGAAGGACGCCGGCAACAAGGTCAAGAAGCAAGGCAACTAACGCCGACGCCACAAGTCTGTCCATCGCGGCCCAAGGTTCCCAACAAGAGGGGACCTTGGGCCGCGGTCGTTAGTGCGTCCACTTTTCGCGCCGCGGTCGCCGTCTGGCACCGCCGTTGCTTATCACTACGCTCGCGTTTCCGACCCCTTCCGACTCGACAAGGATTCCCACCGTGGCCACCCCCCCCGTCGCCCTGCCCACCCCCGCGACCTCCGACGCCGCGACCTGTGCCGAGGCACTGAACTCCCTGCTCCGCGGCGAAATTTCGGCGATCGAGACCTACGAGCAGGCGATGCCGAAGTTCGACGACAGCGTCCACAAGTCGGCGCTGAAGGCGAATAGCGACGAGCACCAGAACACGGCGAGTGTTCTGCGCGAGAAGGTCCGCGCGTGCGGCGGCGAGCCGTCCACCGGGTCCGGCCCGTGGGGCACGTTCACGTCGCTGGTGACCGGGGCTGCGAAGCTCATCGGGCCGCAGAGCGTGCTCGCGGCGCTCAAGCAGGGCGAGGAGCACGGCATCAGTCAGTACGAGAAGTCCCTGGAGGCGGACGGCCTGACGGCGGAGTACAAGAACCTGATCCGCGCCGACCTGCTGCCGCGCTGCCGCAAGCACGTCGCTCAACTCGAGACGATGATTGCGACCGTGAGCAAGTCTTAAGTTTGGCACGCCGTGTGCTTCTTGGTTTGGTCATAAACCTGACACTCCGGTGGCGTTACACGACTTGGCTACCGGTTGACATAGTTGATTCCCCGCACTAACCCGCGTCGCCCACGATTTGATGTGTCGCGCGGATATTCGATACCTGCCGTACGCCCTAACACCTCTTTATGGGGATTCCCTGCTATGCTCCGCTACTCCATTGTTTTCTTGTTGATCGCTCTCGTCGCCGGGGCCATGGGCTTCGGTGGCATCGCCGGCAGCGCTAGTATGATCGCCCAAGTCTTGTTCTTCGTGTTCCTGGTCCTGTTCATCCTCTCGCTGGTCCTCGGCAAGCGCTCCCCGGTGGACGCGGTTTAGATAACTGTCGTGACGCATTCAGAGCGGGCCTGTCATCATTCGACAGGCCCATTTCGTTTCTCGGCTGACTTTCTTACTAAGCTACACCAGGGTTCCCCGCCATGACTTCCACGAAGACCGCGGCCATGCCAGTGTCGATCCCACACGCCGGGCTGGGTGCCTTGCCGCACGACAACGGGGTGGCGTTCCGGGTCTGGGCACCGCACGCCTTGGCCGTCGCCGTGGTCGGCGCGTTCAACGACTGGAAGGCCGACGCGCACCCGATGGCGGCCGAGCCGAGCGGCTACTGGTACGCCGACGTGGTCGAGGCCGGCGTCGGCGACGAGTACCGCTACCTCATCACGATCGCGGACGGCACGACGGTGAGCCGCATCGACCCGCGCGCCAAGCAGGTCACCAACTCGGTCGGCAACGCGGTGGTGGCCGACCCCGACTTCGACTGGGGCGACGCCGAGTTCGTCTCGCCGCACTGGAACGAGATGGTGATCTACGAGTTGCACGTCGGCACGTTCAACCAGACGGCCGGGGTGGAGGACTTGCCGTCGAAGCTGGCGAGTGTCACGGCCAAGTTCGGCCACCTGAAGCGGCTGGGGATCAACACAATCCAGGTCATGCCGATCGCCGAGTTCGCGGGCGACCTGTCGTGGGGGTACAACCCCGCCTACATCTTCGCCGTCGAGAGCGCCTACGGCGGGCCGGCCGCGTTCAAGCAGTTCGTCAAGGACGCCCACGCCAGCGGCCTCGCGGTGATCGTCGATGTCGTCTACAACCACTTCGGCCCGAGCGACCTCGACATCTGGCGCTTCGACGGCTGGAGCGAGAACGAAGGCGGCGGCATCTACTTCTACAACGACTGGCGCAAGGAGACCCCGTGGGGCGCGACACGCCCGGACTACGGCCGCCAAGAGGTCCGCGAGTACATCCGCGACAACGCCCTGATGTGGCTCGACGACTACCGCGTGGACGGCCTGCGCATGGACATGACGCTGTACATCCGCAGCGTGCGGGCCGACGGCGAGCCGAACCTGCCCGACGGCTTCACGCTGCTGCAGTGGGTGAACTCCGAGATCCACGCGAAGCACCCCAACGCGCTGACGATCGCCGAGGACTTGCAGAAGTGCGACGCGCTGACCGCCCCGCCGGAGCACGGCGGCATCGGCTTCGGCAGCCAGTGGGACGACCAGTTCGTGCACCCGGTCCGCGAGGCCGTCATTACGCCGGCCGACGAGAGCCGGTCGATGGCGGCCGTGGCGAGCGCCATCACGCACCGCTACAACGGCGACGCCTTCCAGCGGGTGATCTACAGCGAGTCGCACGACGAGGTGTCGAACGGCCGCGCGAGAGTACCCCACGAGATCGACCCGACGGGCGCGAACAACTACTTCGCCCAGAAGCGCTCGACGCTCGCGGCGGCCTTGGTGTTCACCGCGCCGGGCATCCCGATGATCTTCCAGGGCCAGGAGTTCCTCGAAGGCGAGTGGTTCCGCGACGACGTGCCGGTCGATTGGGACAAGCGCGACGAGTACCGTGGCATCGTGAAACTGTACCGCGACCTGATCGCCCTGCGCCTGAACAAGCTCGACTTCACGCGCGGCCTGTGCGGCCAGCACGTCGAACTGTTGCACGTCAACGACGACGACAACGTGATCGCGTTCCGGCGTTGGAAGGAAGGCGGCCCCGGCGACGACGTGGTGGTCGTGCTGAACTTCCACCGCGACGCCCGCCACGGCTACGCCCTCGACTTCCCGTCACCCGGCCCCTGGAAGTTGCGGCTCAACAGCGACTGGAAGGGCTACAGCGACCTCTTCCACGGCGAACCCGTCGGCGACGTTCACGTTGCTGAGAAGCAAGTCGAAATCGACATCGCCCCGTACAGCGTGCTGGTCTTCAGCCAGGACCGGGGGTAAACGACTGGCGAGCCGGAAGCGTCAGCGCCCGGAGGAAACCCCTCCGGGCGCTGACGCTTTCCGGCTCGCTGGCGTAAACCAGCACCGTCCGCAACCCAGGGGCGACGACGATGCAACTGCTGCGCGGGCGTCAAGTGGGTATTGAAGAACTAGCAATTTCGCCAGACGGTCGGTTCCTGGTCGCTGGCGCGAGTAATTGCCACGTCTGGGATTTGCACGAGTCGAAGCCAAAGCCTCGCGTCGTGCAAGCAGGCGGACCCAGGAACTACGGACTCAACGTTCAGTTCGTCGCGCCGACCAAACTCTTTCTGCGGGCGGCGAACCCACCCGGCTGGTACCGTCAAGACGTGGAGACGGGCCACACGACTGACCTGATGCGTCCGCCGTCGCTTCCGTGGGACACCGCTTGTTTGGACCCGACCGGGGTATTGCTGAAAGTCTTTTCGCGTCACGGATCCGACCGAACCGAACTCATCTCGTTTCGCGTCCTGGACGACGGGGTCGAGCCGTTCGATAGCGGTAAGCCTACGACCAATATTCAAGGCCTATCCGCCTTCGGATTCAGTCCGTGCGGCGGCTCCTACCTGGTCTTCGCGGACATGACCGGCGAGCCCGCCTGGAGGCATCACCTTTTGGACAGGGCGACAGATGCTGTCGTGGCGACGTTCGAGCGTCCGCCGGGGGGCCGTACCACCAACGCAGGGACGTGGTGCTTCAGTCCGGATGGTCGCCGCCTCTACGTCGCCGCGGCGCGACGACTGATGTGCTACGACTGCGCGACCGGCGGCTTGCCCGCCGCACTGGCGACCTTGTCTCGACACGAGTTCGCCGGCAACCCGCCACTCGCCGCCCACCCCGACGGCCGCCTACTCGCCGTCGTCGAGGACGGCCGGGCGGTCACCTTCCGCGACGCGGACACGCTCGAAGTGCTGCGCACCTACGACTTCGCCATGCCGACGGTGACGTGCGTCGCGTTCACGCCGGACGGCACGCGGTGCGTCCTCGGCAACAGCCGCGGCAAGGTGCTGCTGTTCGACGTGGACTGACGGCCGTCACAACCGCCCCCTTACCCCGTCATTCCGCACGGTTGCGACAATCGGTACGCGACACTGGCTCGTCTTTCCGTCATACTAGCCACACTTCGCGCTGTCCCCGGTGGCCCGCGGTCCGGGATGGCGAAGCGGGGTGGCGTCATGACGGCTCTGGTCACGGGCGACAGGTTGCTCGACATCGTGCGCCGCAGCGGGCTGGTCGCCGCGGGGCCGCTAGCCCCGTTCGCCGCCCAGCCCGGCCTCGTCGCCGACGCGGCGGCGCTGGCGGAGGCCCTGATCGCGGCCGAACTGCTCACGCCCTTCCAGGCGAAACTTTTACTCGCCGGCAAGTACCGCGGACTGATGCTGGGCAGCTACAAGATTCTCGACCAGATCGGCCGCGGCGGCATGGGCACGGTCTACCTGGCCGAGCACACGAACCTCAAGCGCAAAGTCGCCGTCAAGGTCCTCGCCGGGCACCAGGCGACGGACGGGGGCACGGCACAGTTCTACCGCGAGGCGCAGGCGGCCGCGGCGCTCGACCACCCGAACATCGTCAAGGTCTACGACATCGGCCGCTTCGGCAGCGTCCACTACATCGCGATGGAGTACGTCGAGGGGAGGACCCTGGCGCAACTGCTCGCGGCCGGCCCCGTGCCGTTCGCCGCCGCCGCCGACTACGTGGCGCAGGCCGCCGCCGGGTTGCAGGCGGCCGGGGACCGCGGCTTCGTCCACCGTGACATCAAGCCCGAGAACCTGATCGTCGATCGCTCCGGGACGCTGAAAATCCTCGACCTGGGCCTGGCGCACGCCCTCGACGACGGCGGGGGTAGCGCCGCGCCCGCCTCGGCCGCCTTCCACGGCACGCCGGACTACATCGCGCCGGAGCAGGCGCTGAACGCGCCGGTGGACACCCGCACCGACATCTACTCCCTGGGCGTGACGCTCTACGCGCTGCTGACCGGCCGGCCGCCGTTCACCGGCACGACGAGCCAGAAGCTGTTGCAGCACCAGTTGAACGCCGCCCCGCCGTTCGGCGAGCTGCCGACGCCACCGCCGGCGGAGTTGGAGGGGGTCGTCGCCAAGATGATGGCGAAGCGGCCGGCGGACCGCTACCAGCAGCCGGCCGACGTGATCGACGCCCTCGCGCCGTGGCTCTCACCGAGCGCGCTGGCGGCGACGCAAACGTGGTCCACGGGCGCGACGCTGAGCCGCTCCAGCGTTAGCGTGCTGCTGCTGCCCCCGCCGCCGCCCGAGCCGCGGGCCTGGTTGCTGCCGGCCGCCGGGGTCGTCCTCGCCGCGCTCGTGGTCGCCTGCGTCGCCACGGCCGTCGTGCTGCTAGGCTAAGGGGCCGGCGAGCGGGGGACGGGAGTCCGCCCGCGTCGGCGGTCAAGTCACGGCGGGTACTCTCGCCGCGACCGCCGGCACGTAGACCCGCTCGCGCGGCGTCACGAGTCCGGCCACGCCGCGACTCGCCAGGCACTCCCGCTGCTCCGCGACGAACGCCGTCAGGTCGATCACTTCGAGCAACTCGCGTCGGCCGAAGGCTTCGAGAACGTCGCCGCGCAGGCCGAGTTGGACGGCCCGCCGCGCCAGCTTGCCGCCGGCCGGGTCGTGGTCGGGGTCCCACTGGAGCCGCACGTCCGACCGCCCCACCGCCTTCGACCACTCCGCCTCGGTGGCGAACTCGTCGCGGTCCCACGACGACGGCACCGCCGCGGCGAGGAGGCCGTCGAAGAACGCCCGGCGGACGCGCAACGCCAGCGTCACCTCCTGGTCCGGCTTGGTGCCCCACCCGGAGCGGAACATCATCCACAAGAAGTTCGGCTTCACCCAGCTCATGCGCGAGTAGCGGAAGTCCCCGCCGAGGACGCCGTGCGTCGCCGCGAACTGCCCGATGGCCGGGTTGTATGCCTGGTAGACGACGACAGTCTCGTCGTCGAACTGCGCGAGAACGTGCCGCCCGTCCTTCGGCCAGGTGGCGAGTTGGTCGCGGTACGGCTCGGTAACGAGCATGGGTTTCATCTCATTGCAATCGCGGAATGAGTGGCTAGCCGGAAGCGTAAGCGCCCGGAGTCTGCCAGTCAAGACTCCGGGCGCTCACGCTTCCGGCTCGCCGGCAATCCGTCACGCCGTGAACCTGCGCCGCTTGCGCCGGATGCCGCCGTTGGGCGGGCCGCGCCGATTCCCGCGATTGTCGCACTTTGGGGGCTTCGGCGGCCGATAAGAGGGGTGTCGAACGCGGCCGGGTCAGGGACGACCCGCGGCGGTTCGGTGCTCGGGGACCCGGCCACGGACGGCCCGCGTCCCCCGTTTCCGGGACCCGCGAGGATCACACATGAAGCGCTTACTGTTCGCGGTCGCCGCCGCCGTCGCCGTGCTCACGGTGCCCGGCGACGCCCAAGCCGCCGGCCCCCTCAACGGGGTCGCCCCGACCGGCGTCTACGCCCCCGCCGCCCCCGACGGCATCGAGGCCCGCTACGGCGTGCTGCCGTGGCTCCGCAAGGGTTTCTTCTTCAAGACCGGCGGCGGCTGCGCCGGTTGTGGCCAGCCCGGCGGCGGCTGCGGCGGTATCGGCCAGCCGGGCTGCGGGCCGGTCGCCCCGGTCGGGGCCGGCGTGCCCGGCTACCCCCAACAGGGCCAGCCGGGGGCCGGGATGCCGGGGACCCTCGTGTTCCCGAACCACCCCTTCGCCCGCAGCCCGCGCGACTTCTTCATGACCGAAAAATAACCGGCCGGCCACCGGGCTTGCCGTTCTCCCCGCCCGCGAGCCTGTCAGGCTCGCGGGCGGTTTCCGCGCGTCAGTAGCCGACGATCAGCACCCGGCCGTCCGGCTGCGTGAGCCGCCAGTTCTTCGCCGTCTTCTCGATGGTTCGCGGCCTGTACGTCAGGGCCAAGTCGGTCGCCCGCCGCACCACCTCGTCCGGCCACAGCTCCCCGGCGCTGACCGTCGGGGCCGGTCGCGCCGTCACGAGGCGGGGCAAGTCGGCGGGGGGCGGGGGCAGCGGCGGCAGCAGGGTCGCCCCGCGATCCACGGCGCGGAGGTCGTCGTCGCCGGCGAGCGTCACCGCCAACACCGGCACGCGGTACTTCAGCGTCACCGTGACGGCCGCATCCGGGCTAACGCTGACGCCGGTCACCTCGGCCACCCACGGGTGCTTCAGGAACACGGCCGTGAGCGTCGCGGACAGGTTCGGGTCCACCGCTTGCAGGGTCGCCGCGGCGTGGCCGAGGTGCTGCGCCTCGCTCAGAAATGTCACGCGGTCGAGGCCCGGCGGCGGCTCGACGACGAGGTCCGTAAAGGCCACGGTGTAGCGGTCGCGCGGGGCGACCTGACGGCCGGCCGACTCGCCGAGCCGGGCAATCGCGTAGACGACGCCGACGATCAGCGACGCCGCCACGACGATCTTGAAGGTGACGCTGAGCAGCGGCCCGGCGGTACTCTTGCGGGGCGGCAGCGGATGCCCGTGGGCGGCGGGCGATTCGGCCGCCGGCTTGGGCTTCGGGGACTTCTTGCGGGGGGCCGCCATCGGGCGCGTCCTGCGGGCGGTGCGGGGCTTCCTACGCCCCGATTATACCAACTCGCGGATCGCCGTGCCCTCGGCCAGGTGCTGCGGCCGGCCGGTGGGGTCGAGGACGTTCGTCGTGTCCGGGTTCAGCCCCAGGCTCGTGTAGAGCGTGGCGAACATGTCGCCGAAGGTCACCGGCCGGTCCTTGGCGTACTCGCCGAGGCGGTTCGTACTGCCGACGACCTGCCCGCCCTTGATGCCGCCGCCGGCCAAGAGCGCGCAACTGACTTGCGGCCAGTGGTCGCGGCCGGCCTCCTTGTTGATGCGCGGCGTGCGGCCGAACTCGCCCCAGGCGATCACCGTCACGTCTTGCAACATGCCGAGGCGTTCGAGGTCCCACACGAGGGTCGAAAGCCCCTGGTCGAGCTTGCCGCCGTGGTCGCGCACGAGGTCGAAATTCTTCGAGTGGCTGTCCCATCGGCCGTAGTTCAGCGTCACGCACCGCGCCCCGGCCTCGACGAGCCGGCGGGCCATCAGGAACTGGTCGTTCGCGGTCGGCGTGCCGTCGGCCTGGTACTTGTAAGGCTTGCCGTTGCCGTAGCGATCGACGATGCGGGGGTCTTCCTTCGACAGGTCCATCGCGTCGCGCAGCTTGCTGGAGAGCAGCACGTTCATGGCTCGCTCGGTGTGCGCGTCCATGCCCTTCAGGGCACCGCCGGCGTCGAACTCCTTGCGGAGGTGGTCGAAGTTGGCGAGCAGCTTCTTGCGGTCGCCCAGTTGCGCCGAGTTGACGGCGCTCAGGCGCATGTTGGCCATGTCCGGGCCGGTCGGCGTGAACGCGGAGAAGGGGCTGCCGAGGAAGCCGGGCTTGCCGGGGTCGGCCCACTCCATGTGGCCGCACTTGTCCGCGAGGCCGACGAACGGCGGCACGCTGGGGTCCACGGGGCCGAGGACCTTGGCAATCGTCGCGCCCAAGCTCGGCCGGCCGCCGATCGCCGACAGGGAGCCTTGCGGGTAGCCGGTGGTACACTGGATCGCGTCGTGGCCGCCGCGTGCCCCGACGATGCTGCGGACGATCGCGAAGCGGTCCATCATGCGGGCGATGCGCGGCAGGCACTCGCCGATCTCGATGCCGGGGACGTTGGTCTTGATGGGGCTGAACTCGCCGCGGATCTCGGCCGGGGCGTCGGGCTTGAGGTCCACGAGGTCCTGGTGCGGCGGGCCGCCGCCGAGGAAGACGTTGATGACGGCCTTGTGCCGCGTCGGGGCGAACGCGGGGTTCTCCGCGGCGGCGCGCGCCTCGGCGCGGTGGATGTCGGCGAGGGTGAGCGTCGCGGACCCGAAGGCGAACGCGCCGATCTTGATCGCGCTGCGGCGGGTGACGCCGTCGCAGTAGCGGGAGCCGGGGCCGAGGATGGTGAGCACGGGAGAAGCCCCCAGTGGGCCGCGGTAGCACGGCCAGGCGGGATGGGACGTTCAGGCAGGTGCGGAAATATTAGCCCCCGCCCAGCGGGATTGCAAGCGCAAAAGGTTTGCGCCGCGGCTCAGTTGCCGGCCTGCCTCACGAGGCCCGCTTGCTGGCGGTAGTACGCGGCCCAGCGGCGCACCGTCGCGTCGGGGTCGGTCCGCTCCAGCGGGTCGAGCCAGCCGGTGAATTGGAGGCCCATCTCGGAGGCGACGCGGGCCGCGCCCAGCCGCACCGCGGGGTCGGCGTCGCGGCTCAGCCGCTCCAGCCACGGCCCCGCGTCCTTGACCGACTCCTCGGTGCCCAGGTCGGTCAGCAGGGCCAGGCGCTCGACGGGGTTCGGGTGCGTCAGTTGCCGGGCCAGCGACACCTGCGACAGGCTCAGCCCGCGGCTCTGCAGCGCCAGCGCGGTCAGGTCGCGGACCCCCGCGTCGGGGTCGTGCAGGCCGCGGAACAGCTCCTCGGTGCCGACGACCTCGACCCCGTCGTCGGCCGCCGGCCCCACGGCCAGCAGCGCCGCCCGCCGCACCGCGGCGTCGGCGTCGGCCAGCAGCGGCGCGAGGTCGGCGCGGGCGTTCAGCTTCGGGTGCAGGGCGTGCCGTGCGGCGAGAAGTTTCGACTCCGTCGGCCCGCGCAACCCCGCCGCGACCACCGGCCGCACGAGGGCAGGGACACTGGGGTCGTTCGACTTCAGCAGCGTCGGCACGAGGTCGAGCAACGACGCGTGGCCGCACTCGGAGGGCTTGACGCCGTCGCCGACGACGACGCGGCACCACGCCGCGAAGGCCGGGTCGCCCGGCGTGGCGTCGGCGAACTTCGCGGCGAACGCGGCGGCGGCGGCGTGGGCCTCCTCGGGCCGGTCGCCCTCGAAGAGCGCGGTGAACCGGCCGGCCTCGGGGTCGGCGAGGTCGAGCAAGACGCGGGCCTGCCGGGCGCGCTCGTCGTCGGTGTCGGCGCGGGCCAGCGCGTGACCGGCGTAGGCCGCCGCGAGGGCGTCGCGCTTCACGGCCGCGACCCCGGCAAGTGCCAGGCCGAGCGCGGCGGTGCCGAGTGCCGCCGGTTTGAGCCAACCCTGAGCCATGACGAGCCTCCCGTGCGTGTGCCGCAAGTTACGCCGGCCCCACGCCGCGCGGCAAGCCCAACCCGTACCGTAGACCCGTCCCCCCACGCCCCCCCGGTGCCGCCATGCGATCGCTCGCCCTGTTCGTGCTGTTGCTGACCCCGCCGGCCGCGCTCGCGCAGGGCACCGCCGCCGACTACGCGCGGGCCGCCAAGCTCCGCGACCGCTTCGCCGGCAAGCTGCTGCGCGACCCGGTCAACGTGACGTGGTCGGCGGACGGCGACCAGCTCTCCTACGAGGTCGCGGTCGGCGCGGGCAAGAGGGAGTACGTCGCAGTGAACGCCGCTGACGGAGTCAAGACGGCCATCAGTCTGGAGGCGTTCAATAAACTGGCGAAGCCGTCGAATGCCGTCCGGCCGACGGGTCGAGAGCCGCGGCCGCCCCGGCGCGGCACCTCCCCCGACGGCAAGTGGCGCGTCGCGGCGGTCGGGCACAACCTCACGCTGACCGAAGTCGCGTTGGAGGCCGCGGCAGTGCTCACGAAGGACGGCACCGCGGCCGACGCCTACGACGCTGGCGTGTTCTGGTCGCCCGACTCCGCGGCGTTCGTCGCCTACCGCCGCACCCCCGGCGGCGACCGGCGCGTCACGCTCGTCGAGAGTTCGCCGAGGGACCAACTCCAGCCGAAGACTTCGACGTACTTCTACCTCAAGCCCGGCGACGACATCCCGCAGGCGAGGCCGGTCCTCTTCGACGTGGCGACGAAGTCCGCCGTCAAGCTCACCGGCGACACCGCGCTCTTCGACAACCCCTGGGACCTCAGTTACGAGCACTGGTCGCCGGACTCGAAGGGCTTCACGGTCCTGGTGAACCCGCGCGGCCACCAGTCGATGCTCTTGCTCCGCATCGACGCCGCGACCGGCAGGGTGACGGCCGTTGTCCACGAGGTCTGCGCGACGTTTTTCGACTACAGCAACAAGGTCTATCTGCACTACCTCGACGCCACGAACGAACTCCTGTGGATGAGCGAGCGCAGCGGCTGGAACCACCTCTACCTGCTCGACGCGACGACGGGCCGGGTCAAGAACGCGGTCACGTCCGGGGCGTGGAACGTCCGCGCCGTCGAGGGCGTCGATGCCGAGAAGCGCCGGGTCCGCTTCCGCACGGTCGGGCTAGTCCCGTCGGAGGACCCGTACTACGTCCACTCCGCCCGCGCCGACTTCGACGGCGGCCGCTTCACGCGGCTGACCGAGGGCGACGCCACGCACACGCTCACCTGGTCGCCCGACGGCCGCTTCGCGCTCGACCGCTCCTCGCGCGTCGATGACGCGCCGGTGACCCAACTCCGCACCGCCGACGGCAAGCTCGTGGCGACCCTCGAACGCGCCGACGCGACCCTGTTGCGGTGGGCCGGCTGGCAAGCCCCGGAGCGCTTCTGTGCCAAGGGCCGCGACGGCACCACGGACATTTACGGCGTGATCCACCGGCCGACCAACTTCGACCCGGCGAAGCGGTACCGCGTGATCGAGTCGATCTACGCCGGGCCGCACGACCACTTCGTGCCGAAGTCGTTCCAGCCGGCGCGGGGCCACACGCAGGCACTCGCCGAACTCGGCTTCGTCGTCGTGCAGATCGACGGCATGGGCACCAACTGGCGGTCGAAGGCGTTCCACGACGTGTGTTACAAGAACCTCGGCGACGCCGGCTTGCCCGACCGCGTCGCCTGGATTCAGGCGGCCGCGGCGAGGTACCCGCACCTCGACATCGCGCACGGCGTCGGCATCTACGGCGGCTCGGCGGGCGGGCAGAGCGCGTTGCGGGCGCTGCTAACCCACGGCGACTTCTACACGGTGGCGGTTGCCGACTGCGGCTGCCACGACAACCGCGTCGATAAAATCTGGTGGAACGAGCTGTGGATGGGCTGGCCGGTCGGCCCGCACTACGCGGAGCAGTCGAACGTGACGCAGGCCCAGCGCCTGACGGGGAAACTCCTCCTGATCGTGGGCGAACTCGACCGCAACGTCGATCCGTCGAGCACGATGCAAGTGGCGAACGCGCTCATCAAGGCCGACAAGGACTTCGACCTGTTGGTGATCCCCGGCGCGGGCCACGGGTCGGCGGAGACGCCCTACGGTAGCCGGCGGCGGGCCGACTTTTTCGTGCGGCACCTCGCGGGCGTCGTGCCGCGTCGGTAACCTGACCCCATGAACGACGCCCGACTCTCGCCGCTCGACCTCGCCATCGTGTTCGCGTACATCCTGGCGATGACGCTGTTCGGCCTGCGCTTCGCGCGGCAACAGAAGGACTTGAAGTCGTACTTCGTCGGCGACCGCAACGTCGGCTGGTTCCTCGTGTTAATCTCCATCGTCGCCACCGAAACCAGTGCCGTGACCTTCCTGAGTGTCCCCGGCACGGCGTACAACCCCAACGGCGGTAACTTCACTTTCCTGCAACTGAGTTTCGGCTACATCCTCGGCCGCTGCCTGGTCGCCTGGCTGTTGCTGCCGCTGTACATGCGGGGCGAACTCTTCAGCGCGTACCAGGTGCTCGAAGTGAAGTTCGGCCGGGGGGTGCAGCGGGTCGCGTCGGGGCTGTTCCTGCTCACGCGCACGGTCGCCGACGGCCTGCGGCTGTACCTGACCGCGCTCGTGATGCAGTACGTCGGCTTCAGCATCGAGTGGGCGATCGTGGCCGTGGGTTTGGTAACGATCCTGTACACCTACATGGGCGGCATGAAGGCGGTGCTGTGGACTGACCTCATCCAGTTCGTCATCAAGATCGCCGGGGCCGCGCTGGCGTTCGTGTTTGTGATTCGCTTACTACCCGGCGGTTGGGACTCCTACGTGAGTATCGGTGCGGCGGCTGATAAGTTCCGGTGGCTCGACACCGACTTGAAGTTGAACGTGGCGTACAACTTGTGGGCCGGGGTGATCGGCGGGGCGGCGTTCAGCATGGCGTCGCACGGCGCGGACCAGCTCATGGTGCAGCGCTACCTGTGCGCGAGGTCGCTGACGCACGCGCGGGTGGCGGTGGTGCTGTCCGGCGTCGTCGTGTTCGCGCAGTTCGTCCTGTTCCTGGCCCTCGGCGTCGGGCTGTACGCCGCGGTGCGGACGGGCGTCTTCGAGGTGCCCGACGGCACGCGCAACGACGCCGTGTTCGGCCTGTTCATCGTCACGAAGCTGCCCGTCGGCGTCGTCGGCGTGCTGGTCGCGGCGATCCTGGCGGCGGCCATGTCCACGCTGTCGTCGTCGCTGAATTCCTCCGCGAACGCTCTGGTCACCGACTTCTACCGGCCACTTCGCCCGGCCCGGCCGGAGGGGCACTACGTCCTCGCGTCGAGGCTGATGACGGCCGGGTGGGGAGTCGCGCAGATCGGCGTGGCGCTCGCCGCGCACTGGTCGGGCAGCGGCCGCAGCGTGGTCGATCGCGTGCTGACCGTCGCCGGGTTCACGACGGGTCTGGTGCTGGGGCTGTTCCTGCTGGGCAAGTTGCGTCACACGGTGCAACCGCGCGCCGCCATCGCGGGTCTGGTGGCGGGGTTCGCGGCGGTGTTGGGCGTCTGGGTGCCGTCGTTCTTCGGCAACACTATAGTGGAGTGGCCGTGGTTCGCGCTGCTGGGTTCGAGTACGACCGTCGGCGTCGCCCTCCTCACCGACCGCCTGAGCCGCCCCCATGCCGCCCCCGTCGCCCGAATCTGACCCGCTCGCGGAGCTGCAAACCGAGGCGCGCAACCCGGCGTCGGCGCGGCTCGACGAGCTGACTTCCGTGGAACTCGTCGCGCTGATGAACGCCGAGGACGCGACCGTCGCCGCGGCCGTCGCCACGCAGTCGCGGGCGGTCGCGCAGGCCATCGACGTGATCGCGGCGCGGCTCGCCGACGGCGGCCGGCTGGTCTACCTGGGCGCGGGCACCTCCGGCCGGCTCGGCGTTGTCGATGCGAGCGAGTGCCCGCCGACGTTCCAGTCGCCGCCGTCGCAGGTCGTCGGGCTGATCGCGGGGGGGCCGGGGGCGATGTTCCGGGCCGTCGAGGGGGCCGAGGACTCTCCCGAACTCGGGGCGTCGGACTTGCAAACGCTTGGGGCGACGGCGAAAGATGTCGTCTGCGGCATCGCGGCGAGCGGCCGGACGCCTTACGTGTTGGGCGCGGTCGCCTACGCACGCAGCGTCGGGGCGTTCACGGTCGCCGTCGTGTGCAATGCCGAGTCGGAGTTGGGGCACGCCGCCGACCTGACGATCGCCCCGGTCGTCGGCCCCGAGATTTTGAGCGGCTCGACGCGGCTGAAGGCCGGCACGGCGACGAAGCTCGTGCTGAACATGCTCAGTACCGGGGCGATGGTGCGACTGGGCAAGACCTACGGCAACCTCATGGTCGATTTGAGGGCCAGCAACGTGAAGTTGAAGGCCCGCGCCAACCGGCTGGTCCGCACGATCGCCGGCGTCGAGGCGGCCGAGGCCGACGCGCTGCTGGGCGACTGCGCGGGCGAGGTGAAGACCGCCATCGTCGCCAAGCTCGCGGGGCTGACCCCGGACGCCGCGCGGCAGCGGTTGCGCGACAGCGGCGGCCGCATCGGCCCCGTCGTCGCCGGCATGGCCCGCGCGACGGCGGCCGTGACGGGGCGAGCGCACCGGCCCGACCTCGTGATCGGTATCGACGGCGGCGGGACGAACACCGTCACGCTGCTGGCCGACGGGGCGACGGGGGCGGTGTTGGGCCGCGGCGTGTCGGGGCCGTCGAACATCCAGAGCGTCGGCGTCGAGGCCGGTTTACGGGCGCTCGACGCCGCGATCGACCGGGCGTTTGCCGCCGCGAGTTTGCCCCGCGCCAGGGTCGGTTCGATCGCGCTGGGGTTGGCCGGCATCGACCGCCAAGAGGGCCTCGACGTCATCCGCGGCTGGGCGGCCCGCGGCGAAGTCGCCGACCGCCTGCGCACGGCCAACGACGCGACGCTGCTGCTCGCCGCCGGGACGCCCGACGGCTGGGGGCTGGCGGTGATCGCCGGCACCGGGTCGATCGCCTTCGTGCAGTCGGCGACGGGCGAAGTCGGCCGCTGCGGCGGCTGGGGCCACACCCTCGGCGACGAGGGGAGTGCGTACCTGCTGGCCCTGAACGGCTTGCGGGCCGCCTGCCGCGCCGCCGACCGGGTCGGCCCGGCGACGGAGTTGCTGCCGAAGTTCCTGACGCGGATGAACCTGGCTGGCGCGCCCGACCTGATCCCGGCGATCTACCGCGGCCCGTGGGACCGCGCCGCGATCGCCGGCCTGGCCCCCGTCGTGCTCGAAGCCGCCGAGGCGGGGGACGAGGTCGCCGGCGGAATCGTCCGCGCCGAGGCGACCGAGCTGGCCCACACCGCGACCGCGGCCGTGCGGAACCTAAACCTGCCGGCGACGCTGCCGGTGGCCCTCGCCGGCGGCCTGCTAGTCGGCAGCGACGCGTACCGCGCGGCGTTCCTGGCGGCGCTGATCGCGAGCGGCGTCACCCCGTCCCCGGCGACGCTGGTGCGCGACCCGGCGTGCGGCGCGGTGATCTTGGCGCGCGCCGGACATTGATTTGTTGAATCGAGACCCCCCTGGCAGGACCGCCCCATGTCCACCGACTTGACTACGAAGGACACCGAGTTGCAGTCGGTCGTCGAGCAACTCGTCGAGTCGTACTCCGCGTGCGGCCGGCTGCACCACCTCGCGCACGAGCCGCTGCCCAGCCGCGAGGCCGTCGCCGAGATCGTCGCCGACTTGACGGAATTGCTGTACCCCGGCTTCGGCCGGCGGCAGGACCTGCACGTCGGCAACATCGGCTACCACGTCGGCGGCCTCGTCGATGGCCTGCACGGCAAGCTGACGCGGCAGATCGGCCGGGCGCTGCGGCACGAGAACCCCTGCGACGAGACGGCGTACCCCGAGAACGAGGCCGAGGCGGAGGGTAAGGCGCTCGAGTTACTTCGCCGTCTGCCGGAGATTCGCCGGACGCTCGAAGCCGACGTGGAGGCGGCCTACCGCGGCGACCCGGCGGCGAAGAGCCACCACGAGATCGTCTTCAGCTACCCCGGCGTCGAGGCGATCACGGTCTTCCGCTTGGCCAACGTCTTGCACCAGTTGAAGGTGGCGTTCATCCCGCGGATGATGACCGAACTCGCCCACTCGCGCACCGGCATCGACATCCACCCCGGCGCGACGATCGGCCCCGGCTTCTTCATCGACCACGGCACCGGTGTCGTGATCGGCGAGACGTGCCACATCGGCCAGCGCGTGCGGCTCTATCAGGGCGTGACGCTGGGTGCGCTAAGCTTCGACCGCGACTCGGTGGGCGAGATGGTCCACGGCGACTACAAGCGGCACCCGACCTTGTGCGACGACGTGGTGGTCTACGCGAACGCGACGATTTTGGGCGGCCGCACGGTGATCGGCGAGGGGGCCGTGGTCGGCTCGAACGTCTGGCTGACGAAGTCGGTCGAACCGTACGCGGTGGTGGTGCTCGACAACCCGCAGCACAAGGTGAAGGGCCGCAGCCGCCCCGAGCAAGAGGCGCTGATGTACCACATTTAGGGTCAGTTCAGGGGTGACGCGTCCGGCGTCCGCCGGGTGGGGTCGCTGCCGGGCACCCACGAGGGGTGCCCTTACAAGAATTCGGCTGCGCCGGCCTCGCCTCAGACGACCAGCCGGTTTTCGGCCCCGCCGCAGGCGAACCGTAGGGGCACCCCTCGTGGGTGCCCGGCAGCGACCCCACCCGGCGGACGCCGACGACTCCCACTACCGTGCCGCCGGGCTACCCGCGATACCGATTTACGCGGGTCCGACCCTGTCTCGCAATGTGAACGAAACCTTGCCCGTCGTCGGGTAGAGTTGCAGATTCTCGACGGAGGCACTGGACCCATTCGGCAGAGTAACTCGCAACCGTAACGCGGCAATTTCGGCTTCGACCTCGTCGGCCAGTGTGAACATCTGGCCCTCCACGTTCTCCTCGAATCGCACGAAAAGGCTCTTGACCCGCGGCGGTGTCGCGGCCAAGTCGATCGTGCCCCGATAGAGGTCGCCGAGGAGTGTCACACGAAGGACGGCGACCACAGTTGCGGAGTCGTCACGCAGGTCGAGGAGTTGCGTCAGGGTGGCTTGAGCTGTCATGGGTCAATTCCCTGTCGTGTCCGTGAAGACTCGGCTCAGTCGAGGGGCATTAGGTCCGCCCCGCCTTGCCGGCCGGCGTCTGAAACCAGCATTCCTCCCGGCGGGGATCGAACCCGCGACCACCGGCTTATAAGGCCGACGCTCTGCCACTGAGCTACGGGAGGGCGCAAACCGACGTATGCCGTCGCGTATCATCGCACCCTCCTTGCCGCGGCCCTGACGCCGCCAGATGGTCAATCTCAGCCGCGGCAGGGCGACGATCGCTTGCGCGAAAGCATCACGCCCCCGTGGTCGGCTCCAGCGCCCGGTTCGGCGTCGATCACTCCCAATGGTCGGACTCGTACACCGCCGCCAGCACTCCCCCGTCGCTCGACAGCGCCGCCCACGCCTCCGCCCCGGCCATGAAGGGCAGTTGCTCGACCTCGTGCCCAGGACGTATGACGAAGCACCGACCCCGCGACAAGTCGTACCGATCCCTGAGCATGAGCGGACCGTCCGGCCCCGCGCCAACAGTGACCTCCACGTCGATCAGGTACCCGCCGGCGTCGTTCGTCCCGCACAGTAGGTCGCCGTAAAGCGTCGCGCCGCCGTCGGGGTCCTCGGTGCGGCCCATTGCCACGCACACACCCTGGGTGTCTTGCGGTCCCACAAAGACCCAGGCCACGACGCGGTCGCCGTCACGGACATGCACTTCGTGATAGGGTGTGCCCACAAACCGCCCCCCTCGCCGCCTGACTCGACGCGGACGTTATCCTATGTCCCGTCGCGATCGACCCGCGAATTCGCTCCAGTCGAACCCCCGCCGAGGGGTGGGCGCGACCAGGCCGCCGAGTGCCGACGTGCCGTGACCCCGCCCACCTCACGCCTGCGTTTGCGGGGCGATCAGGTCGAAGAGGCGTTGCCAGAGGGTTTGCCGCTCGACTTGCAGCGCCGCCATGCGGTCGTGGACCCAGACTTCGGGCAGCGTTGCGGCCGACTGCGTCTGCAACTGCTGCATCTCGGCGTTCAACTCGGCCATGCGCGCTAACTCCCCCTGCATGGTGCCCAACTGCTCGCGGTGCAACTCGCCGAAGCGGCGGACCATGCCGACCATCGACGCCTCGAACTGTGCCATCATTTGCGCCTGCGCCGCCGCGAACGCCTGCACCGCCGGGGCCAACTCCCGCGCCGCCGGCGTCTCCGCGGCGGGCCTCGCCGGCGGCAACTGCGTCCCCAGCGGCGGCGTGAACTGCGACTTCGGCGACAGCTTCGGCAGCGCCCGCGGCACCGGGACGCGGGCCGGCACGCGCGGCGGCGTCGCCTCGTCGAGGTACGCGAAGCCCAGCCGGAAGCGGCCGACTTGCAACTCGTCGCCTGTCTTCAAGTGCGCGTAGCGGGTCTCCTCGCCGTTGACGCGCACCCCCTCGCGGCTCAGCAGATCGACCACCCACAGGCCGTCGGGCGTCAGCACGAAGTAGCAGTGGAACGGGTCGATGTCGTCGGCCGCGAGGCTGATCTTGCAGTCGCGTGCCCGGCCGACGAACGTCACGAGCCGGTTGACGACCCACTGCCCCGTGACCGTCTTGCCGTTGAGGAAGCGCACCGCCACCCGCGGCAGGTTCTGAGTCGCGGCGGGGTCGGGCAGGAACGGACTCGTCAGCGGGGCCGTCGGCCGCACGAACAGCGGCTTGCGCAGCGAGATGCGGAACGGCCCCACGGCGACGGGGTCAGTCGGCGTGAGCCACAGGAACGCCTGGCGCTCCGGCCCCGCGGCCCCCTCCTCGGTCTGGTGTAGGCCGGTGCGCGAGCCGATGTCCGCCACGAGCACGCGCCCGCCGACCGCTTGCAGGCAGGCGTGGCGCAGGCTGATCTGCGCGTCGAGCAGCGTCACCTCGCACGACGGGTCGCGGCCGGCCAACGCGCACGGCAGGTCGAGTTGGCCCTCGGCAAGGACCGCGCCGTCGTTGCGGACGATGCGCAAGTCGATCGGCGAGCGCAGGCCGCAGGCGGCGGCGAACGGCGAGAGTTCGGAGTGGTTCACCACGAGCGTCGCCCCCGCGTCGGTTGCCGGAATCCGCCCAACCCTAGCATACGTCCGGCGGTGCGACCGGCGCGAACGGCCCCGGCCGCGCAATTCGCGCCGCCGGCCGGCCGCCGCGCCGAACGGGCACTACAATCCCCCTTCTTCCCCCGCTCGCCGCCCGAGGACTCGACCGTGCTAGCGACCCCGACCGCGGAAGTCGTGCGCCAGCGCCCGTGGCGGGTCGGCCTCGCCGTCGTCGTGGTGGCGCTGCTCTTCGCCTTCTCTGGCGTTTTGCGCGAGTTACTCACGCTCTGGACGACTAAGGCCGACTACTCGCACGGCCTGCTCATCGTGCCGTTCGTGGTCTACCTCCTCGTGACGCGCCGCGAGCTGTTCCCCGCCCGAATCGCCTGGCCCGACCCGTGGAGCCTGCCGCTGTTCGCCGGGAGCGCGGTCGTGTACTTCGTCGCCGAGCGCACCAACGTTGCCAAGGAGTGGCTGCAAGCCTTCGCGCTCGTCCTCGCCGCCGCCGGGGTCGCGGTCATGTTCTGCGGCGGCTGGCGCTCGTTGAAGTGGGCCTGGCCGGCGTTCGTCTTCTTCCCGCTCGCGTTCCCGCTGCCCGACCGCGTCGGGGCGGCGGTCACGTTCAAGTTGCAGTCGTTCGCGGTCAAGTGGGGCAACTACGGCTTCCAGACGCTCGGCCTGCCGTCCTACGCCGAGGGCAACGTCATCGTCCTGCCGCACGCCGACGGCGAGACCCGCCTGGGCGTCGCGCAGGCCTGCTCCGGCCTGAGTATGCTGCTGGCGTTCGTGACGCTCTCGGCGGCCATCGCGTTTTTGTACAAGTCCCGGCCGGCGGTCGATCGCGCGATCCTGTTCGCGAGTGCTTTCCCGATCTCGCTGCTGTGCAACATGCTGCGCATCGTCGCCACGGGGCTGGTCTACTACGCCGGCTGGACGCGCCTGGGCGACTTCGTGGTCCACGACCTCGCCGGCTGGCTGATGATGCCCCTGGCGCTCCTGTTCTTGTGGCTCGAACTCAAGGTCATGGACTGGGTCACCGAGCCGGTCGAGCGGCTCTCGACGAACGAGTTGCTGGGGCTGGGCGGCCGCGAGTCGCGGCGGACGCAGCGCACGTCGTCGGGCGGGGGCGGCGCGTACAACCCGCTCAAGCCGCTGACCGCCGGCGGCCCCGGCTCCGGGCCGAACCCGCTGCGCCCCGAGCCGCGCGCCGACGCGGAGGCCCCGTCGTGAGCGGCACCGCGACTCCGGCCCCGCGCCGGAGCCACTACGCCCTGCTCGCGCTGGGCTTCGCGGCGTTCACCGTCTACGGCAGCTTGGTGCCGTTCCACTTCCACGCCCGCGGCGCGGCCGACGCCCTCGACGCCTTCGCCTGGGTGCTGGCCAACCGCGTCGCCATCGAGGCCCGCGGCGACGCGCTGGCGAACGTGCTGCTCGGCGTGCCGCTCGGCTTCCTCACCCTGGCCGCGCTGCGTGCCGACCGCCCCGGCCGGCGCGCCACCTGGCTCCTGGCCGCGGCACTGCTGCCGCTGTGCGCGCTGTTCGCGGCGGCGGTCGAGTTCGCGCAGCTGTTCACGGCCGAGCGCACCTGCTCCGCCACGGACATCCTGGCGCAGTCCCTCGGCTCCGCGCTGGGCCTCGCCGCGTGGCTGACGGCCGGCGGCTGGGCGACGCGGCGACTTCGGGCCGCCTGGGCCAGCCCGCGCCTCGGCGGCCGGCCGGGGCAGCGCGTCGTGGCGTACTGCTGCGCCGCGGCGCTGTTGCAGATGATGCCGCTGGACATCGACACCAGCCCCGGCGACCTGTACCGCCGGCTGCGCGACGGCGAGGCGGCCACCGACGACTGGGCACCGTCGGCCGCGGCGGTCGCGGCGCTGTTCCTGCCGGCCGGGCTGCTGCTGGCGACAGTCCCGTCGCGTGGCGGGGTCGTCGGGGCGTTCGGCCTGGGGCTGCTGCTGGCGGCGGCGACCGAGGGCGGGCAACTCGTCGTCTCGCGGCACGCCCGCGCGTCCGACGTATTCGCCGGTGCGGTCGCCGTGGCGCTCGGCCGGGCCGTCGCGCGGCCGGCGTGGCGGCAGTGTCGGAATTTCCGCCAACGGTGTGCTAAGGATACGTCGATCGCCCGCCGCACGCCGACCGAGGCCGTTTCATGACCGTGGCCGCCCCGACGCTCGCCGCCCCGACGCTGACCGCGCCGCCGACCCCGGCGACCGGCCGGCCGCGGCGCTGGCTCTTCTACAAGGAGCGCTTCGCCTGGCCGCGCAGTAGTGGGCACGACGTCCACACGTTCCACCTGATGCAGGCGCTCACGCGGTTGGGCCACACCGTCTCCGTGGCGACCGCCGACGCCGCGCCCGACGCCGCGCTCGCCGGGCTACCGCTGGCGAACCGCTACGTTTTGGGCGAGTCGCGGCCGCCGGTTCCGGCCGCGGGGGACTTCCCCCTGGTCGAGACGAAGTCGCAGGCGAAGTTCCGCAACTACTGGGGCGTCGGGGCCGACCGCGTGCGGCAGTTCGCCGCCGCCGCCGCCGACTGTGACGCCGAGTCCGTCGTCGTGTCGGGGCTGAGCGTGCTGCCGCTGCTCGGGGCGATCGAGGGCCGCGAGCGGGTCTGGTACGCCGCCGACGAGTGGGTCTGGCACCACCTGTCGATGGTCAAGTTGCTCCAGCGCTCGACGTGGGCCGAGGCCAAGCACGCCGCGATCAAGGGGCTGTACGAGCGCGCGTACCGCTCGAAGCTCGACCGCGTCTGGGTCGTGTCGAGGGCCGACGCCCAGGCCTTCCGCTGGTTCGCCGGCGTGCGCCACGCCGACATCTTGCCCAACGGGGTTGACGCCGACCACTTCGCCCCTGCCGACGTGCCGCCGCCCGTGATCCCGAACAGTTGCGTGTTCTGGGGCCGGCTCGACTTCGGGCCGAACGTCCAGGCGATCGAGTGGTTCGTCACCAAGGTCTGGCCGGGCGTACGGGCCCGAGTCCCGACGGCGCGGCTGAACCTCTACGGCTTCCAGCCGACGCCGGCGGTCACCCGCTTCGCCGGCCGCGACGGCATTACCCTCACCGGCGACCTGCCCGACATCCGCGCGGCGGTGCGCGAGTGCGGCGCCGTCGTGCTGCCGTTCGTCAGCGGCGGCGGGGTCAAGAACAAGCTGCTCGAGGCCGCCGCGCTGGCCATGCCGATCGTGGCGACGCGGCGCACCGCCCACGGCCTCAACGGCACGCCGCCTTTACGATTCGCCGAGCGCCCCGCCGAGTGGGTGGAGGCGCTGGCGGAATTGTGGGCGAGCGAGCCGGCGCGTCGGTCGCTGGGTTCGGCGGCGCGGGCCTGGGTGCGCGAACACCACACCTGGGACGGCGCGGCGCGGGTCGCCGCCGGCGCGGCGGGGTCGGTACGGGGGGCGTCCGCGTGAGTCAGTTCCTGTTCCTGTTGGCCCTCACGGCCGGCGGCATGCTCGGCACGTTCTTCCGCGGCCCGTTCGTGCCGTTCTGCGTCTACGTCCTGTTCGCCGTGCTGCGGCCGCAGTTCCTCTGGAAGTGGCAACTGTCGTCGATGCCCGACATGAACTGGTCGCTGTACATCTCGCTCGCGGTGCTGGGCAGCTACCTGCCGTGGGTCGGCGGCATGTTCGGCAGCCCGCGCGACCCCGAGCGCTACGTCCACCCGCCGTTCACCTGGTCGCACAAGGTCCTGTGCCTGTTCTCGCTGTGGATGACGCTGAGCTACCTGTTCGCCAACAACATGTTCGCCGCGTACCCCGTGTACGAGGACTTCCTGAAGATTTTCATCATGTATATGATCGGCACGCAGATCGTCCGCATGGTGTGGCAAGTGAAAGTCCTGTACCTCGTGATGGCGCTGTCGGTCGCCTACATCGCGATGGACATCGTGCACCTGTACCTGACGACCGGCTACCTGGTGCTCGTCAAGAAGGGCTTCGCGGGCCTCGACAACAACGGCGCGGCGTTGATGCTGGCGATGGGGATTCCGCTCTGCTACTTCGCCTTCGAGTTCACGAAGCGCTGGTACCGCTTCGCGTTCCTGGTACCGATCCCGTTCGTCGTCGAGGCGATCATGAGCAGCTTCTCGCGCGGGGCGATGCTCTCGGCGATCGTCGGCGGGCTGTTCTACGTCCTCTTCTCGCGCCGGCGGGTCTTCCTGATTTGCTGCATCGTCGCCACGGCCGCGGTGGTCCCGGTCGTGGCCGGCAAGGAGATCCAGGCCCGCTTCCTCTCGACGCAGCAGGGGGCGGAGGACGACAGCATCAACAGCCGCTACGTGAGCTGGGACTGCGCCCGACGCATCGCCAACGACTACCCCATCTTCGGGGCCGGGATCCGCTGCTCGAACGCGCTGATGTTCAGCTACGGGGCCGACATGGAGGGCCGCACGGTCCACAACATCTACCTGCAACTCGCCGCGGACACCGGCTGGATCGGCATGACGCTTTACGTCGGCCTGGCCGGCTTCACGCTGCTCGCGCTCTTGCGCGCCCGCTGGCGGCTGAGGCACCGCACCGACGACGAGGCCAACCTGACGGTCGCACTCATCGGCGGCGTCTTCTGCTCGCTGGTGACGTTCTTCTTCGGGGCGATCTTCCTCTCGCTGGAGGCCCTCGAACTGCCGTACTTCCTGATGCTGTTGGGCGGGCAGCTCTGGGCCATCTCGAACGCGCAAGTCTCGCTGCCGCCGGCCCCGCGGCGGTACGCCCCCCTGCTCACGGTGCCGCGGCACGCGACCGCCGCCCGCCGGCCGCTCCCGGCGGCCGCGCCGCCCGAGGTGCCGCCGGCCCGGCCGGAACTCGGCCGCCTGCCGACACGCGCCGACTTCCCGCCGGCGGGGTCGTAAGGTGCTACTGAGTGCGCCGCCGATCCGCGTCGGCTTCGTCGTCCACGCGATGCAGGTGGCCGGCGCGGAGGTGCTAATCCGCGAGACGGTCCGCCGCCTCGGCGACGCCATCCGGCCGACGGTGTTCTGCCTCGACCGCGTCGGCGCGATCGGCGAGGAGTTGTCGGCGCAGGGCGTCCCCGTCGTCTGCTTCCACCGCCGCCCCGGCTGGGACTTCGAGGTCAGCCGCAAGTTGGCCCGCGAGGCGACCCACCGCGGCGTCGAGGTCTTGCACGCCCACCAGTACACGCCGTTCTTCTACGCCGCGCTGGCGAAGCCGTTCATCCGCCCGACGCCCGCGCTCATCCTGACCGAGCACGGTCGGCACTACCCCGACGCCGTGTCGCCGCCGCGCCGGGCGGTCAACCGGCTCGTGCTCGACCGCCTCGCCGACGAGGTCAACGCCTGCTGCCGCTTCAGCGCCGACGCCCTCTCGCGTATCGACGGCTTCGCGGGGTATCGCATCGGGGTGATCGAGAACGGCATCGACCTGTCTCGCTACACGCCGACGCCCGACAAGGCCGCCCTGCGCGAGAGTCTAGGCCTCGACCCGGCGCGGCGAAGCGTGGTCCACGTCGCCCGGCACCACCCGGTCAAGGACCAGGCGACGCTGCTCCGCGCGTTCGCCCTGGCCGCCCCCGACGCCCCCGACGCCGACCTGCTGATGGTCGGCGACGGCCCGCTGCGCGACGACTTGACGGCCCTGGCGTCGAGCCTCGGCGTGGCGCACCGGGTGAAGTTCGTCGGCGTCCGGGCGGACGTGAACGACTGGCTGCGGGCGTCGCACGTTTTTGCGCTCACCAGCGTCAGCGAGGCCGCGTCGCTCACACTCCTGGAGGCCATGGCGTCGGGCCTGCCGGTCGTCGTCACGGACGTCGGCGGCAACCCCGAGATCGTGCGCGACGGCATCGACGGCCTGCTCTTCCCGCGCGGCGACGCCGCGGCCGGGGCGGAGTGCCTGCGCCGGCTGTTGCGCGACCCCGACTTGGCCGCGCGACTCGGGGCGAGTGGCCGGGCGCGGGTCGCCGAGCGCTACCAGTTGCACCAGACCGTCGAGGCGTACCACCGGCTCTACCGCCGCCTCGCCCGCCGGCCGACGCGCACGCCGGACTTGTACACGCCGCTGCGCGAGTTGCGACCGCGGGGCGCGTCGTGAGCGTCCCCGTGCCGCCGGCCGCGGAGCCGCCCAGGGTCAAGCGTCTGCTGAAGCTGGCGGCCCACGCCGGCGCGACGGTTTGCGTACTGCCGTGGCTGCTGAGTTACTGGCTGTCGGCGGCGGTCTTCGGGCCGAACCGCGCTCTCGAGGGGGCGTCGCAGGCGCTGGCGTTCCTGCCCGGAATGCCGGGGGTTTACCTGCGGCGGGCCTTCCTGGCGCGGGTGCTCACGCGGTGCGATTCGAGTGCGGAGGTCCACTTCGGGACGCTGTTCTCGCAGGCCGGGGCCGTTATTGAAGCGAACGTTTACGTCGGCCCCCGTTGCCAACTCGGCCTCGTCCACTTAGAACCCGACGTACTGCTGGCGGCCGGCGTCCACGTCCCCAGCGGCGGCAAGACCCACGCCTTCGACGACCCCGACGCCCCGATCCGCGGCCAGGGCGGCGAGCGCCGGTGCGTCACCATCGGCGCGGGGGCCTGGGTCGGCGCGAACGCCGTAGTCCTCGCGGACATCGGGGCCGGCACCGTCGTCGGCGCGGGGTCGGTGGTGACCACGGCGCTGCCGGCGTTCGTCGTCGCCGCCGGGGTGCCGTGCCGCGTGATCCGCCCCCGCTTCGCCCCGAAGCCCGACGTGACCGTTGACCCGACTGAACCCGCAGGAACTTGACGCAATGTCCCCGACCCCGCCCGCCGCCTTCGAGAAGCTCTCGGTCCTCATCCCCGTCTACAACGAGGAGCGGACGGTCAGCGAAATCCTCGCGCGCGTCCTCGCTTTGGGGCCACTGGTGAAGGAAATCGTGGTCGTGGACGACGGCTCGAAGGACCGCACCGCCGAGATCGTCCGCGCCAGGGCCGCCGCGGAGCCGCGCATCAAGTTCTTCCAGTCGCCCAAGAACCAGGGCAAGACGGCGGCCATCCAGCGCGCCATCCGCGAGGCGACCGGCGAAATCCTGATCATCCAGGACGCCGACCTCGAGTACGACCCCGCCGAGATCCCGGAGGTCATCGCCCCGATCCTCGGCGGCCACGCCGACGTGGTGTTCGGCTCGCGCTTCCTGGTCCGCAAGGCGGCGCGGGTGCTGTACTTCTACCACTACCTCGCCAACGTCGGCCTGACGTTCCTGTCGAATATGCTCACCAACCGCAACATGTCCGACATCGAAACCTGCTACAAGGCCTTCCGCGCCGAAATCATCAAGCCGCTCGTGATGACGAGTAAAGGCTTCGGTCTGGAAGTCGAGATCACGGCGATGGTCTGTAAGACGCGGGCGAGTACCTACGAGGTGCCGATCTCGTACTACGGCCGGCCTTATGAGGAGGGCAAGAAGATCGGCCCGATGGACGGCGTCGCGGCGCTGTGGTACATCTTCTACTACAACCTCGTCAAGCCGCTGACCCCGTCGGGCCGCGCCTACGTCCACGCCGTCAACGCCGCGCTCGCGGCGCGGCCGGCGAAGGCGTCGGCGTGAGCGCGTCGCCCGCAGCGCCGAGATGGACCCCGCCGACGCTGCGCCTGCACCTCTCGAAAGTAGCCCCCCGCTTGAAACTGCTCGCCCTCACGCTGTGTGCCGCCCTTGGCCTACCGCTCGCCGCCGGCGCGGCCGACCCCTACGAGGACTACGTCCGGAACTCGGAGGACTTCCGGCGCGTCAAGCAGGACCGCGACTGGGCCGCCAAGGCGTTCCCTAGTTGGGCCATCATGCCGTACACCGCCCAGTGGCCGATCGGCTTCACCGACGCCGCGGCCAAGTGGTGCCGCGACACCGGGTACAACGGCGCGTTCATCGACCGCGACATCTCCGCCGAAGGCTCGAAGACGGGGCGGCTCGACTGGATCGACAAGCACGGCTTGCGCTTCTACGTCGATCACGCGGCCGACAAGGGCCTGCTGCACCTGTGGGACGGCGACAAGGTCAAGAGTCACGTCGCCGAACTGCGCGGCACCGGCGTGCGGCCCGTGCCGCTCAACACCGCGACCCGCGAGAAGGCGCGCGCCCACCTGCGCAAGAACATCGGCGCGGTCAAGTCGTCGCCGAACCGCGGGGCCTACGCGCTGGACGACGAGCCGTCGTGGGGCCACTTCGCCTACCCCACCATCTGGCGCGTCACCGACGACGCCACCGCCTACCCCAAGTGGCTCAAAGAGGTCTACGGGGCCGGTAATGTGCCCGAGCGCGGCCGCTGGGTGACCTACGACGACATCCGCGTGAAACTGCCGACCTGGAAGGTCAAGGACTTCGACGCCGGGCCGTTTCTGGACCAGCTCACGTTCAACGACGCCCACTACGCCAACTTCCTGGGCGGCCTCGTCGAGGACGCCAACGCCATCGACCCGGCGACACCTTGCGGCTTCGTCGGCGGCCAGAGTCCGGGCGCTTACGGCGGCCACGACTACGCCCGGCTGATGCGCAAGGTGCAGTTCCTGGAGGCGTACGACATGGGGTCGGCGCAGGCCGTCACCCGCTCGTTCAACCCCAAGAACGCGCTGCCGGTGGTGACGAGCCTGTTCCACAAGACGCCCGAGAACGACATCGCCCAGGTCTGGTACTTCCTGGCCCACGGCAACCGCGGGCACATCGCCTGGGTCGAGGACTGGTTCGACGGCGCGGTGCCGAAGCCGTGGCACAAGGTCGTCGCGCCGACGTACCTCGACGCCGGCAAGAAAATCGGCCCGCTGATGGCGGGGGCCGAGTGGGTCCACGACGGCGTGGCGATCTACTACAGCCAGCCGTCGATCCAACTGGGCTGGGTGCTCGACGCCCAAGCCCACGGCTCGAGCTGGCCGAACCGCAACAACGACCACAAGCTGGCGAGCGCGAGCCACGTCCGCCACGCCTGGGAGAACATGCTGCGCGACGCCGGCATGCAGTACACCTACCTGAGCTACGTCGATGTCATCCAGAAGGGCATCCCGGCCGAGTACAAGGTGCTCATCCTGCCGGCCTGCCTCGCCCTCTCCGACGCCGAGGCGCGGCACATCAAGGCGTTCTGCGAGCGCGGCGGCACCGTCATCGCCGACTACCTGCCGGGCCTCTGGGACCAGCACGGCAAGGGCCGCGCGGCGGGCGGGGTGCTCGACGCCCTGTTCGGCGTGCCGCACAGCCCCGACTTGCAAGCTACCGACGTGTTCGGCGGCAAGTTCTGGGTCGAGGTCGATCAGGACAAGAACTACGGCTGGAAGGCGTACAAGGAGTTCCTGACCTACGAGAACACCTGCTTCCGCGACCCCAGCGGCTACCACCGCGCGGTGCGGGCGATGCCGGTTGACCACACGCAAGCGTACGGCAAGGGCACCGCAGTCCTGATGAACCTGTCGCCGCAGTGGTACAACGCCTTCCGCGTCGTGGGCCCGGTGCCGGCGGCGAAGCGCGAGGTCTTCCTGAAGCACGTCGCCGCCGCCGGGGTGGTGCCGCGCGTGCGCCTGAAGGACGCCCCCGACGCGGCGTTCGGCTACGAAGTCACGTACTGGTCGAAGCCGGCCGTCGGGGCGACCAAGGCGCGGACGGTCGTGTTCCTGGGCCTGAACCCCGAGGTGGGCGACGCGCTGAGCGGGACGAACGCCGAGGGCATCAAGACGGCGACGCTGCCGGTGACGCTGCAATTCCGCGACGCGGTCAAGGGCGTACGCAACGAGCGAACAGGCCAGGCGCTAGGCGACGGCCGCGAGTTCGCCGTCGAGTGGAAGCAGAACGAGGCCGTGGTGCTGTCGCACGACACGGAGTGAGAGTTCTTGGACAAAACCAATTCACCGCAGAGGGCACATGAGGGCGCGGAGAAAGACAAAGGCCAAGAGAGCTAAAACCGAGTGGGCCTCCTTCGCGGCCTGATCGACGCAGTGGCGGCAGGCCTCCGAAGGGTATTAGCACGGTTTGGTGCCTTTCTCGGCCTTTGGTTTTCTCATGTGTCCTCTGCGCCCTCTGCGGTCAATCGGTTTTCGTTCGAGCGTCGCTCACGGGTCGTCCCAGGCGACGACGACGCGGGTCACGGGGCCGGGCAGCCGTAACGTCAGCATCGGGATGGGGTCGAACAGGTCCTTGGTGCCCATGCACTGCACGACACTCGTCGGGGCGAGCCGCAGGCCCGGCTGGTGGTGGAAACTCAACGTCACGACGCCGTCGGCGTCCGGCGTCACGTCGGTCAGCACCACCTTGGCGCGGTCGGCGCGCTCGACGGTGCCGGTGCCCGTGAGGAAAAAGCTCGGCGGGCGGTCGAGGCGGATCAGCGTGACGCTGCCGCCGGCCGGGCCTTCGGGCAGGCGGGCGAGTTCCGACGCGGCGGGGTCGGCCAGCCACCAGGCGACGGCCTCCGGCGACCGCGCCGCGACCCAGCCGACGTTGTAGCGCGTGGCGAACTCCTGCCGCTCCGCCGCGGTCCAGTCGGCGAGTAAGCGGCCGTTGAGGCGGCCGTTGCGCAGGCCGCAGTAGCTGTGCTCGACGCCGGCCGCGCCGTCCAGCCCGCCGAGGTAGGCGCGGCCCGTGAGCGTCGGCAGCAGGGCCGACCAGTTCCAGCCGGGCGCGTCGTGCGGCGGCTCCTCCCAGAGAACGCGGGCGTCCGCCGTGGTCAGCCGGCGCAGCGCCTCGACGACCCGCTCGCGCTCCTCGCCCAAACCGACGAGCAGCGGCCGCGGGCCGACGAAGTCGCCGCTGACGGCAAGCAGCGGCAGCGCGGCGACGGCGACACTCAGCCAGGGCCGCGCCGGCGGGAGCTTCGCCGCCGCGAGGCCGAGGCTCGCCAGATAAGCCGCGGGCAAGACCAGCCAGGCGACGGCCACCGCCCCGCCGAGTTCCGCGCCGGGGTGCTGCAGCGCCGGGGTGCAGCGCTCGACGCGGCCGGCCACGAGTGCCAGCAGCACGCCGCCGGCGACCAGCCCCGCCGCCTGCCGGTGCTCGGAGCGGACCATGCGGAGGAGGCCGACGGCCCCGGCCAGCCCGACGGCCCAGCCGAGCGGGCCGCTGGCGAGCAGCGCCGGGTAGTCGTCCCACTCGCCGACGACGGTTTGCAGCGCCGGCCAGGTCGCCACGTCGTCCACCGCGGACGCCGAGGAGCGCAGCCACCAGAAGCGCGCCCACTGCGTCAGCCAGCCGAGGTTCGGGATCAGGCCGGCGAGCGTGACCCCGAGCCGGCCAAGGTGCCAGGCCAAGCCCTGCCGCGGCGCGACGACGAAGTAGTGCCCCAAGCCCAGCGGCAGTAGCGCCAGCCAGACGAGCGGCTGCGCGTACCAGCCGACGGCCGAGAGTGCCGCGAGCGCGCCCCAGACGCCCGGCCCCGGCGACGCCGAGTAGCGCGCCAGCCCCGCGACGGCCGGCAGCGCCGCCAGCCCGGCGAGCAGCAGGTCGGCGGCCCCGGCGTGCAGCAGCGCCTGGACCGGCCCCGACCACCAGACCAGCACCCCGCCGACGGCCGCGACGACGCTGACTTCGCCCGGCAACCCCGCCCCCCACGCCGCGGCGGCGAACGCCAGCGGGGCCAGCAAGCAGAGCGCGACCAGCCCGCACTTGTACGCCGCGGCGGGCCGGTCCAGGCCAACGAGCCGCGCCACGGCCAGGGCGAACTCGGCCGGCCGGCACGCGCCGTCGAACACGGGGGTTTTCGGGTAACCGGCCTGGAACGCGGGGTCGTAGCACGAGGTCGTGCGGCGCTCGCGTAGCGTCGCCGCGCCGAGGGTCGCGTGGTAGAGGTGCAGCGGGTGCCGCCCGGAGACGACGGGGCGGTCGTCGGTCAGCCCGGCGGTGCCGCCGAAAAGTTCGACCGCCGCGACCGCCTGCCCCGCGACGACGAGCAGCAGCGCGATCGCGAGCGCGGGTCGACGGTGGGGGGAGTCGTCCGTCATGATGCACCTCGCCGGCGTCCGTGCCGGCCGGCACCGTACCACGCGAGGGGACGGCTCGCCTTAAGTCCTCATCAGTCGCTGTAGACGGGGTGGAAGTCCGAGACGCCGATTCGCAGGGCCAGTTGCTCGAACTGCTCGCCGTGGCCGTCAGAACTGTGGTGCAGGTGCTCGGCCTCGCTCAGGAAGCGCAGCTTGCCTTTACGGCCGACGCCGTGGTCGCGCAACACCCGGCGGAACGGTTTCAAGTCCGGAGCGTACACGGTGAGTTGCTTGTGCTCGTCGAACTGGACTTCGAGCGGCCGGCGGGCACTCATCACGGCGACGCCGGTGCAGCCGTCGTTCAGGAGGAGTTCTTCGTACTCGCAGAAGTGGCTGGCCAGCACGGCCGCGTCGATGTGATTGCGGCGGAAGTCCGAGTGCCGGTCGGTACGCTCGCCGTGGCTACTTTCGAGGACGACGTGCAAGGTCTCGCCGAGGGGCCTCAACAGGTCGAGGAACACGTCGAAGAGGTTCTCGGCGGTGACCGCGGCGGTGAGGACCGGGAGCCGCAAGCCGCCGGCGCGGAAGACCTCGGTGCGGTAGCCCTGGCGCGGGCGGATCGGGATGTCGAGCGACGGCCGCACGGCGTCGGTGAGCGCGAAGTCGCCGTAGGTGTGGACTCTCAGGTGTTGGGTGAGCAGGTCGGTGGTCTTCACCAGGAGGCCTCGCGCGGTCGGCCGGGGTCGCTCGTCGCGTGCGGGGGGTCGCCGAGTGGCAAGCCCCCAAGTCCCCGGCCCAGCATAATTTACCCGCCCGTCGCAGTCGGGGCGGGGATAGACGGGACATTATAGGATTCCAACCGCTCACGCCGACCGGATTTAAGGAATCGGCCGGCCGCGCCGGTTGCGCCGCCGCGGGCGCTCGATCCACAAGCGCCCGCGCCGACGGTCCCGCGGCCCCCATCAAGGCGGGTGAGGCGTTGAACCGATACACTGAGTGCAGTTGATTGGTGCCGGAAGCGTCAGCACCCTGAGCCTGCGCTTCGATCGGTGCGTCCGAAGGCTCCGGGCGCTCACGCTTCCGGCACGACAGGTTTGCGCTCCCCGAGGGGTTGTCATGGGTCGCACGTTACTCGGCGTCGTCGCCGCCCTCGCCTCGGCCCTCGCGGTGGCCGCGCAGCCGCCCGGCAACGTCCTGGTGATCCGGCCCAAGTCGCCGGCGGCGGCCGAGGCGGACAAGCCCGGCTTCCTCACCGTCCGGCCCAAGGGCAGCGTCGGCGGCAAGACGCAGCTCGTCGCCAGCGGCGGCCAACCGCCCGCGGCCCCGACTCCCGCCCCGGCCGTCGAGCCGAAGGTCAAGCCGCCGGAGGAGGAGGGCAAGGTCGTCCACGAGGCGTGGTACGCGACCTTCCTGAAGGGCGTCAAGGCGGGGTCTTACCACGTCGTCGTGCGCGAGTACGAGCGCGACGGCAAGACCTTCCGCTACGCCACCAAGACGCAAAAGCTCAACGTCGCGCGCTTCGGCCAGCCGGCGGAGATTTGGGGCGAGGACTCGACGCTCGAGACGCCCGAGGGGCAAGTGCTCGTCACGCGGATGCGCCAGGGGCTAGGCAAGAACCAGATGCTCTCGCTCGCCGGGACCGTCGAGGGGAACAGGCTCAAGGTCAAGATCGAGGGCTTGAGCCGCGGCGAGGACTCGATCCCGTTCCCCGAGGGCGTGCTGGGCATCGCCAAGGAGGCGACGCTGTTCGCCGACCGCAAGCCGAAGCCCGGCGACACCTTCGACTACCGCTGGTGGGAGGGCCGCGTCAACCGCGTCGTCAAGTTCACCGTCACCGCCAGGGCCTACGAAGACCTGGTGATCTACGACGACCGGCCGGCCGTCGCCGCGCTGCGGGTGGACGTGGCGATGGAGCCGGTCGAGGGCTTCCGCGTGCCGCCGGCGACGCTCTGGGTGGACGCCAAGTCCTTCGAGACCTTGCGCATGGACGCCGACGACCCGACGCTCGGCGGCAAGATCACCGTGATGCGCACGACCCGCGAGTTCGCGCTGAAGGTGCCGGCGAAGCTACCGGAGTTGAACGAGACGCAGTCGGTCGCGCTGCCGCAGGCCATTGCGAACGTCCACGACCTGAGCAGCGTGACCTACACGTTCACGCTCAAGGAGGGCACCGACGCCGCGAAGGCGTTCGCCACCGACGCCCGGCAATCGAGCGTCGGCCTCGCCTGGACGGTCAAGGCGGTGCGTAGCCCCGAGGCGGCGCGGCTCGTGAGCGGCCCGGCGGCGGCCGCCAACCCCGGCGCGGAGTACCTGTCCGACTCGTTCTTCATCGACTGGGACAACGACGCCGTGAAGGCGCTGGCGAAGCAGGCGACGGCCAACTTGCCGGCGAACGCGGCGGCGTGGGACCGGGCCAAGGCCGTCGAGTTGTGGGTGAACCGCAACATGAAGGCGTCGGAGTACTCGCAGGCGATGGCGACCTGCCAGGCGACGGCGAAGGCGCTCACCGGCGACTGCACCGAGTACGCGATGCTCGCCGCGGGGATGTGCCGGGCGGTGGGGGTGCCGTCGCGCACGGCGTTGGGGCTGGTCTACGCCCCCGGCCGCGACGGCAAGCCGACGCTGGCGTACCACATGTGGCTCGAAGTCTTCGCCGACGGCCACTGGCTCGCGCTCGACGCGACGCTCGGCCGCGGCAGTGTCGGCCCCGGCCACCTCAAGATCACCGACGCGAGTTGGCACGAGGAGAAGTCGCTCGTCCCGCTGCTGCCGGTGCTGGGCCTGCTGGGCAGCGGCCCGAAGGTGACCGCCGTGACGGCGTCGAGATGACTCCCGGCGAGCCAGAAGCGTCAGCAACTGGAGGTGCCTCGATCTCCAGTCGCTGACGCTCTCGGCTCGCCAGGGTCACTCCACGTCGAATAGCAGCACCTTGCCGCGTGAGTTGCCGACGGCGCATCCCGTGCCGTCGGGCGTGAACGCGACGCACTGCAACTTACCGATCTTCCAGTCGTAGGAGCGAAGAAGTCCACCACTTTTAATGTCGAAGAGGGACACGACATCGTCGCTGCTCAAGCCCGCTAAAATCGCCCCGCCGGGGTGTATGGCAACGTCGCGAAATTGTTTTTTCGTAGGGCTAACAACTATTGTTTGATGTTGACAACCTTTTTTCACATCCCAGCTAAGAATCCGGGTGCTGCGAGCTGTCAGTATTTTGCAGCCGTCCGGCGTAAAGCGAATGGGTTGGAACCGTCCAGAATCAGACTGGAGCGTTGACAACCTTTGACCGTCAATCGTCCGGTATATTCCAATGTCCAGCGTCCGATACATTGCCAAATCCTCACTTGCCGCACGCATGAGCAGAAAGCTCTGGCTATCGGGGGCGAATACGGCTTCGTAAACCTTATTGCCACCAGGCCATGACCAGATAAGTTCTCGTCGTAACTCTTGACCGACACCTTCAAGCCGCCAGCACGAATAACCCACATAGCCTGTCGCTCCCAAAGCGAACCTGGCATTCGATGAAACTGCACCTAGAGACCTGAAATCCGAGGCCTTCAAATCGAAGGATTTACTTCTTGACATATCGAAAAAATCCAAACAGCACCAGTATCTAGAAAAAGACACTCGTCGGAAATAAAATAGCAAGACTCTGTTGTGCCAACGTTTACTAGCCGCGGCCTCTTATCAGGATCTAGCATATCCCAGACGTGGACGTTTTGTCGCGAGCTCGCCGCGACCCAACGCGAGTCGGGTGAGATCGCCAGCGAATAGACGCCGGTCGTACGGCCGCGCAGCAGTTGCATCGGAGCTGGCCTTCGTCAGTGTCCGGCTCGTCGGGTCACTTCGCCCGCAGCTCAGCGACCAGCTCGCGGAGGCGGACTTGGCCCTCGGCGTAGCGGACGCCGCCCTCGTCGTTGGGCCCGCGGTAGCCGTCGAAGACGCCGCGCATGTTGCCCTGCCGGTCGATGACGGCGACGAACGAACTGTGATCGACTTCTTGCCCCGCGACGGGGTTCGGCAGCTTGCTCGGCACCGCGAGGAGCTTGAATCCGCCGTTGATGAGCTTGTGCAACTCGGCCTCGGGGCCGGTCACGAACAGCCAGCGGTCGGGGTGGGCGCGGAAGTTGTCCGCGTAGGCCCGCAACTCCTTCGGCCCGTCCCGGCCCGGGTCCACGGTGAACGTCACGAGCCGAACGTCGTCGTTGTGCGCGAGGTCGAGGTCGGCCTGCAGCTTGGCCATCGTCGCGGTCACCGACGGGCACGGGCCGGTGCAGTGCGTGAAGACGAAGGAAGCGGCCCAAACCTTGCCGAGGAGGTCGGCCCGCGACACCGGCTTGCCGGACCGCTCGGTGAACGTGAAGTCGGGGATCGGCAGCGAGAACGTCGCCGGCGGCTCCTCGACCGGGTTGGCCTTCGGCTTGAACGGCGACGGCAGCAGTAGCGCCGCGGCCAGCCCGCCGACGGCGACGGCGAGGAGCACCGGCGTGAGGGCGGTCTTGAGCCGCTGGAAGCGCGGGGCGGCGGGGAGCGTTGTCGTCACGGGACATCCTTTCAGCCGACGAGGCCGTCCACCGCGAGGAGGACCATGACGCCGGTCAGGTAAACGAGAGAGCCGCGCAGCACCGACTTGGCCGTGACGGTCGTGCGGTGTCGGGCGAAGCGGATCGCGCGGAGCAAGAACCAGACGGCCAGCGGCATCGCCCCGAGCAGGTAGAGCCAGTGGCCCACGTCGGCGGCGAACGGCAAGACGGTCACCGGGACGAGGAGCGCGGCGGTGCCGACCGTCGCCAGTCCCGTGTAAAAACCGTCCGGCCGCTCGACGACCGGGAGCATCTTCATGCCGCCGCGGGCGTAGTCTTCGCGGTGCATGAAGGCGATCGCGTAGAAGTGCGGCAACTGCCAGACGAACAGGATGGCGAACAGCGACACGGCTTTCAGGGTCAGCGTCTCCTGGGCGGCGCACCAGCCGATGATCGGCGGCAGCGCGCCGGGGATCGCCCCGACGACCGTGTTCCAACTCGTCAGCCGCTTCATGGGCGTGTAGACGCCGACGTACAACAGGCCCGTGGCCGCGGCGGCGATGCTCGCGCCGGGGTACGGCAGAGTCACCGCGAGCCAGGCCGTCCCGGCGACGAACAGCGTCACCCCGAACAGCAGCGCGGCGACCGGGGCGACGCGGCCGGCGGGCAGTGGCCGGCGGGCGGTGCGGTGCATCTTCGCGTCCGGCTTGCGTTCGAGCCAGTGGTTCAAGGCGCTCCCGCCGGCCGCAACGAGGCCCGCGCCGAGGAGCGTGTTCAGGAGGCCGAGCCAGTGGAAGTCGCCGGCCGACCCGAGCAGGTAGCCGGCGGCGACGGTGATGAGCGCCATCAGGGCGATGCGCGGCTTCGTCAACTCGAAGTAGTCGGCCAGGGGCGACCGGGTCCCTCGCGGGGCGGCCGCCGGCACCGGCGCGACCGCGAACAGTGCTTCCCCAGGAATTTCCGCGGCGAGACTCAAGGGCGTACTCCGCCGGGGGTGTCGGGCAGTGGTCATTCTACACGGCTCCGGCGGTGGCGTAGGTCTCGCGGGCGACGGCCGGCTCGTCGAAGGCGTCGGGTACCACTTCCAGCGGGATGACCATCGGGCCGCGGGCGACCCGCACGGCCAGGGTCACGACCGTGGTGAGCAGCGCCGCCCCGAGCAGGGTGTGCGCCGTCCGCACGACCGCGCCGTAGCTCGTGATCGTCCGCAGTTCCGGCGGCTTGAGCGCCTCCGGGCCGGTCAGCGCGAACTTGCCGAGGTAGGCTTCGACGCCGAGGACCAGTTGGCCGACGACGATGAATCCCAGAAGCCAGGCGTAGCCGCCGAGGTGCGACCGGGTCGGCGGCGACTTGAAGACGCGGATCAGGACGGCGACGACCAGGCCGACGACGGCGAAGGCGGTCAGGATGTGCAGCCGTTGCGCGACCGGCGACGCGAGGTGCCGCACCCAGACGCCCCAGACCAGTTGCAGCACTACCCCGGCGACCAGCGCGGCGGTCAGGTTCGACAGGGTTGAGCGTTCGGACAAGGGCAACGAATCGTCGCGGCGGCGCGGGGCGGACAGCACGACGGTCGCCGTGAGCAGTGCGAGAGTCACCTGGCCGAACGAGCCGTGGATCGCAGCGAGTTGCGTGCCCATGAGCTGGTCGAGGAAGACCCGGTAGCCGCCGAGCAGCCCCTGGATCATGACGGCGACCAGGCCGAGCGCGGCGACGACCCGGAACCACCGGCCGGGCGATCGGCCCCGCGCGGACGAAGCGCAGGCAACCAGAACCCCCAGCGCGGCGAGGGCGCACATCGGCCCGGTGTTCAACGGCCACTGGAGTTCGCCGCCGGCCTTGCGGGCGCGCCAGGCCGCGCCCATCTCACCGTGCAGGCCGAGGTACGCGACGAGGAGTAGCGTCAAGGCGAGGAGGCCGCACCACTTCAAGTTGCGGTCCGGTTCGGTCGCCCACGCCCCAAAGGCGAGGACCGCCGCGAACAGGCCGATGCCCCAGGCGACGAACCGGTGCGTGTGCTCGATCAAGAAGCCGGTCGCCGGTTCTTGCACCCAGACGTGGCTGTTGACGACCAGGAACCACGGCTCGGTCGGCCAGACGGGGTCGGACATGCCGACGCGGAAGGTCGTGATGAGCGACCCCAGCACGACGACCGTGCCGGCCGCCAGCGCGGTCAGGATTGACCAGGCGTACAGCCAACGCGGTGCGGTGCGGAAGGGCGGTTCGGGGGTGGCGTTCATGGATGATGTTGTCATGGAGATTCAACCGCGAGCGGCGGGGCAGCGTCACGCCCTACTCGGCGGCGTCCGGGTAAACGGCCGCCCGCACGTCGGCGGGGAGCAGGTCGGGCCGGCTCATCGCTTTCGTGAACGCGGCCAGGTCGAGGACTTCCGCGGCCGTCAGCGACGGGTTGGCGGGCATGGCGGCGGCGGGGATGCCGTTGCGGATGCGGGCGACCGCGTCGGCCGGCTCGCGGCCCCACTTCCACTCCCCGCGCGTCAAATCGGTGACGCGCGCGGCCACCCCCCAGGCGTCGTAGCGGTAGCTGTCCGAGTGCCCGTAGCCGGCGTGGCACGCCAGGCAGTTCCGCGCGAACAGGTCGTGACCCCGCCGCAAGGCGTCTTCCCCCGTCGGGAGCGTCACGGCCGGAGCTTTCGGCGTCACGGCCGCGGCTTGCCAGTCGGCGGCGGACTTCTTGGCGGCCGCCACGACCAGGGTCGGGACTTCCGCCGATTCTATCCCTTCCTCATTGGCGAGCGCGACCAGCACTTTCAACTCCGTTTCCCCGCGCTGGCTCAAGTGAACGACGTAGGCCGTCACGGCGTTCAGGTCGGCGTCCGAGATCAGGTCGTAGGCTTGCATCCGCGTTCCCGGCACGCCTTCGCGTAAGATGCGGCGCATCTCGCCGGGGCTGGGCCGCGACCCGTGCGCCGCGATCTTGAACTGGCCCAGGCGGAAGTCGCGCGGGAACGGGTGAATCCAGTCCCCCGCGTTACCCTGTCCGTTCCCGGTCAGCCCGTGGCACTGGTTGCACAGCCGGCGGTAAACCTGCGAACCGGCCGCGAGGTGCTCCGGGGTCATGCCCAGGTCGCCGACCGCCGTGGCGTCCGGGACGCGCGGAGCAGCGGGGGTGCCGAACAGGTCGTCAAGAGCTTCGGTCAAGGCTTCGCGCTCGGCGGGCGGGACGGCCCCCGGTAAGACGACGTGCGCCCCGGGCACCTCGACGTACCCGGCGAGCGTCGCGGTCAGGTTGCCGACGGGAGTCGCGTCCCGCGGTTCCGACGGCGGCGGTTGCAAGACGATCGCGTCGGTGCGGTGCGGGTAGCGGAGGCCGGGGTCGTAGCCGGACGGCGCGGACGACGACCAGCCGAACCAGGCGACCGCCGCGAACCCGGCGCAGGCGGCGACTCCGAGGGCCGCGAGCCGGGCGGACACCCGGCCCCGGCGGGCGACGACGAACGAACGCATAGCCCCCACCTGACGCGGACTAGTACGACACGATGTGCCGCGTGACGTAGTCCGTGATCGTAAAGGTGAACAGGATCACCACCCAGAAGATTGCCGCCCCGGCGCACAGCCAGGTGAGCTTGTCGGCCTGGCGCAGGTCCATGAAGAACACGGCCAGGACCGTCGCCTGAATCGCCGTCACCGCCAGGCTGGCGATGACCTTCATCGGCCCCAGGTCGGAGAAGCCGACCGCGAGCGCGACTGCGGCCAGCACCATCAGCACCGCGAAGGTGACGAGGACGTTGCCCAGTGGCGGCAGCGGGTGTTCGGCCGCCTCGAAAATCACCGGCTTCGGGCCGGCGTGAGTGTCGTGTGCCGTTTGCATGAGTTCGCTCCTGTTAGTGGCTACCGCCGGTGGCGAGACCGACGGCCGACGTGAACTGCTCGACGGCCTGGTGCAGCGTGTGCGGGCCGGCCAAGTACAGCAGCGGCAGCGCGAACATCCAAACCATGTCCACGAAGTGCCAGTATAAGCTCATCACTTCGATGTACACGTGCCGCTCGGGGTACTTGAAGAACCCCATCTGGGCGAGGATCAGTTGCCACGTCAACAGGCCCACGCCGATGATCATGTGCAAGACGTGCAAGCCGGTAATCACGTAGTAAAACAGGAAGAACAGTTGCACCCGGCCGAGGTTGACGCCCGTCGTGTCGAAGTGATTGTGCTTCAACGCCTTCTCGACGTTCATGGCGAACACCGACCGTTCTTGCGGCATGTAACTGCCGTCGGCCTGCTTTTGCAAATCGACGGTCATCTTGGCCGTCGGCATCAACCCTTCCTCGTAGTCGAGGTGATACTCACGGGCCTTCAGTCCGAGGAATGTCACCGCCAAGACGATGGTCGTGAGCAACCAGAACTTGATGCCGGCCTGGTTGGCCTTGTACGCCGAGCGGACTGCCATCGTGCAGGTCAGGCTGCTCGTGATGAGCAGGATCGTGTTGACCGACGCAATGCCGACGTTCAAGGCGGCGCTGCCGGCCTCGAACTCGCGGGGGAACCAGATGCGGTAGCAGGTGTACGCGCAGAACGCGCCGCCGAAGAACAGAACTTCGGTGACGAGGAACAACCACATGCCGAAGCGGACGGTCGCCTGCTGTTGGCGCATGTTGTTGAAGTGATGCGCGACCGGCCCGGCGGGGCCGGCGTGCTCTGCGACGGCGTGGGCGTTAGCTGCCATGAGATACCTCGTGTTGGCCGGCAGCCGGCGCGTAGGCGGGTTCGAGGGCCGGGTTGCTGCCGGGGGTCACGCCGGCGTCGGCGAGCATCCCCAGGCCGTTCGGCAGGGCGTACTCGTAGGGCGGGAAGTAGACCACCGGCGTCTCGTCGAAGTTGTGCATCGGCGGCGGCGAAGGCGTCTGCCACTCGAGGCCGGTCGCCTGCCACGGGTTGCTCCCGGCCTTGCGGCCGGTGAACAGCGACGCGGTCAGGTAGAACAGCGGCATCACGTAGCCGATGCCCTGGATCGACGCGCCGGCCGACGACAGGATGTTGAGGAACTGGAACTCCGGGGCGTAGTTCGGGTACCGCCGCGGCATCCCGTTGAAGCCCAGCACGAACTGCGGCATGAAGGTCATGATGAACCCAACGATCGTCACGACCGCGGCCAGGCGGCTCCAGAAGTCGGAGTACATCTTGCCCGTCATCTTGGGCCACCAGAAGTGCAGCCCGGCCATCCACGCCATCAACATCCCGCCGACCATCGTGAAGTGGAAGTGCGCGATGACGAAGTACGTGTCGTGCAGGTGAATGTCACTGCCCATGACGCCCAGGTACAGCCCGGTCGTGCCGCCGATGGTGAACAGGACCAGGAAGCCGATCGTGTAGAGCATGGGGGCTTCAAAGCTGATCGACCCCTTGTACATCGTGCCGGCCCAGTTGAACACCTTGATGGCCGAGGGCACGGCGACGAGCATCGTCAGGATCGAGAACAGCATCCCGAGGTAGTAGCCCTGGCCGGCGAGGAACATGTGGTGCCCCCAGACCAGGAAGCCGACGACGGCAATGCCGACCGACGACCAGGCGACGGCCTTGTAACCGAAGATATTCTTCCGGCTGAAGCACGTGATGACTTCGCTGATGACGCCCATCCCGGGCAGAATCATGATGTACACGGCCGGGTGCGAGTAGAACCAGAACATGTGCTGGAACAGGATGGGGTCGCCGTCGAGCGCGGGGTCGAAGATGCCGATGCCCGTCAGCTTCTCGGTGGCGAGCAGGACGACCGTGACGGCCAGCACCGGGGTGCTCAGGAGTTGAATCAGGCTGGTCGCGTACATCGCCCAGATGAACAGCGGTAGCCGGCTCCAGGTCATCCCGGGGCAGCGCATCTTGTGGACCGTGGCGATGATGTTCATCGCGGTGAGGATCGACGCGAACCCGGTGATGAAAATCCCCAGGCCGGCGTACAGGACGTTGGTGTGCGAGTACTTCGACGAGTACGGCGGGTACAGCGTCCAGCCGGTGTCGAGGCCGCCGACCGTCAGTTGCCAGACGAAGAACAGCGCCCCGCTGATCCAGACGTAGTAGCTCAACAGGTTCAACTTCGGGAAGGCCATGTCCTTGGCCCCGACCATCAGCGGCACCAGGAAGTTCCCCAACACCCCCGGGATGACCGGGATGAGGAAGAGGAAAATCATGATCGTGCCGTGGGCGGTGAACGCTTTGTTGTACTGGTCGAGTTCCAGGATTGCGCCGGTCGGCACGATCAGGTTCAACCGGACCAGCATGACCGCCAGGCCGCCGAACAGGAAGAACACGCTGGCCGTGACGAGGTACATCAGGCCGATGCGCTTGTGGTCCACCGTCAACAGCCACGACAGGACGCCGTAGTCGTGGTTGAGATAGTGCTGGCGCTTCTTCTCCTGCTCGGGCGGCAGTTCCGGCGTCGGGATCGACTGCGGCGTGTAGTGCAGGTAGGGCACTTTCGTGGTCATGGGGTCGGGCCTCCTCGAAGATGAATGTCAACCCGCCCGCGGAACCGCGCGGCGGGGGGAATTTCGCCGTTACTTGTTGCCTTCGGACGCCTGAACCGGGGCACCGACTGGGGCCGGGGCCATTTCGGTGCGGTCGGGCAGCCGCTCGCCCTTCTTCAAACTCTTGATGTACGCCGTCAGGTTGCGGAGTTCGATCTCGTCCACCTGACTGCTCCCGTAAGCCGGCATAATCGTCTTCCACCCGGCGGCGACTTGCGAAATCGGGTTGCGGATCGACCGGCGAATGTACTCGTCGTCGAACTTTTGCATCGTGCCGTCTTCGAGCGGCCGGTACTCGCCGTACATGCCCGCGAGTTGCGGGGCGCGGGCGTTCGGCTCGTTGTTGTGGCACGAGTTGCACTGCAATTTCAGGAACAGCTTGCGGCCCTCCCAGGCCGGCGACCCGTCCACCGGGTTCTTGCCCGGCATCCGGTAAATGCCCTGCTTCCAAGACTCGTAATTGGCCTTCGACAGCACGTGGAGCTTACCGATCATCTGCGAGTGGCCCTGGCCACAGTACTGGTCGCAGAAGATGTGGTACGTGCCTTCCTTGGTCGGCTTGTACCCGACCGAGATGTACCGGCCGGGGACCACGTCGAACTTCGACCGGAAGGCCGGCACACCGAAGTCGTGGATCACGTCCTCCGAGGTGGCGGTGATCTTCACGCCCGGCTCGGTCAGGGTGCCGCTCGCGTCGCGCTCGTCGCAGACCGGCAGGTGCAGTTCGTTGATCTCCCGCACGCCGTCCGGGTGCTGCATCTTCCACATCCACTGCTTGCCCGCGACGAAGTACTCCGGGGCGTCCGGCGGGATTTTGACCTGCTCGTTGTACAGCCGCACGCCGATCACGAAGAACGACATGAAGAACAGGAACGGGATGACCGTCCAGATCACCTCGACCTTGGTCGAGCCGAGGATGCGCGGGGTCCTGTCGGTCGGGGTCCGGCGGGCGTACAGGTACGAAAACCCGGCGAGCATGGCGAACACCACACTCGCGCCGGCGACGATGACGGCGGTGATGTACCAGAAGAACAGGTCGTACCCGGCCGCGAACTCGGAGGCTTGCGGCGGGAGTATCGCGGACATCTCGATGGCAAACATTTAGCGTCCCTCGTCGGCGGCGGCGGATTCGGTCGGTGTGCCCGGCCGAATGCCGGCGGCGGTCACGATAATCGGCTTCTCGCGGCGGGCTTGCCGCACGGACAAAAAGATCATGGCGAACATGCCGAGCATGACCGGCACGGCGATGATCGCCGTCCACTTCAGCGTCGGCTTGTAGTGGCCTTTCACGTCGTCGTACACGTAGCAGTACTGCGAAATCGCGTCGGACACAGTACCGATCTTGCCGCCGGACGCTTCGACCAGCCCGAGGCGGACGTCCCGCGAGGCGTAGTTGATGCCCATCAGGTAGCGGGAGATTTTGCCGTCCGGGGTCACGATGGCAATGCCGCTCTTGTGGTCGTAGTCGTATTCGGGCCGGCTGTGGAATTCGAGGAGGCGACCGTCGCGTTTGTCGAACCAATCCCCGCGATCGGGGTCGAACGCGAAGCTGCGGTTCTTTGCCCGCAGGGTGTACTCGAAGCCCATCGCCGTGGCGAGCGCGTGGACCTTCCGGTCGGCCGCCTTCACGTCGGTGCCCTGGCCGTGGTTGGAGGTCAGGAACAGCCAGCCCGGACCGTCGGGGGCTTCGGAAGTCCCGAGGTAGTCTTTCAAGAACTCGATCCGCTTCGGCCGGGCCAGGCCGAGGGACGATTCGCGCGGGTCGATGCTGACGATCACCACGTTGAAGGCGTTCCCGGCCGTGAACTTCACGTCCCTGGCCCGCAGGTCTTTCAAAGCGTCGAGCAGGCCCGTCAACACCTGGTTGCACAGCTTCGGGCAGCGATAGTAGGCGAGGACCAGTATCGTCGGCTTGCCGTCGATGCAGGCCGCCAACGTCACCGGCTGGTTGTTGTGGTCGTAAAACTCCAGGTCGGTCGGGACCGGTTCGCCGAGGTTCTGCGTGAAGCCGACGCCTTCCGGCTCCTTGGGGCCGTTGTCGCCGGGAATCGGCTTCAACCCGTAGCCCATCGACCGGCCTTGGGCGTGAGCCGACCCGGTCGCAGCAGTTAGCGCGGCAAAGGCTCCCAGCATCAGAACGGCGACTCGCATGGCAACCCCTCGACGATCAGTCGATTAGTGCTTGGCCGGCTCGTGGGCGGCGGGCTTCGCTTCAGGCTTAACCGCAACCGGCATCGACGGACCACCGCGGCCCGAGTTGGACAGCTTCGCTTTCCCGTCGTTCACGTTGGTGTAAGCCAGGTTGTCCTTGTCCTTGACGGCGTCCGACTTGCGGATCGCCAGTTTGTGGCCGTCGAGGAGCAGTTTCATGGCGTCGGCGATCGGGATCGACGCGATCTTCTTGTCCCGATCGACGTAGCCGGTCTCAACGAGGATTTTGCGGTGCCGCGTCGGGTCGATGAAGTTCTGCGGCCGCAGGTCTTCGGGGCGAATCTCGTAGGTCGCCCCGGGGTATTCGATGGGCCGCTTCGACCGGTAGTGCGTCGGGTCGGTCGGGCTCGATTCGACCTGCTTGAAGTACTCCAGCCGCGGTTGGGCCACGGCGGCGTTCGGGTCGGTCGAACTGATCCGGGCGAACCGCTCGTTGATCGGCAGCGTGCCGATGGCGGCGGCCTGCACGTCGGTACTCGCGTTCGGCTCGGCCTTGCGGACGATCGTGGCGAACAGCGTCGTGACGATGGCGAAGCCGACAAGCACGGTGACGACGATCAACAGCGGCACGTACAGGATGGCGCGGGCGTTGAAGCGGTCCGGTTCGTGCCCGGCCTGCACGCTCTCGGTGGTCGCGCCCGGCGGGAGCGTGCCGTGCTCGTCCGCGCCCATCCCGGACATCGACGCGAACAACACGTTCAACGCCGGCTCTTGGGCCGGCTGGCCCGGGCGGGGCGAGTCACTGGGGTTCACGGCGGCCATCGGTCTCTCCTCGGTAGTCGGCCCCACGCGAGCCGGCGGCCCTCCTAAGTGAGGGGCCGGCGCGGCGGGCGTTAGTGGTGTTGGCCCCAGGACGCGACGAACTGACCTTCGGCGTTGGCCGGCAGCACCGGGCGGGAGCCGAGTTCGCGGGCGAAGAAGTAACCCCAGACGCCGCCGACGCCGACGACCGCCGCGAAGGCCATCGGCACGTGCAGCACCGACGACTCGCGGGGCACGCACGGCAGCACCCACCAGATCACGTCGGCGACGCACGCCAAGAAGAGCGTGACGCACATGCCCCGCATCAACCGGGTGTCGGTCTTGACTTCGCGGAACAGCAGCGCGACGAACGGGACAAGCCAGTGGAACGCCATCAGGAAGTACGCCAGGTACTCCCAGCCGTGGTCGCCACGCTTGCGGTAGTAGGCGACTTCTTCGGGCAGGTTACCGGCCCAGATGAGCATGTACTGCGAGAACGACGCGTAGGCCCAGACCATCGTGAACGTCAACGTCAGCGTCCCCATGTCGATGCGGAACTTGTCCTTGACGATGGCCATCGTGTCCGCCTTGTCCGCGTTGATCGTGTAGAACACGAAGATGCAGAACGAGAAGGTCGTCAGGAAGCAGTTCATGCCGTACACGATCGGGAACATGCTCGACGCCCAGGTCGGCTCGACGGACGCCACCCAGATCGTCGAGAGGATCGTCATCGTCAGCACCCACAGAACGACCCCCGGCCCGGCGAGCTTGCGGAGCGTCCGGTACGCGGCCGGATCGTCGTGCTGGTCGTTCTTCCTCATCACGGCGAGCGTGTAGACGGCCAGCACGCCCATCAGCCCGAGGCCGACGGCGGTGACGGCGAGGAACCCGAAGGGGTTGAGCAGGTCGTGAATCTTGTGCTGGGCTTCGACGACCCCTTCGGGCCGCATGTGCTTGGCCGCGGCCACCGTCCCTACGTCGCCCAGGTAGCCGCGGTCGGCCCACCAGAACGGGGACTGCACGCCGTCCGCGACGAACAGGCTCACGGCGACCGGCACCATCAGGACCGGGACCAGCCAGAGCGTGCGGAGCGAGGCGATCAAGCAGCGGCGGAGGACGACGCCCCACGACGCGCTCGTCATGATGCCGACGAGGATCAGGAACAGCGACCCGAGCGGCAGGCTCGCCCAGAAGACCCACCCGATGAGGTATGTCATCGACAGGTCGCGCCAGCCGGACTCGCCGGCCGGACCCATGTTCAGGAAGCCCATCACGCCGAAGGCGGTGAGGCCAAGGGCGGCCGCGCCAAGGGCCACGGTCTGGAGGCCGGCGGCGTTGACGTTGTCGGTCGGGATCGCGGGTTCGCGGTGGTCGTCGTGGTGCTCGGCCATTACTTCGCCCCCGCCTTCGTGAGTTCGTCCCGGTTCTTGGCCGGCAAGTCTTTGTCTTCGACGTACTGGCTCTGCTGGAGCGCCCGCACGTAGGCGATGACCCGCCAGCGGTCGGCCGGGTTGGGCAACTGCGTCTCGTGGGATCCCATGCCGCCGTACCCCCAGGTGATGACCTGGTAGAGGTAGCCGACCGGCGCGTCCTTCAACGCGACCTTTTTACCGTACCGGTCGAAGCCGCGAGAGTGGCCGACGGCCAGGTCTTTACGTGCCTCGCCGACGAAGTGCCCGGCGTCGTGTTCCTCGCCCTTGGGATCGACGTGGTACGACGGCGGCTTCAAGAAGCCCCGCTCGGGGATCTTGCCGTTGCCGTAGCCCGCGCCGCCGTGGCACAGGGCGCAGGCCGCGTTGTACAGCGACTGGCCGCGCTGCAGGTCGCCCATCGTGACCTCGAACGGGAACTCGTTGACGAAGTTCGCCACGTCGGTCGGGGCACCGGCGGTCGGGGCCGTGGTCCCGGTCGGGTCCACGGCGTCCTTCCACGCCTTCGACACGGTCGGGGACTTGCCGGCCGGCGTCAGCCAGGCGACGAGCGGGTCGTCGGCGAGCGGCTGGTTGCGGTGGATGACGCCCTTCTCGAGCGGCCGGACCGACTGCTTGTTGGGGAACATCGCGCTCTCCTCGTAGGGGCGCGGGGCCGGCATCGTCGCCATCTTCTGCTGGCAGCCGGCGAGGGTCGCGACGCCGAGCGCCAGGACGGCGGCGACGGCCCGGGGGGTCGAAGTCATGCGGGTCACTCCGGCACCTCCGCGACGCTCAACGGCTTGAGCGTGTCGAGGAAGTCGCGGGTCGAAGTCGGGTCGTAACGGGGGTCGGTCGCTTCGATGCACAAAAAGAAGCGGTCGCGGGTCGCCCGGGCGAACTGCGGCACGTTGAACAGCGGGTGGTTCGGCTGCGGCAGCCCGCACAGCACGAACAGGCCGATGACGCCCGAGAGGGACGCCGTCAGCACGAGCAGCTCCCAGGTGATCGGGGCGAACTGCGGCCACGAGAACATCGGCTTGCCGCCGACGTTGATCGGGTAGTCGATGCCGTTCAGGTAGTACTGCATGAGGAACCCGAAGGTCGCCCCGCACAGCCCGCCGATGAACATGACCGCGCCGATCTCGGACCGCGGGAAGCCGAGGGCGTCCGCGACCTCGCCGACGGCGTACGGCGAGTACCCGTCCATCCGCGTGTAGCCTTCTTTGGCGGCGGCGCGCGTCGCGTCGATGAGGCCGTCGGCCGTATCGAACTCCGCCAGCAGGCCGTACACGGCCGTTCCGTCGTCTTCGGTGGTGGTCACTTGGCGTTCTCCATGACGGCGTGCCCGTCGCGGCCGCCCTGGGCGTGCGGGAGGAGTTCGCGCATTTCCGTGATCGAGATCATCGGCACGAACCTCACGAACAGGCTGAACAGGGTAATGAAAAAACCGATGGTGCCGATGAACAACATGTAGTCCCACTGAGTCGGGGCGTACCGGCCCCACGACGACGGCAGGTGGTCCCGACTCAGCGTGATCACGATCACGTACCGCTCGAACCACATGCCGATGTGCACCGACAGGGCGATGAAGAACAGCGAGTACATGTTCTTGCGGAGCTTGTCGATCCACAGCATTTGCGGGATCAACGTGTTCGTCAAAATCAGCACCCAGTACGCCCACGCATACGGCCCGTACCAGACGCGCTGCAGGGTCGTGTCCCACTCGTAGATCGAGTGCGAGTACCAGGCCATCCACAACTCGCAGAAGTACCCGTAGCTCACCAGCAGGCCGGTGCCCAACATGACCTTGGCGCAGAAGTCCATGTGCCTGTCGGTGATGAAGTCCTTCATCCCGTAGAACTGCCGCAGGGGCACCGCCAGCCAGATCACCATCGCGAAGCCGGCGAAAATGGCCCCGGCGACGAAGAAGGGCGGGAAGATGGTCGCGTGCCACAGCGGCACGATCGACACGGCGAAGTCGAACGACACGATGGTGTGCACGCTGAACACCAGCGGCGTGCCGAGGCCGGCGAGCAGCAGGTAGAGCTTCTCGTACCGCCGCCAGTGGATCGCGCTGCCGCGCCAGCCCATCGACAGCATCCCGTACACGGAGCGCTGCAGGCGGTTGCGGGCCACGTCCCGCAGGGCGGCGAAGTCGGGGACCAGGCCGACGTACCAGAACACCAGCGACACGGTGAAGTAGGTCGTCACCGCGAACACGTCCCAGCACAGCGGGCTGCGGAACTGCGGCCAGGCGGCGAAGTTCACCGGCACCGGGTACAGCCAGTAGAAAAGCCACGGCCGACCCATGTGCAGCAACGGGAACATCCCCGCGCACATGACGGCGAAGATCGTCATCGCCTCGGCGAAGCGGTTCAAACTCGTCCGCCACTTCTGGTGCAGCAGCAGCAGGATCGCGGAGATCAGTGTGCCGGCGTGGCCGATGCCGATCCACCAGACGAAGTTGATGATCGCCATGCCCCAGGCGACCGGCTGGTTGATGCCCCAGACGCCGGTACCCAGGTAGAGCAGGTAGCCGACGCCGACGACCAGCCCTTGCGTCAGCGTAAAGCCGATGAGGAAGAACAGCCACCAGGCGCGGGGCGTGGGCGTCACCTGGATCGACACGTCGGCGATCTTGTCGCCGACGGTCGCCAGGTCGTGGTTGCCGAGGATCAGCCCCTCGGGGTGCGGGGCGAACTGCGTCGGGGCGCTGTACGTTCTCGCGTCGGGGGTCGTCGGTCGGATTACGGTCGCCATCGGTTAGGCCCCCTTCGGCATGGCAGGGTTGGGGTTGCGGATCGCGGCGAGGTAACTGGTGCGGGGCATCGTGTTCAACTCGGCGAGCAGGCCGTAGTTGTGGTCTTCGGCCTTGGCCCGCAGGACCGCGCTCGAGTCGTCGTTGAGGTCGCCGAAGGTGATCGCCGAGGTCGGGCAGGCGGCCTGGCACGCGGTGACGATCTCCCCGTCCATGATCTTGGGCCGGCCGAACTTGTCGGTCTTGCCCGCGACCTTCCGCTTGTCGAACTCTCGCTCCGTCTCCATCTCGGCGTTGCGGATCCGCTGCACGCAGTACGTACACTTTTCCATCACGCCGCGGGTGCGAACGCTGACCTCGGGGTTGTTAAGCAGCTTCAAGCTCTCTCTGTTGTAGTCCGAGTACTGCAGGAAGTTGAACCGGCGGACCTTGTACGGGCAGTTGTTCGAGCAGTAGCGCGTGCCGACGCAGCGGTTGTAGACCATGTCGTTCAGGCCGTCGGCCGAGTGAACGGTCGCGGCGACCGGGCAGACCACCTCGCACGGGGCCTTCTCGCACTGCTGGCAGACGATCGGCTGGAAGTGCGTCCGGATACTGTCGGACCGCTTGACCTGGCCGGCGCGGTATTCCGCGGAGGAGTTCGCGGCACCGAGTTCGTCCGATTGCGTCTCGTCGCCGGGGATGGAGAAGTACCGATCCACGCGGATCCAGTGCATCGCCCGCCCCTTGGTGACGGTTTCCTTGCCGACCACGGGGGTGTTGTTCTCCGAGACGCAGGCCATGACGCAGACGTTGCAGCCGATGCACGCGCCCAAGTCGATGGCCATGCCCCAGCGGCGGTAGGACTTCGACGCCTCGACGCCGTTCACGGTGCTGGGGTTGGTCGGGTACAGCGACAGCGGCACCATCCGCTTGTCGTGCGGTTCGTGGGCGGCGTGTTCGGTGCCGTGGGCCGAGTCGTGGTGCTGCTCGTAGGGGTGCTTGAAGCCGAGCCGCTTGAAGTCTTCGACCGTGCCCGGGGTGAGTTCGCGCAACTCCTTGTACTCGGCCGCGGACGCCGGCGGGATTTGGGCGAACTCGCGGTCGGCCTTGAACTGGGCAACAGTCGCGTGGCGGGCCGGCTTGCGGCTCTCCATCAGGTACTGGCCCTGGGTACAGGCCAGGAAGAAGGTCTCGGACTTCTTGACGAGGTCCGCGCCCGTCGCGTTCCAGGGTGCCGACGACGACCGCAGGACGTAGGTGTTGAAGCCCGGGCCTTGAGCGCCCTTCTCGTCCCCGGTGCCGACCTTGCCGGCGTGCGTCCGGCCGTAGCCGAGGTGCAGTGTGATCGCGTCGTCGGCGTGGCCCGGCAGAATGAACACGGCGATATTTTCGATCGACCGGCCGTCGAGGGTCAGTTTCGCCAGGTCGGCGATCGTGCGGCCGTTCTCGCCGCCGGTCCAGCCGAAGGCGTTCGTGATCCCCAGCTTCTCGGCGGTCGCCGGGCTGACGATGGCCGCGTTGTCCCAGGTCAACTTCGTGATCGGCTTGGGCGTCTCTTGCAGCCAGCCGGTGTTGGCGTACCGGCCGTCGTAGATGGTCGGGTCGGGGCGGAACTGGACTTCGAGGCCCGGCTTGGCGGCCGGGACCGCGAACGCCTTGTCGGCGAGGACTTCGCCGACCGGCTTGACCGCCGCGACGGTCTTGGCCGGCATCGCGGTGCCGGGGACGACGCCGTCGCGCAGGCACTTCTGCCACCACGCCTCGAAGTCGGTCCCCTTGGCCGTAGCGTCGTGAAACTTCTTCCAGGTCGCCTGGACCAGTTCGAGCGGGTCGTTGATGCCGTAGCTGAGCAGCGTGGCCAGGAGTTCGAGCGGCGATTTCCCGTTGTACAGTGGGGCAATCAGCGGCTGTTGGACGCTGACGGTGCCGTCGAAGGCACGCACGTCGCCCCAAGTTTCGAGGTAGTGCGAGGCGTTCAAGAACCACTGGCACTGGCCGTCGAAGCTGGTCTCGTCCTCGTAAACGCCCAGGCGAACTTTTGTCCCCTTCATACCCTTCAAGGCACCGACGAAGTCGAAATCGACCGGGGCGTCGTAGGCCGGGTTGCCGCCGAGGATGAACAGCAGATCGACCTTGCCGGCCTTCATGTCGTCGGTCAAGACTTTGAGGTCGTTCAGGTCGGTCGGCCGCGTCTCGATCGGCTCGGTGAAGGTGACCGTCGTGCCGAACGCGCCGAGCTTTTCGTTGATGGCGAGGGCCAGGAAGTGGACCGCGGCCGGCTGCTGGTCGCCGACGAGGACCACGGCCGCCCCCTTGGCGGCGAGCAGGTCGGCGGCGAGCGGTTCGAGCCACTGGGCCGCGAGACCGGTCAAGACCGGGGCGGTCACGCCGGCGACGCCGAGTTTCGCCGCCAGGGCCTTCGTGAAGTCGGGGATTTGGGACGGCTTCAGCGTGAGTCGGTGGTCGGCGACGGCCCCGGTCGAGGTCAACATCGTCTCGACGGCGTACAGCCGGTTCATCGACTCGACCGGGATGCCCTCGCCGTTCGCAATCGCTTCCTTGACCGTGCGGACCTTGCGGTTCTTCATGAAGTCCCGGGCCGAGCGGACCGCGCCGGGGCCGGACACCATGAAGTCGGCGTCGAGGGACAGGGCGACTTTGGCCTTGTCGAGCTTGTACACGACGTTGGCCGGGGCACCGAACGCGGCCTGAATCGCCTTCCGCGAGTTGTCCCGGCTGATCGGCTCGTACTGAATCCACTTCGCCTTCGGGTACCGCTTGGTGAACTCGTCCAACAGCGCGATGAAGGTCGGGGACGTGCTCGGCTCGGTCAGGAAGCGGACGCCGTCGCCCTGCTTGCCGACTTGCTTTTCGAGTTCGGTCTTGATGCTCGTGATGAAGTTGTCGTACCCGCCGGACTTGCCGGAGAGCTTGGCTTCCTTGGCGCGGTCGGGGTCGTACAGGCTCAGGATCGAGCCTTGGGCGTAGAGGTCGGTCGAACCGAGGCTGCCCGGGTGGTTCGGGTTGCCCTCGACCTTGATCGGCCGGCCTTCCGTCTGCTTGACGAGCAGACCGAGGCCGACGCCGGACTGTTGGGCGTAAGCCGTGGCGAAGAACAGCGGCACGCCGGGCAGGAGTTGGTCCGGCTGCTTGACGTAGGGGACGACCTTGCGGGCCGGCGCGGGCTTCAGCGACGGGTTGCAGCCGATGCCGCCCCCGGCCAGGGCGACCGACGCGCCCATGACGGTCAGGAACTGGCGGCGACTGACCGGGTCGAGCCACTCGCCGGCGTCCTCGGGGAACTCGTTCTTCATCAGCGTCTCGAACTGCGTCGAGTCCATCCACTGGTCGATCGACTGCCAGTACTGCTCGCCGGCTGCGGCTTTCGTGGTCTCGGGCGGCATGCGTGAATCCCTCAAAATCCGTCGTGTCGGTCGCAACAAGCCGCGGCGTTAGCGGTGGCAGATGGAGCAGTTGGTCAGGACCGTCGCTTCGCGCACCTGGTGGGCTTCTTTGAGGAGCTTGCCCAGGGTCAGTTGGTCGTAAGGCTTACCCGTGTCCGGGTTGGTCACGTCTTCGGCCTTCCACTTGATGTTGTAAATCTCGTCCTTCGGCCGCAGGTGCAGTTCCGGCTGCCGGTGGCACGCCAGGCACCACTCCATCAACAGCGTTTTGGACTGGTAGATGAGGTTCATTTCGTCGATGTTGCCGTGGCACGAGTAGCAGCCGATTCCCTTGCCGACGTGGATCGAGTGGTTGAAGTACGTGTAGTGCGGCACGTTGTGGACCTTATTCCAGGCGATCGGCGTGCCGGTCGCGTAGCTCTTCCGGAGCGGGTCGAGCAGGTCGGCCGACTGCCACATCTGTTGGTGGCAGTTCATGCACGTCTTGGTCGGCGGGAAGCCGGCGTTGGCCGACACCTCGACCGACGTGTGGCAGTACTTGCAGTCGATGCCGAGTTGGGCGACGTGGTGCTTGTGGCTGAACGGGATCGGCTGCTCGGTCACTTCCCGGGCACCGGTCGTGTAGTCCGAGCGGTAGAACGCCGTGCCGGCCGCGCCGCCCCCGGCCGCCAGGAACGGCACGGCCAGGATCGACATGCGGGCCAGGACGTTCATGCTCTTCGGGAAAATCTGGGCCATCTCGGCAGCCTCGGTTCGTTCGTGCGGGAGTCGTGCGGTCGGTCCGGGCAGAGTCTTAGGGCAGCATCGTCGGCACGGTGCCTTCAAAGGCGAGCTGCATGAAGCGGTAGCAGGTGATCGCGGCCCCGGCCCCGGTCGCGCCGAACAGCAGGCCGAGCCAGGCGAGTTGTTCGCCCTTTTCGCCCGACCGGTAGCCCATGACGATCGAGATCACGGCGAGCAGGACGGCCACGTTGGCGATGAAAAAGCCGAACGGGTACATCCAGAAGGTCAGGGCACCCCAGAGGCCCAGGCAGAACGACGCCGTCGAGATGGCGCGGCGGGTCGTCGCCTTGTACGGCGTCGCAACGGCATTCAGGGCGGGGGCAGCGTCGGCCATACGGTGTTCCATCTCGAAATACAGGGCAGTGGCCCGCGGTCGCCGGACGAGTGACTATTGATACCAGAAACCGAACGCGATTCACCGGCTGTTTCAGCAATTTCAGAGCCGGGTGACGGGCCAGAGCCGCTTCAACGAGTTCTGCGAGAAATCCTGCAAATCCCGGCCGAAACACGTTCTCACAACTGGGAAACTCGACCCGAAACCGTCCCACATCTGGGACTGAACCAACTTCCACTCTGCCATGCCACCCTAACCGCCGTCCGAGGCCCGGCATCACCCCGAGATTAGCCACGCGGGCGGGGATTGTTGTCGCGGCCCACCCGGCCGTGCGGCTAGTCTAGCCTAGGGCTTCGTCTGGAACTGGCCGCAGTGGGCCGGTCGATCGTCTGCGTCGTTGACTCCCACCCGAGGAAGTAAGTCCGGTCTCACAGCGGCCAGCTCCAGGAAACCCGCAGATACTGGGCGACGAGACGGACGGTCAGTCTCGGGTCTTCTGGAGCTGGCCGCTGTGAGGCCGGTCGATGGCCTGGGTGGTCGGCTCCCCTGGCGTGCAAGCGCAGTCCGGCCTCTCAGCGGCCAGCTACAGAAGACCGGCAATTCACGGAGGCGTCTCATGCTGCGCGGCAAATCGGTACTCGTGACGGGCAGCAGTCAGGGCATCGGCCTGGCGGCGGCGCGGGCCATGCTTGTGGCCGGTGCGCGGGTGGTGCTCACCTCCGAGCGGCCGCTGGAGGCGTGCCCCGAAGTACGGGCGGTCCTCGCGGAGTTCCCGGACGCGAGCTACGTGCCGCACGACTTGTCGCGGGACGGGGCGGCCGAGGAACTCGTCGGCCAGGCGTGGGAGTTGGCCGGCGGGATCGACGTCCTCGTCAACAACGTCGGCACCTTCCGCGAGCCGGCGTTCCTCGACCTGACCCGCCGCGACTTCGACTTCGTGTTCGGCCTCAACGTCTGGGTCGCGGTCGCCGTGACGCAAGCGGTCGTGCGGCGGGCGGAGGCGGTCGGCCGCGGCGGGCGCATCCTGTTCACGACGAGTTTGAACGGCACGCGGTCCGAGCCGGCGCACACCCTGTACGACGCCAGCAAGGGGGCGATCAACGCCCTGACGCGGCAACTGGCCGTCGAACTCGCGCCGCGGGGGTTCACGACCGCCGCCGTCGCCCCGGGCCTCGTCGAGACGCCGCTGACCGACCACGGCCTGCGGTCCGACCCCGCCGCCCGCCGGGCCGTCGAAGGGCAAATCCCCCTCGGCCGCATCGGGGTCGTGGACGACATCGCCGGGTGGTTCGTCTTCCTCGCCTCGGACGCCGCCCGGTACGCTACCGGGGTCGTCATCGCCGTGGACGGCGGCCTCGACGCGCAGCAGATGCCGACCCGGCCGCTCACCGACGCCGAGCGTACCGGGCCGCGTCCGCAATGAAGATTGCCACGGCGACCCAGACGCACCCCAGGGCCACCCACATCGGCCACGGCGGCTGCTCACCGTTCCAGAAAATGGCCACGACGAATTGCATCGTCGGCGAGATGACTTGAACGCACGTCACCGCCAACAGTGGCAGTCGCCGCAGGCTCATCGTGAACGCCAGCAACGGCACGACGGTGATGATCCCCCCGCCGGCCAGCAGCGCCGTGACGGTGGGGTCCGCGCCGAAGCTCAACCGCCCCGTCGTTTCGCAGTACGCCAGGTAGGCGAGGCAAAAGGGCAGCAGCAGCAGCGTCTCGACGGCCAGCCCGGTGAAGCTCTCGACGGCGACTTTTTTGCGGACCAGGCTGTACAAGCCGAAGCTCACCGGGAGCACGACGGCCAGCCAGCCGCTGCCCAGCACGACGAGCGGGACCGCCACCCCGACGGCAACGAGGGCCAGCGCCGGGTAATGGGCCGGCCGCAACTTCTCGCCCAGGAAGATCGTCGCCAGGAAGGCGTTGACCAGCGGCATCACGTAGTACCCCAGCCCAGCCTCGGTCACCCGGTCGGTCACTGTCGCGTGGATGTAGAGCAGCCAGTTGACGGCGATCAGCGCGGCACTGAGCATGAGCGTCAGCACCAGTTTGCGGTCGCGCAGCACGCGCCAGATGTCCCGCCCGCCGCCGAGGATGGCGACCATGACCGCGAGCAGCACGACCGACCAGACGACGCGCTGCGAGAGGATTTCGACCGCGTCCACGTCGCGGATTTGCCGGAAGTACAGCGGGATGAGGCCCCACCAGGCGTAGGCGAGCACCCCCAGAATGAAGCCGCCCCGCACCGACGCCGACGATTGCGACACGGAAACCCCGCCCTTGCCCGAAATGGTCCCGGCCGAGTGCCGTCCGCCCATGATAGGGACCGACTTGGCGTTGTCGTTCGCACGCCGGCGGGTAATCGAACCCCACGACTCCCCCCGTCCACGAGTGCTACCATGCCACCGGCGACCCCGCTGACCGAAACCGTCCTCCAGTTCGGGTCCGGGCGGTTCCTCCGCGCGTTCGCCGACCTGTTCATCCACCAGGGCAACACCGACGGCCAGAACGTCGGCCGCGTCGTCGTCGTGCAATCGACGGCGAGCGGCGGCGGCCGGACCGACGGGTTGAACAAGCAAGACGGCCGCTACCACGTCGCCGTCCGCGGCTACGAAAACAACCGAGTCATCGACCGCGTCGAGGTCTGCGAGAGCATCAGCCGCGTCATCCCGGCCTCGACCGGGTGGGCCGACGTGCTCGACCTGGCGCGGTCCCCGCACCTGCACACGATCCTGTCGAACACGACGGAGGCCGGGTACACGCTCGACATGGAAGACCTGCCGACCGACGCCGTCCCGCGGTCGTTCCCGGCGAAGTTGCTCGCGGTGCTGCAGGCCCGGTTCGACGCCGGGCTGCCGGGGCCGACAATCATTCCGTGCGAACTGATCGAGTTCAACGCGACCCTGTTGCGGGCGAAGGTCATGGACCTGGCCGTCCGCTGGGGCCGCGGCACGCCGCTGCTGACGTGGCTGACCGAAGAGTGCGTCTGGCTGCACACCCTCGTGGACCGCATTGTCACCGGCACGCCGGCGGACCACCCGCTGTTGGCAACCGACCCCATGCTGATCGTCGCCGAGCCGTTCGCCTTCTTCGCCCTGGAGGACGACCCGAAGTCGCAGTTCCGGCTCAAACACCCGGCCATCGTCCGCACGCCGAACGTCGAGCCGTACTTCTTGCGCAAGGTCCGCATCCTGAACGCCGCGCACACGGCCCTGCTCATCAAGGCTGTACCGCGGGGCTTCTCGATCGTGCGGGACGCGGTGAACGACCCCGAACTCGGGGCCTGGCTCGCGCGGCTGCTCGCCGACGAGATCGTCCCGACGCTGGACGGCCGGGTCGATTCGGCCCGACGGTTCGCGGAGCAAACGGTCGAGCGGTTCAAGAACCCGTTCCTCGACCACAAGTTCGCCGACATTGCCCTGCACCACGCCAGCAAAATGGCCGTCCGGCTCGACCCGACGGCCGCGGAGTACGCCGCGAAGTTCGGCCCGCCGCCGCCGCTGTTGACCGAAGTCATCGCCGAGGGCCGGGCGCATTTGCCGGCGTAGTTCGGCCGCCGATTCGGCCCGGGGGAACGCCGGAAAAAAACTTCCCCCGGCGATTCGCTTGACAGGGTTTGGGAGTGTCCCTAAAGAACCGCCTGACACGCCGACGCGGGGGACGTTTTCCCGCGGAGTCGCCGAGAAATTGGAGTCTACGCCGGCGGAGTCCGATCCGTTGACGGCCCCCGCCGGCCGCTGTCGAAACCTTTGAAGGAGCCTGCATGTCCGCACGACGCTTGTTCGCCCTCGCGGCTCTCCCCGCGACCGGCCTCCCGGACCTCGAGCCCGAGTTCCTGCCCCCCACGATCCGCGCCGCGGACGCCGAGGAGGTTGAGGACGACGACGACGACGACGACGACGATCTGGACGACGACCTCGACGACGATCTGGACGACGACCTCGACGACGACGACCTCGACGATCTGGACGACGACGAGGACGACCTCGACGATCTGGACGACGAGGACGACGACGAGGACGACCTCGACGAGGAAGAGCCGCCGGCCAAGCCGACCGCTCTTTAAATCGACCGACCGGTCAACCGAGGCGCTGACGGGCCGACCCGCCAGCGCCGTTCGCATGGACCCGACGGTGCGGCGCAATCCGGCCGAATTCCCCCGCATCCGCACGCCGGGAAATTGAGACTCGGCGACGCCCGGCTATAATCCCCCATGTGTGCCGCCGGAGTCTTGCCCGGTCACGGTCGGAACGCGGGAGACACGCCATGCCCAGCCCCAAGAAGCGCCCGTCCTCCCAGGGCAACGCCGTTCTGTTGCAACTGTCCGAGCGGCCGCAACTCGACTTCGAACTCGACTTCTTTTCCGCGCTGCTCCGGATCGTCCCCGACCACACCGATGCCCTCCGCGTGCAGGCCGAGAACCTGTGCGAAAAGGGCATGGTGAAGGAAGGGTTGAAGCTCGACCAGACGCTGGTGCAACTCCGCCCGGCCGACCCCGCCGCGCACTACGACCTGGCCTGCCGGTACGCCCGCCTGGCCCAACCCGATCTGGCGATTCAGTCCCTACGCAAGGCCGTCGAACTCGGGTACAGCGACTTCCAGTCGATGACCCAGGACCGCGACCTGGAGTCGATCCGCAAAGACCCCCGCTTCCACGAACTGCTCAAAGCCCACGGCAGCCGCTAACGGCCCCGCCGCAGGCGGCAATCGCTGCGGGATTGTTTTCGTCACCCCCGATGAGTGTTCCCATGCCCAAGGCGATTTCGTGGATGTACGCCCGCCGGTCGTGTACGACGTGCAAGAAGGCCGACGCTTACCTGACCGACCTCGGGGTGACGCCGGCCGAGACGGTGGACGCCGTCAAGGTGCGGTACGGCCCGGCCGAAGCCCTCCGACTGCTCGCCGGGATCGACACCCTGGTCGCCATGAAGGGCACGAAAATCGAGACCTTCGACCTGGCCGCGGACCGGCCGGACGACGCAACGCTGTTGAGCAAGATCATGGGGCCGACCGGCAACTTGCGCGCCCCGACGGCCGTCGTCGGCAAGACGGTCCTCGTCGGCTTCCACCCGGCTGCGTACAAGACGGCGATCGGCTAACCCCGGCGGACGGGCAGCGTCACGGTGAACGTGGACCCGCGGCCCGTCCCTTCGCTGAACGCGGTGATGTCCCCGGCGTGCAGATCGACGAGCCGGCGGACGAGCGCCAGGCCGATGCCGAGGCCGCCCTGGGACCGGTTCAAGGTGCGGTCCACCTGGGAAAAGAGTTCAAAAACGCTCGTGAGCATCTCGGGCGGGATGCCGACGCCGGTGTCGATCACCCGGGTCGTAATCTCGTCGCCGTCGGTCTCGATGCGCAAGACAACTCGGCCGTCGCTCTCAGTGTACTTGCCCGCGTTGTTGAGCAAGTTCGTGAACAGTTGGGCCAACCGGACGCGGTCGCCGGTCACGGGCAAGGGCACGTCCTCGGGCGGCAACTCGATCTCGAGGGTCAGCCCGCCGGCTTCAATGACCGGGCCGCTCGTCTCGACGGCCATTTGCAGCGGCTCGCGCAGGTCGATCGCCTCTAGCGTGAGGCTCAACTTGTCCCGGGTGATGCGCGACGCGTCGAGCAGATCGTCGATGAGCCGGACGAGGTGGGCGACCTGGCGCTCGATGCGGCCGCGTGCCGTGTCGAGGACCTTCGGGTTGTCCGGCTGCATCCGCAAGATTTCGACGGCGTTCAGGATCGGCGCGAGCGGGTTGCGGAGTTCGTGGGCCAGGGTCGCCAGGAACTCGTCCTTGCGGCGGTCGGCTTCGCGCAACCGGGCGTTCGCGGCGGCCAACTCGGCGGTCCGGTCGAGGACTTTGCGCTCGAGGTCCGCCTCCTGGGCGTGTTGCTTGATGGCGTAGCGGATGGACCGTTCGAGGACGACTTCGTCGAGCCGGCTTTTTTCGAGGTAGTCGGCCGCGCCGGCGGCGGTCGCTTCGAGGTCGATCTCGAACTCGCTCTGGCCGGTGAGCAGAATGGCCGGGCCGACGCACCCGTGCTGGCGCATCTCGAAGAAGAGTTCGAGGCCGGTCCGCTTGCCCAGGCGGTAGTCGATGAGGTAAACCTCGTGCTCGTTCCGGGCCATCGCGGCCAGGGCGGCGTCGTAGTCCGCGATCCAGTCGAGGCGGATCGGCCGGCCGGGGATGTTCGCGGCCACGTCCCGGGTCATGACGTAGTCGTCCTCGTCGTCGTCCACGAGGAGGACGCGGACCGGGCCGTCAGGCGAAAGTGTCGGGCTCATCCGGGGGCAACTCCACGATTTCGAGCCAGTACTTGCCGAGCGTTTTAACCACGTCCACCAGGCTCTCGAACTTCACCGGCTTGGTGATGTACGAGGACGCCGACAGGTCGTACGAGTTGACGATGTCCTGCTCGGCTTTCGAGGTCGTCATGATGATGACCCGGATGGCCCGCAGGTTGCGGTCGCCCTTGATGCGGCTCAGGGCCTCCCGGCCGTCCATCCGCGGCATGTTCAGGTCGAGCAGGATCAGGCCCGGGCGGGGGCACTCGGCCGGCTCGGCGTACTTGCCGCGGCGCTGCAGGTACTCCAGGAGTTCGACTCCGTCTTCCACGAAGCGGAGGTCGTTCCGGACTTTCGCCTCCTCGAACGCTTCCGCGACGAGTTGGCGGTCGTCGGCGTCGTCATCGGCGACGAGAATCGTCACCAGTTGAGATCGGTGGGGCATGGTAAGCTTCTGCCTCAAAAGGCGTGGGGAAGTCGATTATAAACGTCGATCCCTCGCCCGGATACCCTTTCGCCGAGATTGCCCCGCCGTGCCGCTCGGCGATCTTCTTGCAAATGGCCAGCCCCAGCCCGGTCCCCTCGTACTGGTGCCGGCCGTGCAACCGCTGGAACAACTCGAAGATGCGGTCGGCGTACTGGGCCTCGAAGCCGATGCCGTTGTCCGCCACGGTGATGCGAAAGCCGGTCCGGTGCGGCGTCGAATTCGTGCCGTTCGACGGGGGGTCGGGCGGGAACTCGCGCAGCGGTTCGGCCTTGACGGTGACGACCGGCGGGACGCCGGGCCGCTGGAACTTTAAGGCGTTGCTCACGAGGTTCTGGAACAGTTGCCGCATCTGCACGGAGTCGGCCGGCAGGGTCGGAAGCGGGCCGACCTCGACGCGACCGCCGGACTGCGCGACGCGGATTTCGAGGTCCGACAACACGTCCCGGACGACGGCGTTCAGGTTGACCGGGGCGAGCGGTTGGACCTTGGACGTGATCCGCGAGAACGACAACAGGTCGTCGATGAGTCGGCGCATGCGTCCGGCCGAGTCGAGCATTCGGGCGATGTAGTCCTGGCCCTGCTCGCCGAGGCCCGCCTTGTACCGCGTGTTCAGGCGGTCGCCGAAGGCCTGAATCTTGCGCAGCGGCTCCTGCAAGTCGTGCGACGCGATGTACGCGAACTTCTCCAGTTCCTCGTTACTGCGGCGGAGCGCGACGGTGCGGCTGTCGACGAGTTCTTCGAGTTTCTCGGCCTGCTGCTTACTGTCGTCGATGTCCGTGCAGGTGCCGAGCCAGCGGACGACAAGGCCTTTTTCGTTGCGGACGGGGTTGGCCCGCGTGAGGAACCAGCGGTACGTCCCATCGGCCTTGCGCAACCGGAATTCGATCTCGTAGGGGATCGCGTTGTCCACGGAAATCTGCCAGCGCTCCACACCCCGTGCGCGGTCGTCCGGGTGCAGTGGGGTGACCCAGGCCGCGCCGAGACTCTGGTTCGGGGTCAGGCCGGTGAACTCGTACCAGCGGAGGTTGAAGTACTCGGTATCGCCGTCGGGCCGCGTCATCCAGACGATCTGCGGCATTGCCTCGGCCATCGTGCGGAAGCGGGCTTCGCTCTCCAAGATGCGCGCCTCGGCTTCGGCCGCAGCGGTCACGTCGATGCCGATGATGCCCAGCCCCAGGCGCTCGGCCTTCGTCGTTTTGACTGGGAAGACGGCGATCTCCCAAATCTCGTCGGCAATCGCCAGCCGGCGGCTGACGGCCGGCTGCAGGCTCTTCGAGACTTCCAGGTACTCCTCCTGCAACTTCAGCGGGAAGTTCGGCGGCACCTCATCGATCGACTTGCCGATCAACTCCTCGGCCGGCAAGCGGTTCAGCTTGGCGAACGCCTCGTTGATGTGGACGTACCGCAGGTCGGCGTCGTAGTAGGCGATGCCGCACGGGGCGTTGCGGAAGAAGGCGTTGAGCTGGTTCAACGCCGACTCGGCGTCGTCCTTAGCCTGCTGGATCGCGGCGAACGCGGTCATCCGGCGGGCCGTCTCCAGGCGCACGATCGCGGCGGCGGTCAAGATGATGCCGACCGCCATGACCGCCCCGATGACGAGGGTCAGCAGTGCCGTCCAGCGCTGCTCGACCGACTTGTCCTGGTCCACCTCCAACAACCGCCCCTGCTCCGCGGAAAGGGCCGCGATTTCGGCCCGGACCTGTTCCATGAGTTTTTTGCCGATGCTTTCCGAGACGGCGGCGGCGGCGGCGGCGAGGGTCTCGGTGTCCCGAATGGCAATCGTCCGCTTCATTTCGAGGAACTTGTCGGCAATGACGCGGTCGAGTTCGTCGAGCCGCGCCAACTGTGCGGGCTGGTCGGCGAGCACGAGGCGGAGTTTCTGCTGCCGGACGGGCACACTGACTTCGGCGTCCTGAAAAGGCTTGAGGTAGTCGAGTTCGCCGGCGATGATGTACCCGCGGTGCCCGGTCTCGGCGTCCTTCAGGTCGGAGAGGAGTTCGGTCAACTCGAACCGCGCGGCGATCCGGGCTTTGACAACGCGGTCCCGCTGTAACATGCGGTCGATGTTGAAGATGCCGACGACCGCGTTGACCAGCACCGCGAGGGCGGCCATGACCCAGAGGAGAGTGTCCCGATTCATGGAGCCTTCCGAGCGGTGGGCGTTCGGGTGGGAACCGGACTGCTCATTCCCGCCCCCCAGCCGAGTGAATACATTACGGTCTGAATCACTCCCGCGAGAGCCAACTGTGAACCCGTCGCACCAACGCCTCCTCGTCGCCGAAGACGTTCAGGACACGCGCGAGAGCCTGCAAGAACTGTTGCAACTCAAGCTCGGCCTCGAGGTCGATACGGCCGCGGACGGCGCGATCGCCCTCGAAATGCTACGGGCGAGGCCGTACAGCGTCCTGATCACCGACTTGCGCATGCCCAAAAAAACCGGCATGCAACTCATCGAGGCCATCCGGGCCGAGAAGATTCCCGTCACCACGATCATTACGACCGGCCACGGCGGCGTGGCCGAGGCCGTCCTGGCGATGAAGCAAGGGGCCTTCGACTTCCAGGTGAAACCGGCAGACCCGCAACATCTGTGCCTAGTCGTGACGCGGGCGTTGGAATCGCGCGCCTTGCTCGACGAAGTCGCCGCCCTGCGGGCGCAGTTTCAGGGCCAGTTCTCGTTCCAGAACGTCATCACCAAAAGCCCGCGGATGTTCGACCTGTTCGAGCTGATCGCCAGCATCGCCGACACGGCGAGTACGGTCCTCATCCTCGGCGAGACCGGCACCGGCAAGGAGCAGGTCGCCCGCGCCATTCACACCGCGTCGAAGCCGTTCCGGTCGGGCGTGTTCACGGCAATCAACTGCGCGGCGTTGCCCGAGTCGCTGCTCGAAAGCGAACTGTTCGGCCACGAGAAGGGGTCGTTCACCGGGGCGGCCGCGCAGCGCAAGGGCCGGTTCGAGTTGGCCAACGGCGGGACGCTCTTCCTGGACGAGATCGGCGACGTGCCGCTGTCGATGCAGGTCAAATTGTTGCGGGTGCTCCAGGAGCGGAAGTTCGAGCGGGTCGGCGGGTCGGAGTCGATCCCGATCGACGTGCGGGTCGTCGCGGCGACGCACCAGTCCCTTGAAAAGCTCGTCAAGGAGGGCAAGTTCCGCGAGGACCTGTACTACCGGCTGAACGTGATCCGCATGGAAATCCCGCCGCTCCGCGACCGGCCGGAGGACGTGGCCGTGCTCGCCGACTTCTTCTGCCAGCGGTACGCCCGGGCCGGCAAGCCGGTCCCGAAGGTCGGCCCCGAGGCGATGGCCGTCCTCGTGAAGTGCGAGTGGCCCGGTAACGTCCGGCAACTGGAAAACGCGATGGAGCGGGCCTGCATCACCTGCGCGGACGGCGTGATCGGCGTCAAGAACTTGCCCCCGGACGTGGCTAAACGCTCCGAAGGGGCCAAACACCCGTACCAGGTGGACCTCAGCCGGCCGCTGACCGAGCAGATGAACGAGTTGACTTCGGCATTCGAGGAACGCTACCTGAGAAAGGCGCTGCGTAAGACGCGCGGCCACGTCGGCAAGTGCGCCGTACTCACCGGACTGTCGCGGCGGAGCATCACGGACAAGATCGCCCAGTACAAAATTGACAAAGCCGAGTTCAAGCAAGACTAAGGGCGAATCCGCCCGCCGGGAGCGGGCCGCGAGGGCGTTTGGCACGCAGGCTGCTTCTGCAGTTCTTCGTCGAGCCGGCAACAGTTGCCTGCTTTCTCCAGCACCATTGCGAAGGATACGACCATGTCGGAAACCGGGAAGAAGATCAAGGAAACTGTCATCGACGCCGCCGAAGCTGTGAAGCACGCCGGCCAAAAGGTCGCCGAGAAGGTCGGCGAAGCGGCCGAAGTCGTCCGGGACAAGGTCCACACCGCGACCGAAGCCACCAAGGACAAGGCCTGCGAAGTCAAGCAGGATGTTAAGGACGTTGCTCACAAGGTTGGCGACAAGGCCAAGGACACCGCCGAGAACCTGCAGGACAAGGCCCGCAACGCGGCCACCGACGCCGGCAACGCCATGAAGGACGCCGGCGACAAGGTCAAGAAGCAAGGCAAGTAACTCCCACCCATCGGGAGAACGCGACGGCCCGGGGATTTTCCCCGGGCCGTCGTCGTTTCGGAAGGTTTTCCGCCGCGCGGGCCGGTCCGGCACCGGCGTTGCACGTTCGACAACCTGTGACCGACTTCGACCCCAAATCTCTTGAAGGACCGACGCTCATGGCGAACAGCAATTCCCCGACCACGACGACGTGGACCTGCGACGTGGACGCGCTGAACTCCCTGCTCCGCGGAGAAATCGCGGCCGTCGAAACGTACCAGCAGGCCGTCGAGAAGTTCGACGACTCGGCCCACAAGGTCAGCCTGACCAAGGTGCGCGACGAGCACGACCTGGCGGCCCAAACCCTGCGCGACCGCGTGCTTACTTACAACGGCGAGCCGTCCACCGGGTCCGGCCCGTGGGGCACGTTCGCCACGCTCGTGACCGGCACGGCCAAGATCATCGGCCCGCAGAGCGTGCTGGCCGCGCTCAAGCAGGGCGAGGAACACGGCATCAGCCAGTACGAGAAGGCGCTCGAAAACGACGGGCTGACGGCCGAGTGCAAGCACGTCATCCGCACCGACCTGCTGCCCCGCTGCCTCAAGCACATCGGCCAACTCGAACTGATGATCGCCTCGGTCGAAAACGCCACCGCGTGAGTTTGGCACGCGACGTGCAATAACTCTTTCGCCCCCAGCGACAACAACCCGGACGCCGCCCGACGGATCGCGTCCGGATGACATAGACCGTTTCTCCATCCTTCCGCGTCGGCCCGAAACCCGTCGGCCGCGCGGCTCCCGATACGCCCGCCACACGCCCTCAACCTCTTGTAGGAGTCCACGCCATGCTACGCTTTTCCATCGTGTTCCTGCTCATCGCCTTGATCGCAGCAGCGCTCGGGTACAGTGGTGTTGCCGGCGACGCCGGTTTCATCGCCCAAATCCTGTTCTTTGTGTTTCTTGTGCTGTTCATCGTGTCTCTCGTGTTCAACCGCCGAACGCCGATTGATACGATTTGACAAGATGTGACTGATGTGACTGCGATCGTTCGTCGAGCCTGTCGAATATCGACAGGCTCGCTTTGTTTCTCAACGGTCCTTTTCTTTATAATCGACCCCGAGTGATAGCGATGCCGACAACTCAAACCGTGGACAAGCCCGTGTCAACAGCTCGCGCCGGCATGGGTGCCGTTCCCCACGAGAACGGAGTGGCGTTCCGGGTCTGGGCACCGCACGCGACGGGCGTCGCCGTGATCGGGGCGTTCAACCAGTGGAAGCCCGACGCCGACCGCATGGCCTCCGAATCGAACGGGTACTGGTACGCCGACGTGCCGGAGGCCGGGGTGGGCGACGAGTACCGCTTCCTGCTGACCAAGCCCGACGGCGGCACGCTCAACCGCATCGACCCTTACGCGAAGCAAGTGACCAGTTCGGTCGGCAACGCCGTCGTCGCCGACCCCGACTTCGACTGGGGCGACGGGAATTTCACGTCGCCGTACTGGAACGAGATGGTGATCTACGAGTTGCACGTCGGCACCTTCAACCAGTCCCCCGAGGCGGAGAATCTGACTTCGAAGCTGGCCAGCGTGACGGCCAAGTTCGGCCACCTCAAGAAGCTGGGCATCAACACGATCCAGGTCATGCCGATCGCTGAGTTCGCCGGCGACCTGTCGTGGGGGTACAACCCCGCGCACATTTTCGCCGTCGAGAGCGGGTACGGCGGCCCGGCGGCGTTCAAGCAGTTCGTCAAGGACGCCCACGCCTACGGGTTCGCGGTCATCGTGGACGTGGTGTACAACCACTTCGGCCCGGGCGACCTCGACATCTGGCAGTTCGACGGGTGGAGCGAGAACGGCGGCGGCGGCATCTACTTCTACAACGACTGGCGGAAGGAAACCCCGTGGGGCGGCACCCGCCCGGACTACGGTCGCCCGGAGGTCCGCGAGTACATCCGCGACAACGCCCTGATGTGGCTCGGCGACTACCGCGTGGACGGCCTGCGCATGGACATGACTTTGTACATCCGCAGCGTTCGGGCCGACGGCGAGCCGAACCTGCCGGAGGGCTTTAGCCTGCTCCAGTGGGTGAACTCCGAGGTCCGCCAGAAGTTCCCCAACGCCATCACCATCGCCGAGGACTTGCAGAAGAGCGACGACCTCACCGCCAAGCCGGAGGCCGGCGGGGCCGGGTTCGGCAGCCAGTGGGACGACCAGTTCGTCCACCCAGTCCGCGAGGCCGTCATCACGATGGCCGACGAGCACCGGTCGATGGACGCGGTGGCGAAGGCGATCGCGCACCGGTACAACGACGACGCCTTCCAGCGGGTCATTTACAGCGAGTCGCACGACGAGGTGTCGAACGGCCGCGCGCGGGTGCCGCACGAGATCGACCCGAGCGGGGCGAACGGGTACTTCGCGCAGAAGCGGTCCACCCTGGCCGCGGCGCTCGTGTTCACGGCCCCTGGCATCCCGATGATCTTCCAGGGCCAGGAGTTCCTCGAAGGCGAGTGGTTCCGCGACACCGTCCCCGTCGATTGGGACAAGCGGGACGAGTTCCGCGGCATCGTCCGCCTGTACCGCGACCTGATCCGCCTGCGGCTCAACTACTTCGACACGACCCGCGGCCTGAGCGGCCAGGCGGTCGAGTTACTGCACGTCAACGACGACACCAACATGATCGCCTTCCGCCGCTGGAAGGACGGCGGCAAGGGGGACGAAGTCGTCGTCGTGCTGAACTTCCACCGCGACGGCCGCCAGGGGTACGCGATCGACTTCCCCGCGACGGGCACCTGGAAGCTCCGCCTGAACAGCGACTGGAAGGGCTACAGCGAGGCGTTCCACGGCGACCCGACGGGCGACGTGGACGTGACCGAGAAGCAAGCCAAGATCAACATCGCCCCGTACAGCGTCCTGATCTTCAGCCAGGACCGCGGGTAACCCGTTCACGGCCCGCGGCATTTTTCGCCCGCCGCCTCGCTTCGGCCCGTCACGACCGGTGGGACCGCTCGACTCCGCGGGGAGTTTCGCGGCGAGGGCGAATTTGTGCTACGGTTCTTGTAGCGCCACCCCGCATAATACCTACGGCCTGACCTTTCTGCTCTCTCCCCGACCCGGGGTCGGCGGACGGGTCGGCCTTCCTGCCGTCGAGTGTGTAGTGAGATGAACACCATGACAGCGTCGGTCACGGGCGAAAAGTTCCTGGACATCCTCCGCCGCAGTGGACTGGTGGCCGAGGCGAATTTGGCGGATTACGCGGGGCAATCGACCCTGGCGAACGACGCGGTCGCCATGGCGACCGCGTTGATCCGCGGCGGGTTGCTCACCCAGTTCCAGGCGAAACTCCTCCTGGCGGGGAAGTACCGCGGCCTGCTGCTGGGCAACTACAAGCTCCTCGACCAGATCGGCCGCGGCGGCATGGGGACCGTGTACCTCGCCGAGCACACCAGCCTGAAGCGCAAGGCGGCCGTCAAGGTCTTGTCGAACGACCAGGCCGGGACGACGATCGGCATGGAGCGGTTCTACCGCGAGGCCCAGTCGGCCGCGGCCCTCGACCACCCGAACATCGTCAAAGTCTACGACGTGGGGCAGTACGGCAACGTCCACTACATCGCGATGGAGTACATCGAGGGCCGGACGCTCGCGCAGATGATCGAGGCGAACGGCCCGCTGCACTTCGCCACCGCCGCCGACTACATCGCCCAGGCCGCCGCCGGGTTGCAGGAGGCCGGCGACCGCGGGTTCGTCCACCGGGACATCAAGCCCGAGAACCTCATCGTGGACCGGTCGGGGACGCTGAAAATCCTCGACATGGGCCTGACCCGCCCGGCCGACGACACCGGGGGCAACCTGACGGCCGTCATCGACCCGGACAGCGTGGTCGGCACGCCGGACTACATCGCCCCGGAGCAGGCCTTGAACCTGCCGGTGGACATCCGCACCGACATCTACTCGCTGGGCGTGACCTTTTACGCGCTGCTGACCGGCAAGCCGCCGTTCGGCGGGACGACCGCCCAGAAGCTGTTGCAGCACCAAATCAAGGACGCCCCGACGCTGGCGGCCCTCCGGGCCAAGGCCCCGGCGGAGATCGAGCCGGTCCTCTCGACGATGATGGCCAAGCGGCCGGAAGACCGCTACCAGCAGCCGGCCGACGTGATCGAGGCCCTGGCCCCGTGGCTGTCCCAGAGTGCGCTGGCCGCGAACCAGACCAAGACGGTCGCGGCGACCCTGACCCGCCTGTCCGGCCGCACTTCCAGCCGGATCACTCTGGCCAACCAGGCCGCGGTGAAGGCTAAGTCGCGGTCGTGGCTGCTGCCCGCCATCGGCGCGGCCCTCGGCGTCTCGATCATCACCTGCGTCGGCCTGGCGGTCGCTCTCTCGGGCGGGGGCACGAAGCCGGGCGATCCCGCCGGGGGCAGCGGGGCCGTCGCCGCGACCCCGGACGCTGCCAAGACCCCGCCGCTGCCGAACGTCGCCGACTTGCCCCCGCTGCCGGCCGGCGCTCTCCTCGTCGCGGCCGACGGCCCACAGCCCCGCTTCGCCACCATTGCCGAGGCGTTGGCGACGCTCAAGCCGGGCGAGAAGAAGCTGATCGTCGTCCGCAACCCGGTCCACTCCGAGCAACTCACGCTGACCGGGGCCAAGCACGCGAACGCGACGATCGAATCCGGGTTCCCGCAAAATCAGGTGACCTGGCTGGCCCCGGCGAACGCGTCGGACAAGGCGATGCTCGAACTCAACGGCGTCGAGGGCGTCCGCGTCCGCGGCTTCAAGTTCGACGGCCAGAACCGCGTCTCGGACGCGATCCGCGTCAGCGGCAAGTGCCCCGACCTCGTCGTCGAGGACGCGACCCTCGTCGGCTTCTCCCGCGCCGGCGTCAGCGTCAGCGGGGCCGTCGGCTTCGAGGACCGGCCGGTGACGTTCCGCAAGCTCCGCGCGATCGGCGGCGGCGACTCTGGCGTCGGCGTGCAGTTCGACACGGGCGGACTCAACAGCTACGTCAAAATCCTCGACAGCCGCTTTGAAGGCCCGCTCGCGGCCGGGATCGCCGTCAGCGGCCCGACGATCAACCTCGAAGTCCGCCGCAACCGCTTCTACCGCACCAGGGCCGGAGTCCACTACCAGGCGTCGGTCTCCCCGGTGCCGTTCACCGCCCAGATCCGATCGAACACCTTTTACGAGACGGCAACCGGCATCGAGTTCGCTTCGATCCCGGCCACGCCCGCCGGCCAGACCGCAGGCATTACCGTTCTCGACAACCTGTTCCTTTCGACCAAGCGGCTGGCGATGCTGGCCGGGACGGCGCTGGCCCCGGACGCGATCCCGGGCTGGTACTGGACGCCCGAGAAGAACACGAACGTCCCGGCCGAACTGCGGTACTTCCGGGCCGAGTTCAAACTCGACGCCAAGCCGGTCGGCCCGGTCACGCTCAACGTCGGCGTGGACGAGAACTTCACCGTCTGGGTCAACGGCAAGGAAGTCGGCAAGAGCACGCACGACTACTTCAGCCAGCGCGTCTACGCCTTCGACGTGACCGCCGACCTCGTCGCCGGGGTCAACGTCGTCGCCATTGAAGGGAACAACAAAGTGGACCCGTTCTCGCCCGGCTTCGCCACCGCGGCCGCGTTCGTCGTTCAGCTGACCGAGGGCGGCGAGACGCCCAAAACCCTGCTCACGTCCGACGACCCGTGGAAGTCCTCGAAGGTCAAGGGCGACAACTGGACGAAGGCCGGGTTCGACGACGGGAAGTGGGTCGCCCCGAAGGCCTGGATCGACGCCCAGATCAACTTCCCCTGGCGCGAGACCGTCTGGGACTCGGTCGTGGACGCCCACTGGAAGGGCGAGCAGCGCCGCCTGCGGTTGACCGTCGATGGCAACGTCCGCGACTACTTCAGCCCCGAGGGGTACCCGGTGCTGGAGAGCAAGCGGACGACGATGGTCAAGGACAAGGTGTCAACGGTCGGCCTCGACCCGCAAGACGACGACACCTTCCTACGCTACCCCCCGGGCCACCGACTCGCCACCGGCGGGGCGACGCAAGGCCCCGTCGGCGTCCCCCCCGCGGGACAATAACGCCGGCTCGCCGAAGACATTCCACTGACCGTTCCCAGCGAGACCAGCGGATGAACCGCCGCACCTTTTTGCTCACGACCGGCGGCATGTCCGTCGCCGGCGGCTTCGCCGGGGCCGCCGCCGTCAAGGCGTGGAACGTCGGCCGCGTGACGACGGAACCCGCCCCGGAAGACGCCGTCGCGCAGGACTTGACCGCCGATATAGTCATCATCGGCGGGAGCCTGGGCGGGTGTGCCGCGGCGCTGGGGGCGTTGCGCGAAGGCGCGACCGTGATCCTCACCGAAGAAACCGACTGGGTCGGCGGGCAACTCACGACCCAGTGCGTGCCGCCGGACGAGCACCAGTTCGTCGAGAATTCCGGCTGCACGTCCGAGTACCGCCGGCTGCGCACCCGGGTCCGCGACGCCTACCGCGACCGCACCGACGCCAAGCTGACGGCGGGTGCCCGCAACAACGCGAGGCTCAACCCCGGCAACGGCTGGGTCTCCCGGCTGTGCGCCGAGCCGCGCGTCTGGCTGGCCGAGTTGGAGGCGATGCTGCAACCGGGGGTCGCGTCCGGTAAGCTCCGCGTGCTGCGCAACTGGCAGGCCGTGAGTGCGGACGTGGACCGCGACACCGTCCGGGCGGTCACCGGCCGCACCGCGGACGGCCGCAAGCAGACGCTGACGGCCAAGTACTTCCTCGACGCGACCGAACTCGGCGACCTGCTGCCGATGACCAAGACCGAGTTCGTCACCGGCTCCGAATCGTCCAAGGACACCGGCGAGCCGAGCGCGGGTCCGAAGGCGCGGCCGGACAACATCCAGTCGTTCACCTGGGTCTTCGCCCTCGACCACGTCCCCGGCGAGACGCACACCATCACGAAGCCGAACGAGTACGAGTTCTGGCGGAACTACAAGCCCGCTTACGCGGCGAACAAGCAGCTCAGTTGGGTCTACCCCAGCGGCGACAAGGACGGCAAGCCGCGCCTCGGCTTCGACCCGACGCAGGACAAGGCCGAGTACGGGGCGAACCTCTGGACGTACCGCCGGGCGCTCGACACCCGCATCTTCGAGAAGGGCCACACGCTGACCGACATCAGCCTCATCAACTGGGGCCAGAACGACCACCACCGCGGCCCGCTGATCGGCGTGAGCGACGAGGTGGCGGCCAAGAATTCGGCCGCGGCCAAGGCGCAAAGCCTGTCGCTGCTGTACTGGCTGCAGACCGAAGCCCCGCGGACCGACGGCAAGACCGGCTGGCCCGGCTTGCGGCCCCGGCCGGACGTGACCGGCACCCCGGACGGCGTGGCCAAGCGGCCGTACATCCGCGAGTCCCGTCGCATTCAGGCCGAGTTCACCGTCCTCGAACAGCACGTCAGCAAACCGGTCCGCACCAAGGAGCACACCGGGGCCGGCATCCCCCGCGCCGTCCAGTTCAAGGACACCGTCGGCGTCGGCCTGTACCTGTACATCGACATCCACGCGACCTCGGGCGGGGACAGCGGCGGCGGCACCGGCGTCTTGCCGTTCCAGGTGCCGATGGGGTCGCTCTTACCCAAGCGGGTCGATAACCTGCTCGCGGCGTGCAAGAACCTGGGCGTCACGCACATCACGAACGGCTGCTACCGCCTGCACACGGTCGAGTGGAGCATCGGCGAAGCGGCCGGTGCGCTTGCCGCCTACGCCGCCAAGGTCGGCAAGTTGCCCCGCCAAATCCGCGCCGACGCCGTCGCCCTGGCCGACTTCCAGAAGCGCCTCGTCGCCGGCGGGGCCGAAATCGAGTGGCCCGCGACCGCCACGAACTGACCCGAAACATTGACGGCGGAACCCCCACGAGGGGGGTTCGAGACGATTCCGTCAATCGTCAATTGCTGCGCTACCGCTGGGCACCGAAGATCGGCGTCTGGCCGAGGCGGCCGCCGCCGATGCCGGCGAGGTTCGGGACGATGGCGAACTGGACGCCGAAGTTCTGCACGATCGGGTTGTACGACACCCCGAACAACAGCGTCGTGTCCGCCCCGACGCGGGCGACGTTGATCTGGTTCGCCAGGGATTGCTTCAACCCGAAGTCGTAGATGCTCAGCACGTTCATGCTGTACTTCGAGTTCAACTGGTACGACAACGACACCTGCAGGGCTTTACTACCGATCGGGTCGGCGTGCCGGTAGCTGATGAAGAAGTTGGTGCCGTCCGGGCGGTTGAAGTTCAGTCCGGCGTTGAAGTATTTGACGCCGTTCTGGATCGGGTCGAACCAGCCGGCCGACGTGAACGCGACGCGGTCGCCGAAGTTCCAGGCGTAGTCGTACTCCAGCAGGCCGAAGCTCTGGCCGAAGTTGTCCCGGGCCGGGTCGGGGAAGTACGTGCCGGACAGGTCGAGGCTCATCCAATCGACGACGTGCTGGGCACCGGGGAAGCCGCGCTTCGTCTGGAGCCGTTGGTTCAGGCCGAACTGGGCGACCTGCATCGTGTCCAGGGTATCGACCTTGTTTTCGAGCAGCCGGCGGACGGCGTACTGCTGCGGATCGAACAGCGGCGACAGGCTGAGTTCCTTCGCGCTCGGAGTCGTGATGACGTTGACCTGCCGGGGCCGGGTGACGCGGTACGCCAGGTCGGTGTTGTCGTCGGTCAGGCGGTCGAGCTGCGGCAAGTCGTAGTACGGCGTGTTCGAGTACCCGCTGAAGTAGTTGCCCCGGACGGTCGCCTTGTGGTACAGCCCGTTCACGTTGAACAGTTCGCTGGCGGCCTCGCTGTACAGCTTCGAGACGGTCATCTGCGCCGTCGCCCCGCCGCCGCCGTAGAAGCGGCCGCGGCCTTCACCGGCCGGGTCGGTGACCGGGCCGAGGGACGGCGGTAAGTTGTCCCCACGGCCGGCCTGGAAGCGGGTCAGACCGCCGTTCGTATTGCTCAAGTCCTGCGTGTAGTACGTCAGGTCGGCGACGGCGTAAGGCGCGAGGCGGATCGGGCCGAGGTTGAACGGCGCGGTCAGCCGCTGGCTGAAGTCGAACCGGCCAGTGTTCACGGGGCGGTCCGTGACCACGACCGGTTGCGGGTCGATCGTGGCCGGCCGCAACTCCGCCGACCCGACGCTCGCCCGCGCCGAGTACGTGAAAATGTCGAGGAGCGACTGGCCGACGACGGCCCCGTCGGCGCGCCGCCAGTTGGTCTCGGTCGCCCACGGCCGGTCGAACCGCTGTTCGAGCAGGGCCGACCCGTACAGGTGGCCGGCCCCGGCCTGAGCGTATGCGAACGTCTCCTGGTTCGGCAACTGGTCGAACTCGCTCTTGAAGAACTGCTCCATGAAGTTCTTGTCGGACAGGTGCTCGACCTGGGCCATGACCCGCAGGTAGGTCGTACCGTTCTCGTAAACGTCCTGGTTGTGCCGCCACTGGGTGCGGCCGCGGTACTGCGGCGGGATCGGTTCGGCCCCGCGGTCGCCGCCCAGGTTGTCCGTCTGGACCTGCGGGAAGAGGACGTGGTTCTTCCGCGTGTCCTGCAAGTAGTAACTGCGGAAGAACCCGCTGTACGGCTGGTTGTACTCCTGGCTCCCGGTCCGCGAGGCGATCCCGAACAGGTCGCGGCCGGAGTAGTCGTACTCGGTCCCGGTCGCCCCGCCGCGCAGGCTCAGGTAGTCGGCGAACACGACCCACCGGTCGCCGGCCCGGCCGCGTAGGCCGACGAGTTTGAACACGTCGAACGTCGTGTAGACCTGGAACCCCTTGACCGTGTCGTTGCCGATGTTGAACCCGGACAGCGGGCCGAACGGCTCGTTGATGTCGTTGCGGGTCCGCGGCAGGTAGAAGATCGGCACGTTGAAAATCCGGGGCTTCACGTCGTACGAGGTCAGGATTTGCTCGAACCCGAAGTCCTTCTGGCCGGTCGTCAGGTCGGTGTACTCGATGCCGAAGATGTTCCGCCGGACGCGCTCCTCGCGGGTGAAGACCGACCGGGACGCCGTGTACTGGAGGCCCGGGTCGGACGGCCGGCGGCTGCCGTTCAAAGTCGTGTCGTACAGCTCGATCTCGTTCGGCCCGAGTTGGTGCAGCACCCGGCCGCGGACGTTGATCTGTTCGGCGAGGGCCGGCGTCTTGAACTGCAACAGCGCGTCGAGGGCGACCGCCTTACTGTTGTTCACGTCGTAGTAGACCTCCGGGCCGGAGTAGACCAGGTCGAGATTGCGACCGCCCACTGGATCGACGGTCGTCTGCCGGATCACGACCGCGCCGTTGAGGTACAGTTCGACTTCGGACTTGTCCGACGCCCCTTGCAGCGGGGCGTTCAGGTCGGCCGAGGCGGCCGGCTTCTTCGCGCCCTTGATCCAGGCGACGACGTTGTCCGCGGAGAACTCGACTTCCTGAAGGCCGGCCCCGCCGGACCCGAAGTAGTTGACGCTGACGATGACGCCGCCGGTGTACAGCAGCTTCTGGGTGTTCTGGTCGTCGCTGGGTAAGAGCTTCCAACTCGGCGGCTCGCTGTAGCGCGGGCCGAACTTGATGCGCTGCCGCGGGCCTTGCGGCAGGTTGATGCGGGCGTTGTCCACCGGTTGCGGGGTCGGCGCGTCCGGGTTCCGCGGGGCGATCGGCGGCTCGGCGAACGGATCGCCGCCGGGCACGGAAGGGCGCGGGACGACCGGCCGCGGCAGTTCCGGCACGTCGGGCGGCTGAGGCTTCTGGGACGCCGACACGGCCGGGCGGGGCACCGGCAGGGGCGTGCCGGCGGCCGGGTCGAACTCCGGGAACGGCCGCTCGACGGGCGCGGGCCGGGCGGGCAAACTGACGGGCAGGCCGGGCGGGTCCACGGCCGCGAGCCGACCGCTCGCCGCGACCGCCGCCAGCGCGACGGCGACCAGCCCGACCCGGATTTTCGCGGCGCGATGAGCCACGGAACCTCCCCCGCACGAAACGAACCCCCGCCCGCAGTCCCGGTAAGCCGGCGACCGTGGGCCGCGGACTATAGACGCCCCGCCCCCCCTGTCAAGCCGGGGTGTTGTGCCGCCCGACCCGCCGCGAACGCCCCCGTCCCCCGGCGTTCGCTTGCTTACCGGCGGGCGTCTGCTACGATCGAACGCGACCCCGATCCTGGAGATGGACCCGAATGCCCCGCACCGCCCGGCCCCTCGCGCTCGCCGCCGCCCTGCTCGCCCTGCTCGCCCTGCTCGCCCTGCTCGCCCTGGCCGCCCCGGCGCGGGCGGACTTCCTCGTCGTCGCCAACTTGAACCCGCGGCCGGTCACCTTCGAGATCAGCCACCCCACCGTCGAGGGGGTGGCGGTCCAGAAGTACACGCTCCAGGCGATGGAGAACCGCGTCGTGCCGACCGGCCGCGAGCCGGAGATCGCCTTCGACCTGGCGGGCAAGTTGACCCGCTACCGCCTCGACCCCTACGCCTCGTACCTGTTCGCCGAGGTCGAGCAGAAGCCGATCTTCCAGGGGATCGAACTCGTCGCCGCCCTGCCCGCCCCCGCGGACGTACCGGTCAAGCCGGCGGCCCGCCCGCCGGTCAAGGTGCCGGTCAAAGTCTTCGCCGACCAGTTCGAGTCGCGGAACCGGGCGACGTGGGAGAAGGCCCTTACCCGCCGCGTCGCGGACCTGTCCGAGGTGCTGGAGAAGCAGACGGGGTTGGCGCTGGAAGTCGTCGGGGCGGACGACTGGCAGGCCGAGCCGCAGGACGACCTGTTCGGCGCGATGCGCGAGTTCGAGCGGAAGGCCAAGCCGGGGCCGGGCGTCCTGGCGCTCGGCTTCTCCGCGTACCGCCCGACGGTCGCCCCCGGCGCGCCCAAGCCCGCCCCGGCCGACGCGCAGTGGAGCGCCGGCCGCGGGCCGTTCGGCACGCACTTCGTCTTCCGGGACGCGGCGTTGCGGGGCGAGGGGGACCGCCAGGAGGTGATGCTGCAAGAGTTCGGCCTGTGGCTCGGCGCGGCCCACACGAAAGACCCGTACTCGGCGATGCGGCTGAAGCTCGGCGACGGGGCGGCCAACCGCGCCGGCTTCTTCGTGCAGTTCGACCCGGTCAACCTCGTCATCGTCAACATCTGGGCCAAGTACCGCCGGGCCGGCAAGCTGCAAACCTGGGCCGACATCTCGCCGACCGACCGCCTGCGGCTCGAAGTGCTGTACAAGACGCTCGCGCAAATCTGCCCGGACGACCCGATCAGCGTCGAACACCTGGGGGTGTTGGAGCGGATCCGCACGAAGGGCGTCGCCGCCGCGGCCGAGGGCGTGAACGTGCCGCCGAAGCCCCGCGTCGTCGTCCCGGCCGCGCCCCTCGCCCCGCCGGCCGGTGCCAAACTGGCGACGGCGACGAAGACCGACGGCGTCCGCGCGATCGTCGCCGCCGTCCGGGAGCGCGCGAAAGTGTTGCACGCGAGGCCGGCGGCCGACCGGCTCAAGGGCGACCCGCTGACGCAAGACCTCGTCCGCACCGCCGCCGCCGCCGCGCTGACCCTCGACCCCGGGCAACAAACCCCCGCGTTCCTCACGGCCCTCGGCATCGCCCTGGACGACTCGACGACACTCCGCAACAACCCGCTCACGCGCGACCTGTGCGTGGCCGTCGAGTCCGACGCCGAGCGCAAGGAGCGGACCGCGGCACTGGGCACCCCGACGGTGCTGAGCCGGCGCGACCTGTGCCAGCACTTCGCCATCTCGGCGGCGCTGACCGAGCTGTTCGGGTCGGCGGCGGCCGAGACGGCCGGCATCTCGAAGGAGTTGATGGACATGGCCGGCACGAGCGGGTTCAGCTTCATCGACCTGACCGCCGACCTGGCCGGCGTCGCCTTCGCCGGCCGCGTCAAGAACGACCCGAAGAAGCTGGCGGAACTCGCCGAGGCGTTCGCCGTGGGCGACTACATGCCGGCGACCGCGAACTTGCGCGAGGGGCTGTCGCCGAAGCGGTTCGCCACCGACTACGGGACGATCGCCGACGCCCGGTTTACGGCCGCGCTCGACGGCATTCGCACGCGGGTCGCCGCCAGTCCGGGGTTGAAGCCGGCGAAGTAGCCCGGCGGGCCGTCACCGGTCGAGGCGGCGGTAGAAGTGACTGATGTCGCCGTGGAACACCGGCTCCCAGTCGGCCAGGCGGGCCGCGAAGTAGGCGTCGAAGGCGGTGTCGGTGCGGGTCAGGGCGAAGTCGAACCGGCCGTGCCGGGCCTGCCACGCGGCCATCTTCGCGGCCACCACCGGGGGTTCCGCGCCGCCGGTCTCGACGAACTCGACCAGCCACGCGTCGCCGAACACTTCGCACCGGTCGTCCACGAACACTTCGTACCCGGGCGTGTAATAGATCGAGAACGCGCCGTCGCTGTAGTCGTTGAACAGGTGGTTCGGCCGGCCCGGTTGCGGCTCGCTCGCGCGCATCGCCGGCAGCGCCTCGAACGGCCACTGCTTCGGGTCGAGCCGCGCCCACTGGCCCCAGGGCGAGTGCGACGCCTGCAGGACGGCCACGGCGGCGACGAGGAGGGCCGGCAGTGCGAGCGCCTTCAGCCAGTCGCTCCACGTCGATTCCCCGGGCGTCGCCGCCGCGTAGAAGTCCGGCCGGCGGCGCTCGACGGCCCGCGCCCACCGCGTCTGCGGCCACACGTCGGCGGCAGCCACGCACGCGACGACGGCGAATAGTGGGGCGTGCCGGACCCGGCCGTAAGCCTGGAGCATCCAGAACAGCGGGAGCAGCCAGCTCACCCGCCACCGCGCCGGCGGTGCCCCGGCGAGGAGCACCAGGTATCCGGCCATGAGCGCGGCGAGCGGCCAGGTAATCGGGTTCGTGAAGTCGGTCGGGGCGTGCTCGACGATGATGTCCGGCAGGTGCGGCATGTTCATGATGTCGAGCCACGCCCCCGGCAGGCGGACGCCGTAAGGGTTCACGAACGCGACCAGCCCGCACGCCAGCCCGACGGCGAGCAAGCCGACGACGGCCCGCGGTGTCGGCACGGGCGACGGCTTGCCGAGGACCGCGAAGACCGTCCACCCGGCCCCGGCCAGCCCGAGCGTCGTCAGCCCGCCCAGCACGCCGCCGTGGACGTTCGCCCAGACGAGGTAGGCCGGCACGAGGACGCCGACGACCCGCCACGACCGCCGGCCGGCGTCTACATCCACGACGACCATCATCGTGACGGCCGTGCCCAGGATCGTGGCCAGGTGCGGGCGGACGTGGAAGTGCGTCGAAGAGGCGGCCAGGACCACGCCCGTGACCATCAGCGCGGCGACGGGGTTCAGTCCCGCCCGCGTCAGGCGCAAGGTCAGCGCGGCGAACAGGGCCGCCAGGACGCCCGTCGCGGCCGCCAGTTGCGCGTCGAAGCCGTTGACGCGGTGGGCCAGTGCCATTGCCACTTCGCCAAGCCACTGGTGCGGAATCCACGGCTCGTTCTTGAACGAGAAGGTGAACGGGTCGCGGTCGAAGAAGCCGGCGGTGAGAATCTTCTCGCCGACGACGGTGTGCCAAAACGTGCCCGGGTCGCGGAAGAAGTTCATCCGTCCACCCAAGACCAGCAGCACCCAGAAGCCCAGGAAAATCAGGCCCGGTTGGAGTCGCTTCACGCCGTCACCGCCCGCATTCGCCGGGCCGCCGCCGGGACCAACCGGGCGGCCGGCAGGGCGTCGAGGATCAGAATCGCCGGGGCGACCCAGCCGAACCAGACGGAGGTCGCCCCGCTCACGTTCACCGCGAGCATCAGCAGGTTCATGGCGAAGTACGCCCACCGCAACCGGCCCGCCGCCGGGTCGCCGGCGCGGCGCAGCACGACGACGAGCAGCAGGACCAGGTCGAAGTGCCAGGCCCCGTAGGGGGACGTGAGGAACGACACGAGGAGCAGCGTCGGCACCTCCGCGGCCCAGTCCCAGGTCCGCCGCCGCGGCCACCAGTGCCACGCGAACCAGGCGAGGCCGAGCACCACCGGCACGAATTGCAGGCCGAAGTGCTGCGAGCCGAAGGCGACGCGGAGCAGCGTCCCCAGGGTCAGCGACACCCACTCGGCCGGCGGGTAGTCGCGCATCGCGGCGAAGTATTGCGCGTACACGTGCGGGTTCGTCAGCAGCGGGAGGAGAGCCGTGACCAGGCCGACGCCCACGCCGGCCGCGAGCATCGACACCCGCCGCCGGGCCAGTGCGTCGGCCAGCATCGCCACCCAGAGCAAGTACGCCAGGTGCGGTTTCGTCGAGAGGAGGACGGCCGCGACGCCGGCGAGGGCGAGCTGCCCGCGACGGGCGAAGTAGGCGAAGCCACTGGCCCCGAGGAGCAACAGCGGCCCGATTTGGCCGGCTTGAAGCACCAGGTAGACCGGCACGAACACCGCCGCAACGGTGCCGAAGCGCGGGGCCGTCTCCGGGGTCGCGTACGTCGCCCGCAGCAGCGCGACCGAGGCCAGAATGGCCCCCAACCCGAGCAGGAACCAGGCGAGTTGCCCGACCCGCGCCGGCATGGCCCCGAACGGCATCACGTAAGGCAGGGTCCAGGGCGGGTTCCACATCATGACCGCGTCGTCGGTCGGTCGCCCGGCCGCGCGCTCCAGGGGCAGCAAGAGTTCGGGCGAGTACGGGTCGGCCCCGGCGAGTTGCAACCGGCCTGCGGCCCAGTACTCGACGTAATCGTCCGGCGGCCAGACCGTCGGGTCGGTAAACAGCGACCAGCACTGCCAGACCAGCACCGCCAGCAGGCCGAGCAGACCGACGGCCGCGAGGAGGGTTCGGGGTTTCATGAGCCAACGTTAGCACGCGAAAGCCGGGGCGTCGGAAGCCGCGGCCGAGTGACCTGTTAGGAAGGAGCGATTCAAACGGTATCTGAATTGCACAAGGTCGTCGGGGCACGGCCAAATTCGGCCCCGATGTCACCGAATGTGAACGGTTCGGGCGAGCCATTCTGCCCAGCCCTCACGATTGACTTCCGGGCAAAGTCGGCCGCGTTGATTTGCTAATTTTTTCCGGACTTTCTGGCCTCACGAGTCGAAACTTGCTCTAGGTTCGCATCAAGACGCCCGTGGTATTCCTACGACCCCGTCTTGGAGGAGACACCATGATGACCTTTCTCGTTCCCCTCGCCCTGTTCAACCTGTTCGTCCTGATGGCGATGACCGTCGCCGCCGTGGCCGTTTCGCGGCAAGACGTGCTTCACCCCGCCACCGTCAACCCGTTCGCCCCCGGTATCGCCGATCCTTCGGCCGACACGATGCAAAACGACCAGGCCATGGTCCAGACCGTCATGGCCCCCGTCCACGACTGGGAAGTGGCCACGTTCGCCGACCTGACCCAGGTCGAAGACCTGCTCGACTCGCTCGAAGCCCACGGCGTGGCGACCCGCGAAGTCATCGCGGTCACCGACCACTGCTTCGCCGTCCGCTGGAAGTAACGACTGTGCCCGCTCAACCTGAAACCGCCGGCGAGGTCGCCGGCGGTTTTTTCGTCGGTGTCAGATCGCCTCGGGGCCGCGCTCGCCCGTGCGGATGCGGACGCAGTCTTCGAGCGGCAGGATGAAAATTTTGCCGTCGCCGATGCGGCCGTCGCTGCCGGTCCGGGCCGCGGCGATGATGGCGTTGACGGTCGGCTCGACGAAGTCCTCGTTGACGGCGATTTGCAGTTGCACCTTGCGCAACATGTTCACCGTCAACTCGTGGCCGCGGTAGACCTCGCTCTGCCCCTTCTGCCGGCCGAAACCTTGCACATCGACGACCGTGAGCCGGAAGACTTCGACGCCGTTGAGCGCCTCCTTCACGGCTTCGAGTTTCTCGGGCTTGATGATCGCCAGGATGAGTTTCATCGGCCGTCGCCCGGCTGGATCAACTTCGGTTTGGCCCGCCGCGGCGGCTCGACCGGGGGAACCGGGTCGTCGCCGAGAACCTCGAAGTCGTCGTCCGCCGCGCTCGCCCGTTTCACCGGCTTGTCGCGCTTGCGGCGTGGGGCGTCGTCCTCGTCGTCGTCATCATCGTCTTCGATCTCGCGGCGTCGCGGTTTCATCTTGCCGCGCTTCTTTCCGGCCCCGGAGGACTGGGATTGGACCACTTTGCCGACGACGATGGCGAGGACGACCACGACCGCGATCGCGATCGCGACGATGAGAGCGCCGAGCCAGAGCGGCGTCTTGTCGTAAGTCTTCCCGGAGGCCAGGTTGGTGCGGGTGCCGTCGTCGTTGTTGACGTAGCCGATCTTGACGCCGCAGTGCGGGCACTTCTTGGGCGCGTTGGCCGACCCGCCGGTCCAGGAGATCTCCTTTTTGCACGAGCTACACGTCCCCGAGTTCATCTCGGGGACGACGACCGGGAAGCCGGCGTTGGGTGCCCCGGGTCGCCCGGGATTGTTCGGGAATCCGGGCTGCTGCGGGAAACTCGGCCCGCGCGGGAAGTTGGGGGGCTGGGCCGTGCCGACCGAAACGGTCAGCACCACCGCGAACGCGACACCGAGGAGGGAGCGGATCACGGGCGGATCTCCTGCGACGCAGGGGGAGGAACGACGTGGGACCAAGACTACCGCGCCGGCCGCGGACTTCCTAGCGGGGAATCCGCCTGCTCGCCGGGAGGTTACGCCTCGGCCAGGTCTTTCACGAGCACTTGGCTGCGGCGGCCGTTCTTCTCGTACACTTCGCGGCGGTGACGACGCCGCTGACCAACTGGCGACCCTGCCGCGGCAACTCGGCAATTCTCCGCAGCAACAATAATTCTAGCGTAACGCCTTTCAAAGTCAGCAAGCATCCGCTAGGGTAGCTGTTGCGGGGAAGATTCTGGCTGAGTTGAGCGTTTAAAACAGGAACGTCGGCCAGCCCTCGGCGAGCTATCTCGTCGCATCACCTTAACCAGTTTACTCAGGAGGTCAAACCCATGCGACTGTCTCGTTACCTTCCGTTGGCGACCGTTGTGTCGGTCGTTGTGATGTCCGCCGGTGCCGCGAACGCCGGATTCATCATCTCAACAACCGTGCCTGCGAACGTCGATGAAATTCGCGTAGCCGGTAATTCCAACGGCGGGATTACTACGGCGGTGGATGTCGGCGGGAGTAATGTCACGATTAACTCGTTCGGTGTCTTCGGGCAGCAGCTCGCCAACGGTAACTTGAAGTTCCTGATTTTCGGCCCGTCTAACAGGAGTACCCCACTTTACGACAGTGGATCGATTTCTACTGCCGTTGTCGTCGCGGCGGTCAACCAATGGTACGACGCCCCGGCCTTCTCCTTCACGCTAATCGCCAACACGTCGTACCGCATCGGCGTGATCTCTGATCAGGACTTTAACTACAACTGGGGTTTCGGCCCCCAGGTCACTGGCGGCGGTTTAACTCTCCCGAGTAACGCCAACGGCAACACGGGGTCAAGCTATGCGAACCCGGTGAATTTACGCAACGGCGGGACCATTCAGCAATCGTTCCGGGCGTTTCAGGGCGACGTGACGGCGACGCCGTTGCCCCCGACGGTGTTCCTCGCGGCCGGCATGGCGGGGCTGTTCGGTCTCCGCAGCCTGCGCCGTCGCCTGGCCTAACCCCGCCGTCACACCTCCGCCAAGTCCTTCACGAGCACCTGGCTGCGGCGGCCGTTCTTCTCGTACACTTCGCGGCGCGACGGCGGCAGGTCTTCCGGCGTGCCGAGGCGGAAGCCGCCGCGCTGGACGAAGTAGTTGATCGCCTGCGTCGAGAGGCAGAACAGCACCTTCACGCCGCGCGACCGCGCCAGGTTCTCGGCATAGGTCAGCAGCTTGCCGCCGATGCCCTGGTTCTCGTACCGGGCATCGACGTAGACCGACGCCAGTTCGGCCTTGTTCTCGCCGGGGTACATGTGCAGCGCCCCGCAGGCGACGGGGTTCTTGTCCACCTCGAAGACGTAGTACTCGCCGATCGATTTCTCGATGTCGGCCCGCGTCCGCTTGACCAACTCCTCGGCGCGAATGCCCTGCTGGATGAGGGTGAACACCGCCCGGACGTCCTTCTTCTGGGCCATGCGGATCGCCTGGTACTCGTTGGTGTAGATCAGCGTGCCGGTGCCCTCGTTCGAGAAGACCTCGCCGAGCAGCCCTTCTTGCACGCGGCCGTCGATGATGTGGACCCGCTCGACGCCTTCCTTGCCGGCGCGCACGGAGTGCGTCAGCTTCGTCAGGGTCTGCACGTCCAACTCGGCGCGGTGCTTGCGCAGGTACGCCTCGGCGTCCTCGACGGTCATCTGCCGGACGACCCCCTTCGGCCCGCGGATGCCGCCCTCGGTACACAGGTAGATCAGCTTCACGGCCCCGAGTGTCTTGGCGATCTCGACGGCGACCGCGTCCGAGTTGAGTCGGTAACTGCGGCCGCTGCCGTCGATGCCGATGGGAGGGATGACGGGGATGATGTCCCGTTCGAGCAGCGTCTGCAACAGCACGGTATCGATGCGCTCGACGCGGCCGGTGAACTGGTGATCGACGCCGCCGAGGATGCCGGCCGGGTGGGCGGTCACGGCGTTCGGACAGACGCCGCGCAGGTCGTTGGCGGCCAGCCCTTCGAGGATTTCGTGCGTCACCCGGTTGGCCGCGGTGATGGCGACTTGCAGCGTGTCGGCGTCGGTGACGCCGACGCCGAGGGTGTCCGACGGGGTCATGTTGACGAGCCGGGCGAAGCGCTCGACCTGCTTGGCGGCCCCGTGGACGAGCGCGACGCGGACGTTCAGGCTGCGCAACAGCGCGATGTCGAGGAGGAGGTTGGGGAAGTTGTCGTCCTCGACGATCGCGCCGTCGATGGCGATGACGAACAGGCGGTCCCGGAAGCGGGGCACATAACGGAGGATTTCGCGCAGGTCGGTCAGTTGCAGCATCGCCCCACCTTCGGTTGTCCGCGGGCCGAACCGGCCCGCCTCCGGCGCGCACTCTCGCTCCGTTGGGGCTTACAATAGGATGACGGCGTGCCGTCGTCGGCCTCCCCCGCCCGCATTGACCCGGAGAGTTTTTCCGATGCCCGAGAACGTCGTCATCATCGGGTCCGGCCCCGCCGCCTGGACCGCCGCCATTTACGCCGCCCGCGCTCAGTTGAACCCGCTCGTCTTCCAGGGTAACCCGTTCGACGACAAGAACAAGCAGAACGGCACGCTGCCGCTCGGCCAACTCGCGCTGACGACCGAGGTCGAGAACTTCCCCAGTTGGCCCGCCGGGGACACCCGCGCGTACCTGCAAACGGCCCTCAAGCCGGACGACGTGGACTTCCCGTACTGGGTCGCCGACAACAAGGAGCAGCCGACCGAAGGGATCAACGGCCCGGAGCTGATGGCCCTGATGCGGCAGCAGGCGAAGAACTTCGGCACCCGCGTCGAGAGCAAGGACGTGGTCAAGGTGGACCTGTCGAAGCAGCCGTTCACGCTGCACCTGCACGACGGCACCAGCGTCGAGACGCGCACCCTCATCGTCTCGACCGGGGCGCGGGCCAACTACCTCGGCCTGCCCAGCGAGGACAAGTACAAGAACCGCGGCGTGTCGGCGTGCGCCGTCTGCGACGGCTTCCTGCCGATCTTCCGCAACAAGCCGCTCGTCGTCGTCGGGGCCGGCGACAGCGCCTGCGAGGAAGCGACCTACCTGACCAAGTTCGCCAGCAAGGTGTACATGGTCGTCCGGCGGGACAAGATGCGGGCCAGCAAGATCATGGCCGACCGCGCGATGAAGCACCCCAAGATCGAAGTGAAGTGGAACACGGTCGTCGAGGAAGTGCTCGGCAACGAGAAGCACGTCACCGGCGTGCGGCTGGCCAGCACGACCGGCGGCCCCGGCGAGACCCTGGACGCGGCCGGCATGTTCTGCGCGATCGGCCACACCCCGAACGTCGGCTTCCTGGACGGCCAGCTCCAAACGAACGAAGCCGGCTACGTCGTCTGGACGACGGTCGCCCGCAGTTACACGAGCGTCGACGGCGTGTTCGCGGCCGGCGACGTGGCCGACGACTACTACCGCCAGGCGGTCAGCGCCGCCGGCACCGGGTGCATGGCCGCCCTCGACGCCGAGCGCTGGCTGGGCCACCACGGGCACGTTTAAGGCCCGCAAAAGTTTCCTGGCAAGTTTCGACAAATGTCGAAACTTCTCTTGCCAGCAGCACGGCGCCCTGATCTGATTGCCAGGGTCGTAACGGTCAGTCACTCCCGACTCGCCACCAGCGACGGCACCCCAGGTGAACGCCATGACCCCGTAAACTCTGTGCCGGTCCCTCCCCCTGCTGATCGGACTCGGGCTGTTTCTGCTGTCCCCGAGCGATGCGCTCGCCCAAGTCATGACTCGCGGCACGATTCTGGACAGCTCTTCCTACCTCGGCAACCCGGCCCCCTTCAACAAGACGATTTTGCCGCAGGGTACCTACACCCACGGCAACTCGATTGCGATGCAGATTGAAGTAACCATTTACAAAAAAGACCCGGTCACTGGCGTCTTCAATTTGATGCAGAACCCGATCCGGTACGCTTCGACTGGGCAGGCTCCGAACGGAACATTAACTTGGTCCGCAGCCGCGTATCAAAATCTCGTGACGGGTGACTATATGGTACGTACTATGTTATACGAAGGATACGTGGTAAAGCCTATGGTCTATTCGTTCACTAGCCAAGCTGATGCGTTAGTCGCAGTACCGTAGTGAAATAATCTATTGTGAGTTCTCCGACGCGTCACGGATGACGCCGTTGGTGAACTTGAATCTCGACTACAAGGCATTCTGTTAAGAGGAACTAACATGGTACGCAGTCACAGAGCGATGACGCTCATCGAACTCTTGGTCGTCATGGCTATTCTCGCCATCCTCATGGGTTTACTGCTTGTCGCGGTCCAGAAGGTCCGGATGGCTGCGGTCGGTCTGAAGGACAAGAACAACATGAAGCAAATTCTGCTAGCCTGTCATAGCGCGGCGAGTACCCAGGAGGGTCGGTTTCCGGGCAGCTACAAGGGTAACTCGATCGCAACCTCCGGTGAATGGACGGCGTTCTACCTGATCCTCCCTTATTTGGATGTCCCCCCACCGTACTGGGGCATGGACGAGTACGGGGCAATCTTCCCGACAGTCAAGACGTACTTGTCAGAGTCCGACCCGACTCTCGACTTCGCGCCACTCGTCGTGGCCCGCTGCGGCCCGAGTTCATACACGATGAATGCCCAGGGGCTGAAGAATCGCGCGAACCTCAACGCCTCCTACGCCGACGGTACATCCCAGACGATTTGCCTGGTTCAGCACTACTTTTACACAGGCCAGCGAAGCAACTACTTGAATTACAACGGCTGCCGAAGTAATCCGATTTTTGGACCTGAGTTGATGGGCGGCCGAAGTGCGACCTTCGCCGACGACACCTGGGGCGACGTGGTGTCGGTCACCTCCGGCGACCCGCCGGTGACGAGGTCGTCGGACCGCGGGCGGACGTTCCAGGTCATGCCGAAGCGGGAGGACTCCGACGGCCGCCTGCCGCAGGCGTTCCAGCCGGGCGGGCTGGTCGTGGCCATGTTCGACGGCAGTGTCCGCGTCTTCTCGCCGGCGGTCAGCGAGCACGTCTTCTGGGGCATGGTCACCCCCGCCGGGGGAGAGATCATCGCCGAGTAAGCCGCCCGAGTCGCTCGACCGGTCAGTTGGCCGGCTGGTAGACGACGACCGACTTCAGCCAGACGGTTTCGCCGACCGGTAGGCCGGACGTGTGGAACTCCAGGCAGCCGACGGTCGCGTCGCGCAGGTCGAGTTCGAAATCGGCCGTCTGCCAGTCCCCGCCGGTGGCGGGCAACTTCGCCACCTCGCGGGCTTCGACGAATTGCGGAGCCTTCTGCAACAGGCGGACGTGGCTGATGCCCGCGCTGCCGTCGATGGCGTACTCGACGCGGACGCGGGGGCGCCGACCCGCGAAGACGATGTCCGGCCCGAGGAGGATCGTCGTCGCTTCCCCGCTCGCGGTGCGGATGCCGAACGCCTTCACGCCCTTCTGCACCGCGGCGGTACTCTCCTGGACCGTCTTGGCGTTCCACGACACGAGCAGCCAGTCGGCGGGGAACGTCCCGGGGCCGGTGTGGTCGCTGACCTTCGCCACCTTGTGCCGCTGCTCGTTCTCGACGGTCGTGCTCGCCTCCCAGAACGGCTCCAACGCCTCGAACGTCGAGCGGTACAACTCCCGGCTGTCCGGGGGCACCGGGGGCAGCACCGGGGCGGCGATCCGCGGAACCGGGGGTAACGGGGCGGGGAGTGGTGCGACCGCGGCCGGCGGTCGCGGGTGCTGGATGGCGACCGCGGTCGTCTCGGACGGGCTGCTCAGTGCGTAGGCGACCACCGCCCCCAGGCCCAGGACGCCGACGAAGCCGACGACCGCCACGCCGGCGATGGCGTAGGGGAGCACAGACCGCTCGCCCCGACGGGACGCCGTTGCGGCGACCGTCGGCAGGCGTTTCGAGCTGCCGCTGACGACCTCCGTGAGCGTCTGCTGCAGTTCCAGCGAACTCCGGGTCTCGGTGCGGGACAGGGCCGCAACGACGTGCGGCGTGTTCGACAGCCACGGGCCGAGGGCGGCCATCACCTCGCCCGGCGTCTGGTACCGGTCGGCCGGACGCTTCTGCATCATCTTGGCGACGACCGTCGCCAGTTCCGGCGGGAACGTCTTGTCCAGGGCGGACAGCGACGGAGGGTCCTTGATCTGGTGCTGCATCAGCTTCTGCGTCGTGTTCCCCGCGAACGGCGGCCGGCCCGTGACCAGCGTGTAGAACGTCGCGCCCAAACTGTAAATGTCCGTCCGGATGTCCAGGTCCGGCGCGTTCATCGCCTGCTCCGGCGAGATGAAGTCCGCCGTCCCCACCACCGCCCCCTTGTCGAACGCCTCCGTCACCCGGTCCGAAGAGTCTTCGGACCGGGCCAGGCCCATGTCGAGGATTTTCAGCGTCCCGTCCTTGGCCAGGATCAGGTTCGCCGGCTTGATGTCCCGGTGGATGAACCCCTTCTGCGACGCGTGCTCCAGACCCGCCGCCGCCTGCAGCACGTACTCCACCGCCCGCCCGCAAGTCAGTGGCCCGCCGGCCGCGACGATCTGCTCGAGGTTTTGGCCCTCGACGTACTCCATGACCAGGTAGTGCGTCTCGCCGAGTCGGGCCACGTCGAAGACGCGCACGATGTTCGGGTGGTCCAACGCCGCCGCCGACCGCGCCTCCCGCAAAAACCGCTCGACGTTCACCTGGACCTGGGCCCCGACGCTGCCCGCCGCGAGAACCTTGATGGCGACCGGCCGGCGGAGGGTCTCGTGCCGGGCGAGGTAGACCGACCCCATGCCGCCCTGGCCGATCTGGTCTCGGATCACGTACGCCCCGAGGCGGAACCCCCGGTACTTGCCGGTCAACAGCACCCGCGCCTGAAACGTCGTGAGCAGGCCGTGCTTGATGAGGTGTGCGGCCGCCTTGGTCGCGTTCTCGGGCAGATCGGAGAGAGAAGCCAGCCGAGTTCGCAACTCGTCGTCGGGCCAGATGCGGCTCTTGGCGAGCAAGTCGAGGAGGCCGAGCGCGGACGCGGGGGTCGTGGCAGCCATACGTGGCCCGGGGAACGAGAGGAAGGGAGAGTTCGACCGTTTTCCCTATCGTATCTCGTTTCGCTGCACCGGGGGTTTGCACCGCGAAGAATTGGCACAGAGTGCCCCGCTCGCCCAGCCCTTCGGTCACGACCCCGGTTCACTCCACCGCTTCAAAAGTCGGTGTTCGACCCCGAGTTGATCGCAGACGCGGCCGACCACGAAATCGACCATGTCCGCGATCGACTGCGGGTTCGTGTAAAACGCCGGCATCGCCGGCAGGATCACCGCCCCGGCCTCGGCCGCCGCCGTCAGGTTGCGCAACTGGATCAGGCCGAGCGGCGTCTCCCGGGGTACGAGGACGAGCTTCCGCCGCTCCTTCAAGTGAACGTCGGCGGCCCGGTGGATCAGGTTCTCCGACATGCCGTGGGCGACGGCCGCGACCGTCCCCATGCTGCACGGGCAGACGGCCATGCCGGCCGTGAGGAACGACCCGCTGGCGATGCCCGCCTGGAAGTTGCGGAAGTGGTGGTACTTCAACCGCGACAGGTCGAGGCCGTCGGCGGCGGGTCCGAGCAGGGCGACCGGGTCGAAGTCGGTCTCGCCCAGGTGGACGGTGCGGCCGAGTTCCGTGCGGACGACTTCCGTCCCCGCGGGACTGACCACGAGGTGGACCGTGCGGCCGGCGCGGAGGCACAGTTCGACGAGCCGCACGCCGTAGGGCGAGCCGCTGGCCCCCGTGATCGCCACGACCAAGTCCCCGGCGGCCATGCTGAATCCTCGAAGTGGTGCGTGCGGACCGACACGAGAATTGATAGACTCGGCGGTGCCCTTCTGGCACTCGAAACGGGGCGACCGCGTGCGAATCCTGGCCTTCACGCTTCTGGCACTCCTGGCACCGACCCTGGTCGCGCAGCCGCCCGCGGCCGCGCCGGCCTGGCCGTTCGACGAGTTGACGCTGCTGAGCGGGGCGCGCTTCCAGGGCCTAATCCTCAAGGAAACCCCGGCCGCGACGGACTTCCAGGTCGTCGTCCGCAAGCCCGGCCGGCCGACGATGACGCTGACCACGTCGTTCGCCGCGCGGGAGATCGCGGGCGTCAAGCGGTTGGGCGAGGCCGACCGCGCGGCCTTGCAGGCGAAGCTCGCCGAACTCGACCCGCGCGGCGAGGGCGAGCGGAAGCAGATGGAGAGCCTCGACCTGACCGACGCCGGCTGGCTCGACCGGCCGACCGGCGCGCGGCGGTACGCCTCGGAGCGCTTCGTCCTGGTCTCGGGGGCGTCCGAAGAGGTGACCCGCCGGGCGGCGGTGCGGCTCGAACAGATCTACGCCGCATTCGCCCGCTTCTTCCCGCCCCGGCACGCGCCCGACCGGCCGACGACGGTCGTGCTGGCCGGCCGGGCGGAGGACTACCGCCAACTCCTCGGCCGGAGCGCGACGCAAGTCTTGAACGCCGCGATTTACGACCCGGCCGCCAACCGCATCGTCTGCGGCAGCGACCTCCGCGAGTTCGACGAGCAACTCACGGCCAGCCGCGCGAAGCACAAGCTCGGCCGCACCAGACTCGACGAGTACGAGGCCGAGGTCCGCGTCCTGTACAAGGGGTCGAAGCCGGAACTCGACCGGTACCTCGGCGTCGTCCAGCGGGAGCGGGACCGGCTCCGCGAGGCCGACCGGCAGAACCTGATCGCCTTCGACCGGGCCACCCGCCGGCTGTTCGCCATCCTCTACCACGAGGCGTTCCACTCGTACATCGCCACCAGCGTTTACCCCCCGGCGACGGCGGCCGAAGTCCGCGCCGGGCGGGGGCCGGGGGAGTTGCCGCGGTGGCTGAACGAGGGGCTGGCCCAAATCTTCGAGACGGCCGTGGTCGAGGCCGGCGAGTTGCGCGTCGGCCACGCGGACGCCGAACGGCTCGACCGGGCGCAGGCGATGTTCCGGGCCAAGCCGCCGGCCGTGGGCGAAGTCTTGCGTGCCGGCCCGGAGCAATTCCTGGCCGCGCACTCGGGCCAGAAGTCCGACGCCAGCCGGGCCTATCTCATGTCCTGGGCGGTGACCTTTCACCTGACCTTCGAGCGCCGCAACCTCGGCACCGCCGAGTTCACGAAGTACCTCGAAGCGGTGAACGCCGGGGGCGACCCGGTCGCCGCGTTCGAGGCCTGGGTCGGCCAGGACGTGCCCGCCTTCGAGGCCGAACTCCGCGACACGATCTTGCGGCTCACCCCCGACGGCACGCTCACCCCGAAGCGGCCTTAGCCCGGGACCTGCGGCGGCGCTTCCGGTTTGGGCGCGCGGCCCATCGGGTGCGTCACTTTTTCGACGACCGCGGCCGTCGTCTTGATCGTCTTCGCCACGCCTTTTTCGATCGTCTCTTCGACCGCCTGCGTCACCGCCCCGACCGGCTTGACCAGGGTCGGGATGTCCGCCATGTCCCCGGTCGAGTACTTCCGCGACGTGGCGAACTTGTACAGGAGCAGGCCGATCACGGCGGACAGGATCGCCACGACGATCATCGGCCGGTGCCGGTCCACGGCCTCGACCGCCTCGACGAACTGGTCGGTGAACCAGTACGCCAGCCAGAAGAGCAGGTTCACGCCGGGGATGGCGTACAGCATGTCGGCGAGCAGGAAGCGGCGGACGGGCATGCGCAAGATGCCGGCCATCAAAAAGACCGGGGTGCGGATGCCGGGCGTGAGCCGCGCGCCGAGCAGGATCATGATGCCGTACTTGTGGAAGTTCTCCTCGATCTTGGCCTGCTTGTCGGCCGGCAACAGCCGCCGCTGGACCCACGACGACTTGACCAGCCGACGGCCCCAGATGCGGCCGGTCAGGAAGATGACGCAGTCGCCCAGCACCACGGCGACGATGCACACGGGGAGCATGATCCACCACTTCGTCCCCGGGCCGTCCGGCGGCGCGAGGTAATAGGCCGCGCCGCCCCCGAGCGCGCCGTGCAACAGTTCGGACGGCAGGTCGTTGGCGTCGTGCCCGACCATGGCCCCGGCCGTGACGATCGGGATCTCCTCGGGGATCGGCACCCCGAACCCGGCGAGGATGAGCGTCGCCGCGACGCCGGCGTACTTCGAGATCGTCACCGGGTCGAACATCGTCGGGCATCTCCTGTCAGTCGGCGAACTGCCGGCCCCGGAGAAAGATTACGGCATCCGGGCACGCACGGTCCAGTTCCGGCCGGAATCCCGTGCGAGTCCCGTGCCGAGTTCGACTGCCCGGGCGGGCCGGGACGGCGTACCATGCTACCGGTCGGCCGACTCTCCCCTCCCGCGTGCGAAAGACCCCGCCCGATGGACGACGACAAGATTCAAGACCCGGTCCCGCCCGCGACCCCCCGCTCGTCCGGCTACGAGACCGCCGTCCTCCCCGAGGCGAACAAGTTCCTCCGCGGGCCGCAGCGGCGCGGGTACGAGTTCGGCCAGGCGGTGAGCGTCTTCCGGGAGATGATCCACGGGTTCCGCAAGCTGCACTTCGCCGGGCCGTGCGTGACCGTGTTCGGGTCGGCCCGGTTCCCCGAGAACCACCCGTACTACGCCCTGGCCCGCGAGGTCGGTTCCCGGCTGGCCCGCAAGGGGTTCACGGTCATGACCGGCGGCGGCCCGGGCATCATGGAGGCGGCCAACCGCGGGGCCAGGGACGCCGGCGGCCGCAGCATCGGCTGCAATATCGTCCTGCCGCAGGAGCAGTACGCGAACCCGTACCTCGACCAGATGATCGACTTCGAGCACTTCTTCGTCCGCAAGTTGATGCTCATCAAGTACAGCTACGCCTTCATCGTCTTGCCGGGCGGCTACGGCACGATGGACGAACTCTTCGAGGTGCTCACCCTCATTCAGACCGGCAAGCTGCAAGACTTCCCCGTCGCGCTGATGGGCCGGGACTTCTACGCCCCCGGCATCGAGATGATCCACCAGATGGTCGAGCGGCAGACGATCGACGACCGCGACCGCGACAAGCTCATCATCGACGACGACCCGAAGGTCGTCGTCGATCGGGTGACCGAAGTGGCGATGAAGCGCTTCGGCCTGCTGTACGGCGCGCAAGTGCAGAAACGCCGCTGGTGGCTGGGCGAGTGACCGGCGAGCCGGGGACGATCACATTGCATCGGCCGAAGCCACCTGGCGGTCGAAGGACTGGCGGACGAGGGCCATCACGTAGGGCAGTTCGTCGAGGGACGAGAAGCGGACTTCCACGTCGCCGTTGCCCCAGCGGCCCACGTTCGACACGTCCTTGCACAAGCCTTTCGGGTCTTGGACCTCGGAGAACGGCATGTTCAACGACAATCGCAACCGCTTCGCCTGCGGGACCACGTCCACGAAGTTGGTTTCGGCCTTGTACGCGACGTACAGTTTCAAGATTTCTTCCGTGACGCAAGGGTCAATCTTCAGTACCTCCTTGCGGAACGCCTCGAAGAGGTCGCGGACAGCCCCAGGTCGTAACTGCGGGTGATCGTCGAGCGTGTAGCTGATTGCCGCTTTCGGCTTCGACCCGAGCGTCGCTTGTGCGCCGGGCGTCACGTCGGGCCGTACCCACACCCGCAGCGCCCACTCGGCCAACCGCTCTGCCCGAGCGCGAATGGCGTCTTCATTCCACACGTCGATTTGGCCGAGGCCGGCGTTCAGCTTCAGAGGGCTGTATTTGAACCCGTGTTCAGTGCCTGTGGGGATAGCGGTCTTGTCGGCGTCGGTGGTTCGGCCGTAAACTGTGGCCTATGAGCACCTCCCGCCAATCCACCATGACCGCCTTCCCGGTTCGCCTCACCGACGCCGAGTGGGCCGTCCTCGAACCGCTCGTCCCGGCCAACCGGCCCGGCGGGCGG
>JAYTUC010000207.1:0-20985 GCA_043744775.1 Fimbriiglobus sp. | reverse complement strand
GGCGCGACGGCGGCGGCCTTGCGCCAGGCGAGTTCGCCGACGTAGCGGCGGATGTCGCCGCCGATCGCCTCGGTCGGCTCGTCGATGTGCGACGGCGTCACGGTGAACGTGTAGCCGTGGAGCGTCATGAGTTCGCGGCGGCCGAGCGAGTTGCTGGCCAAAATCAGCGGGTCGGGCATGACGACAGCACCGCGTGGAGCGGCTCCCAGAGGCGTTCGGGGGCGAGTTCGGCGAAGCACTTCAGCCCGTTGGGGCAGACCCGCAGGTAACTCCCCGCGCACTCCACTTGCGTGGCGACGGCGTGGGGGAACTGCCCGTAGGGGCCGTGCCGCGCGATCTGGGTGCAGGTGTACGGCGCGACGCACGGCGTGCCGAGCGCGGCGGCGAGGTGCAGCGGCCCCGTGTCGTTGGCGAGCATCGCGTCGGCCGCTTTGAGCACCGCCACCAGCCGCGGCAAACTCGTCGCGCCCGTCAGGTCAAGGCACGGGCCACGCAGTTGAGCCGCGAGTTCTTGGGACAACGCGGTGTCCTCCGGCGAGCCGACGAGGACCGCCGTGCCGCCGTGGGCGTGGGACGCGCGGTTCAGCAGCGTCGCAAACGAGGCGACGGGCCAGCGCTTGGTCAGCCACTTCGCTCCCGCGGCCACGGCGACCCACGGCCGCGGGAACGCCTCCAGCACCGCGGCGACGGCGGCGACCTCGATGGGGTCCACGGGGACGACGAAGCGCGGCGGCTTCGGAGCGATACCCAGGAAGTCGAGCACGCGGCGGTAGCGATCGACGGCGTGAATCGCGTCGGCGTCGGGCACCTCGACGCGGTGCGTGTAGAAGTGCCGGCTGCCCTCCCGCGCCGCCGCGAACCCCACGCGCACGGGGCACCCGGAGCCGGCGCACATCAGCCCCGTCCGCAGCAGCCCTTGCAGGTCGATGACGAGGTCGAAGTGCTCGCGGCGCAGGCGGTTCGTAAACGCCAAGGCGTACCGCGCCGCGCGCAGCGGGTGGCCGCGGAAGGCGGCGCGGTCGAAGGGGATCGTCGCGTCGAGTTCGGGGTGGCCGGTCAGCAGCGCCTCGAAGGACTGGTTCACCACCCAGGCGATGTGGGCGTGCGGCCAGGCGTGCCGCAGCGCGGACAGCACCGGCAGGGCGTGGACGATGTCCCCCAGGGCACTTGGCTTGAGGATCGCCACGCGCCGCGGCGTCAAGGTGCTGTGTCCTTGCCCTGCGCGGCCAGCAGCCCGGCGACGCCCAGCATTACCGCCGCGGCGAGGCCGTACGGCAGCAGGTGCGAGGCCGACTGGAAGAACAGCACACTGCCGACGAACGGCCCGGCGATGCGGCCGAGCGCGGAGAACGACTGGTTGACGCCCTGGACCTCGCCCTGCCGCGAGCGGTCGGCGTTCTTCGACACGAGCGCCGACACCGAGGGGTTCACGAAGGCGAAGCCCGCCACGGCGACGGCGACGGAGCCGTAGAACAGCGGACGCAAGTTGACGCCGCCGCCCTCGATCGACTCCTTGAGGGCGTAGGCGGCGTAGGCGTTGACCGCGATGCCGGCGAGGCCGAAGAGCAACAGCGCCACGCCGAGGCGCATCAGCCGCCACTCGGACATCCGGCCGGCGAGCGGGCGGTAGATGCCGCCCTGCACGACCATGAGCACGAAGCCGATGAAGGCGAACACCAAGAAGGTGTCGTCGGCCTGCATCTGGAACACTTCCTTGGTGAAGAGAGTCAGCGTCGCCTCGAAGTTGGCGAAGGCGAAGATCACCAGGAAGTAGACGAACACGAGCAGGCCGACCTTCGGCATCGCCAGGACTTCGCGGGTGCGCGCGAGGCTGAAGAACTCGCGCGGGGCCTTGGGGCCGTGCCGCAGCGTCTCGGGCAGCACCGCCGCGGCGATGGCGAGGGCCAGCAGTGACAGCACCGACGCGGCCGCCCCCGGTGCCCACGGCTCGTCGCGGAAAAATTTCAGCGAGGCGTAGGCGATCAGCGGGCCGAAGGTGAAGCCGAAGCCGAAGGCCGCGCCGATGAGCGCCATGCCCTTGGCCCGCTTCTCGGGGGTGGTGCAGTCGGCGATGACCGCGGCCGCCGTGCCGACGCTCGCCCCGGCGATGCCCGCCCCGACGCGCGAGACGAACAGCAGCCCAAGCGCGAGTTGCCACGAGTCTTTGGGCAGCGCGGCGGCGTAGCCGAAGAGGCCGTAGAAGACGACCGAGCCGGCGAGGCCGACCATCAGCACCGGGCGGCGGCCAATGCGGTCGGACACGCGGCCCCACATCGGCGAGAAGACGAACTGCATCAGCGAGAAGACCGAGAACAGCCCGCCGATGACCGCCCCCTTGGCGTTGTCCGAGAACTCAGGCAAGTCGGCGGCGAGGCGCGGCAGCAGCGGCAGGACGATGCCGAAGCCGAGCAGGTCGATGAACACGACCAGAAACACGATCAGCATCGCGCGGCGGTTGGCGGTGTCCGTGCCGCCGTTGGGGCTGTCGGTCGGGGGGCCGGGGGGAGTTTCGCCGAGCGTGTCCGTAGCCATGATGCTCCCGAGCCGGTTGCGCCGCCGTACCCCCCAAGGATAGGGCGACCGCGGCGGTTTGACACCCCACTTCGGCGGTGTACGGTTGGTGGACTTGCGTTCACTTCTTTACCGGGGGGTTGTCCCATGCCGCCACGAAGCCCGCCGGCCGCGACACCGGGCGACGCCGGCCGCGCCCAGGTCTTGAAGGCCGCCCTGCTCCGCGTGCAAGGGCTGGCGTGGACGGCCGTCGCCAAGGAAGTCGGGGCGAGCCTCGCGCAGGTCAAGTGCTGGCCGGCGCGTTACCCGAAGGTGTGGCGCAAGGCGACCCTCGTTGCCGAGGAGCAACTGCTGCGCGAGGCGACCGCCGAATCGGTGCTGACGCTGCGCAAGCAACTCCGCTCCGACGACGACAAGACCAGCCGCGAGGCGGCGCAGCGGCTCATCGCCTTCCGCATCGCCTGGCGCAACCGACGGCCGCTCAAGCCCCGCGCCGCGGGCACCGGGAAGCCGGCGAACCTGACCCGCCGCGTCGTCGATTACCTTGAGGGGCTGACCGATGCCGACTTCACTGCCCTCGAAGGACCGGCTGGCGAAGTGCGCGCGGCTGCTGGCGGCGGCCCGCCGGGCGATTGACGACCCGAGTGCGTTCGTCGAGTTCGCCTTCACCGACTCGCACGGCCGGCCGCTGCGGCAAGCGGCGATCCACCGCGAGTTGCAGGCGTTCCTGACGGCGCACCCGCGGGCGCTGATCGAGTTGCCGCGCGACCACGGCAAGAGCGTGCAGGTCTGCGGCCGGCTGGTCTGGGAGTTGGCCCGCAACCCGGCGCTGCGCATCAAACTCGTGTGCGCGACCGGCGACTTGGCGGCCGAGCGCTGCCGGTTCTTGCGCGACGCGATCGACTCGAACCCGCGGGTGAAGTTGCTCTTCCCCGGCCTGCGGCCCGCGGACCCGTGGAGCGTCGAGGCGTTCACGGTGGCGCGGCCGGGCGTGGTGATCGGCCCGAGCGTCGCGGCGTTCGGCGTGGGCACCGGCTCGACCGGGGCGCGGGCCGACTTGCTGGTGTGCGACGACATCGTCGATGTCCGCAGCTTGAACAGCGCGGCCGAGCGCGAGCGGGTGAAGGACGTGTTCCGCAACGGCCTGCTGAACCTGCTCGAACCCGACGGCCGCTTCTGGGGACTCTCGACACCGTGGCACGGCGGCGATTTGAACGCCGAGTTGAAGGCCAACCCCGCCTACGCCGTCTTCCGCCGCGCCGTGGGGCCGAGTCTCGAAAGTGTGTGGCCGGAGAAGTGGACCGTCGCTCGGCTCGAAGCCCGTCGGCAGGAGATCGGGGCGGCGTCGTTCGCGCGGGGGTATACACTCACGCCGATCGCCGAGGAGGAGGTCTTGATTCGCCCCGAGTGGGTGAAGTTCTTCGCCGACGAACTGCCGCGCGGCGGCTACGACGCGGTGGTGCTGTCGGTGGACCCGGCGGTCAGTGTCAAGGCGACGGCGGACGCCTCGGCGTTGGTGGTCCTCGGTCGGCGGCCGACGGGGGAGGTCGATTGCCTCGCGGCCGCCGGCCACCGCGTCCCGACGCCGAAGCTCGTCGAGTTGCTCGCGGCGTGGGACGCCGAGCACACGCCCGACGCGATCCTGTTCGAGAGCAACGCCGCCTTCGCCGGCATCTGCGACCTGCTGAAGCGGCACGCCGCGTTCGGCCCCCGCGTGAAGCCAATCGCGCACAGCCGCAGCAAGTCGTCACGGGTCGGGGCGTTCAGCGTGACCGTCGAGTCGGGCCGCTTCCGGTTGCGGCGTGGCGACGACCGGCAGCGCGAGTTGCTGGCCGAGATGACGACCTACCCGCACGCGGCGCACGACGACCTCGTCGATGCGGCCGCGACCGGCACCGAGTACCTGTTGGGCCAGCGCGAACCGCGAATCTGGACGTGAGGACGCGGGGCGGCTCACACGAACAGCTCCGCGACGCGGCAGGTGAAGCCCGGCACCACGTCCTCGCCGTCGAGCGCGCCCGCCTCGTCGAGTTCACTGCACGTCCGATCGAGCCGGCGGATCAGCACACTGCGCGTGGCCGGGTTGACGACCCAGATGAGGCGCACGCCGGCGGACCGGTAGTCGGCGACCTTCTGTTCAAGGTACTTGTAGCTGTCGTTCGGTGAGATCACATCGACGGCCAAGTCTGGGGCGAACGGAACGTACTCCATTGACCACAACGCAGGGGTTATGCGGCCGGCCGCGACGAAGGACACGTCGGGCTTCCGAACCTGCCGCGGGTCGCTCGGGAAACAACGGTAGCCCATCCCGGCTCCGAACAGGCGGCCCAACCTTGGATCGCGCGTGAACGCGCCGAGCAGACCCATCACCGCTGAGACGACCGCGCAGGATCGGATGCAGGACTCCCGCTCCACGACGTGGCCGTTCAGGAACTCTACGCCGCCCCCGTCGAGCATCCGCTGAAGCTCGGCGTCGGCGGGCGTCAGCAGCGTCGTCATGAGTTTTCCCCTTTGTGGTGCCGGGATTGTACACCCGGCCGCTTCCCCGTTGATACCGAGGTGTCTTGAATGCTCGACCCCATCACGATCCGCTACGCGGTGCGGCCGGCGCGGCCCAGCCTGGCCGTGGCGCAGGTGCAAGACCTGTTCGGACTCGACGCCGCGGAGCCGGACCACCTCGTCGCGGAGAACCTCGTCCTCGACGTGCGGCCCGGTGACGTGGTGCTGTTCACCGGGCCGTCGGGGTCCGGCAAGTCGTCGCTACTGCGAGAGGTCGGCCGGCGGGTCGGGGCCATCGACGCGCTCGCACTCACGTTGCCCGACGTGCCCCTTGTGGAGGCGTTGCCGGGGCCGATCGCGGAGCGGCTGGCGACCCTGGCGGCGTGCGGGCTGTCGGAGGCGCGGCTGCTGCTGCGCACGCCGGCGGAACTCTCCGACGGCCAGCGCTACCGCTTCCGCATGGCCTTCGCCCTGACGCGGGTGGCGCTGTCCGCCGGGTTCCTGCTCGCCGACGAGTTCGGCGCGGTCCTCGACCGCACGCTGGCCAAGGTCGTCGCGTTCAACTTGCGCAAGCTCGCCGGCCGCACCGGCACCGGCGTGCTGTGCGCGACCACCCACGACGACCTGACGCCCGACCTGAACCCCGACCTGCACGTCCGCTGTCACGGCGACGGGGTGGTGCAGGTCGGGCGGCCGGCCGTAAAAAAAAACGGGCCAGCTTCTTCGAGGACTTGGAAGTCACCGACGGCACCGGCGCGGACTGGCCGCACTTCGCGCGGTGGCATTACCGCTCCCACAACCTCGGCTTCGTGAAGCGCGTCTTCGTCCTGTGGCACGGCCCCGACGCCGTGGGCGTGTGCGTGTTCAGCACCCCGGCCGCGGCGCTGACCTTGCGGTCGAAGGTCTTCGGCCTGCGCGACCCGCGCAGCGGCCCCGCCCTCTCGGCGCTCAACGAGCAGCTGTGGTTGCTGCAGCGCGTGGTGTTGCACCCGACGTACCGCGGGGCCGGCGTGGCGGCGGCGTTCGTGCGGCGTTGCTGCGAGTTGTGCCCGGTGCGCTGGGTCGAGACGCTCTCGACGATGGGCCAAGCGAACCCCTTCTTCGAGCGCGCCGGTTTCCAGCGCGTCGGCGTGATCCGCAAGCCGCCGGGCGGCCGCACGGTCGCCGACGGCACCGAGCGCGAGCGCAAGTCGCGGCACTCGGAGCCAGTCTACTACCTCTTCGAGAACCGCCGGTGACGCGCCCCGGTGTGGTACAATGCCGGGAGAAACGGGGTGGGCGATGGTCAGGACGGAACTGCAAGCTGCCGAAGTCGGGGTGTCACCAACGCCACGCGAACTCCTCGACGGCCTGCCGGCTTACGAGGCGGCATGCTTCGCCGTCGAGGCGGCCCGTCTAGGCGAACCCGACCAGTCGGCGACCCTGCTGGCTTACTGGTTCGACGGCGTCGCGCTCTTGGACGCCATTTCGCAGGCGGGCCACGGGGGCGGCGCGGAACCCCGAGTGGTCGCGGCGATGACCCACCTGGCGACGGCGTGGCTAACGCCCCGGTTCGCGGGCGAGCCACGCCATGGAATCCACGACCGCATCGCGCAGTTGCGACCCATCGAGCAGAACGAGCGAATGGGCGAGCTGTTCGGCAAGCGGAACGAGGGCACGCTGTCCGCCGACGAGAAGGCGGAGTTGTACCGCCTCGGCCAGTTCTTTACGGACTTGCAGCCGATTCTGAACAAGGCGATCACGTCCTTGCCGCCGCTGAAGTCGTGACGGAGGGCGACCCGCCGCCGCGCCCGTCGAGTCAGCGCGTGATGAGGGAACTCGCAGTCGCGCGCGGCCGGGGCCGCTGCGAGTTCTGCCGCATGGTCAAACTGTTCCAAGGCTCGACGTACCACATCGACCACATCACCCCCACGAGCCGAGGCGGCGTCAGCCACGCCGACAACTACTCGTGGCTCTGCTGGGCCTGCAACACGGCCAAGACGGATCGCGTCAATTGCTTCGACCCCGAAACCGAAGCCGACGTGGAAATGTACAACCCGCGGGCCATGAAGTGGGGCGACCACTTCGCCTGGCGGGGGTAGGAATTGGTCGGCCTCTCGCCCGTCGGGCGGGGGCTGATCCACCCCCTCGAACTCAACGCATCGTGGCGAATGCCGATCCGCCGGATGGAGCAGGACCAAGGCGAGTTCCCGCCGCCCGAAGCCTGACGGCACCCGTCACGCAGCCTTAGAGATCTCCGCTCGGAATGACTCAGCGGATTGTCGCCCGCCTCCCGTCGTTCAGACGCCCGCGCCCCTTGCCAAGCGTCGGGTTGGTCGGCCCTCTCCTACGTGAACCCCGGCGACACGCGGCCGAATATTCTCGGGGAATGGGTTGTTGACAACTGTGCGAAAAACCATGATAACACCAAGCGACGGTCGAGGCGTACCTGTCGAATCGATCCGGGCAAGCCGGGTCTGGCAGAACCCCCAACGTGAGTGGTCAGAAGTCGCTGCCGTCTACTACCGATTCGGCGGCGGAGAGCCGCGGAGGTGTTGAGTGAGTCGCGCAATCCTCGCCTTGGTCTTCTTCTTCCCCGCGCTGGCGCTGGCGGCCGGTGACCCGATCCAGGCGGAACTTGCCAAGGCACGGTCCGCGTACGGTCAGGAGTTAGACGCCGCCAAGACCAAACTGGTCGCCTCTCTCGAGGCGAAGTTGCAAGAGTTCGCCGGCAAGGGGGACCTCGACAAGGCCAAGGCGGTCAAGTCCCAGAAGGAGTCGTTCGAGAAGGGCGGGACACTGCCGACGGGGGCCGCGCTTGCGAACGTCAAGGCCGATTACGAGTCCGACCTTCTCGCGGCCAAGGTGAACCTGCGGAAGGCCTTGGAGAAGGCGAAGGAGAGCTACACCAAGGCGGTCAAGCTCGACGAGGCGGAGGCACTGGCGAAGGAATTGAAGGAGCTCGCCGACACCCCGCCGGCGAAGAAAGGTGCTGACGCCGCGGCGAAGGCCGAGCCGAAGGTCGTCGCGACGTGGGCCCATCAAGTCGGGGTCGGAAAAAACGCCCTGAAGCGAGACACGTTCAAGCTGTACTCGAACGGAAAGATTAACGACCCGGACGGGCGCGACACCTGGGCGATCAAAGGTGGCCTGATGATTTTGACGTGGCAGAACACCGACGCGCCGGGCGGGGCCTGGAAGGATGTCGTCAACCTGGCGATTGACGGAAAGAGTTACTCCGGCAAGAACAATAAAGGGGTCCCGATCCTGGGGGTCAAGCTCGCGGCGGGGGACGTTGACGCCGAGAAGAAGAAGTAGCACCTTTCAGTCGGGGCGACTGCGTCGGACACCGAAGTCCGCCCACCACCGACGAGGCGTGTGGCGGGCACTACCTCGTGGCGACTCGGTGGCTGCCAGGCCGCAGTCTAGGTAGTTCCCTCCGGCGTCACCTACACCCCCGCGGCCCGGCGCAGGGCGTCGGCCTTGTCTGTCTTCTCCCACGTGAACTCCGGCAGCTCGCGGCCGAAGTGGCCGTGCCGGGCGCTCTCGCGGTAGATCGGCCGGCGCAGGTTCAGCGTCTCGATGATCCCCGCTGGCGTCAGTTGAAAGTGCGCGCGGATCAGCTCGACGAGCTTGTCCTCGGTGACGCCGGGGGCCGCGGTGCCCTCGGTGCCGACCCAGATCGACAGCGGGTCCGGGTGGCCGATGGCGTAACTGAGCTGCACCTCGCAGCGCTTGGCCAGCTTCGCCGCGACGATGTTCTTGGCGATGTACCGCGCCATGTACGCCGCGCTGCGATCGACCTTGGTCGGGTCCTTGCCGCTGAACGCCCCGCCGCCGTGCCGGCCCCGGCCGCCGTAGGTATCGACGATGATCTTGCGCCCGGTCAGGCCGCAGTCGCCGTGCGGGCCGCCTTCGAGGAAGATGCCGGTCGGGTTGATGTGGTACTCGATGTCGCCCTGAATCAAGTCCGGCCGCTCCGCCTCCAGCGTCGGCAGCACCAGCTTCTTGATGACCTCCTGGCGGGCCGCGGCGCTGAACACCTTCTTGCCGGCCTTCTCCTCCAGCACGGTTTCGTCGTGCTGGGTACTCAGCACGACGGTCGTGATGCGGCTCGGCAGGCCGTCGCCGGTGTACTCGACGGTCACCTGGCTCTTGGCGTCGGGGCGCAGCCACTTCAGCCGGCCGTCGCGGCGCATCGCGGCGTGGTTCTCGACGAGGCGGTGCGACAGGTAGATCGGCAGCGGCATCAGCGTGCGCGTCTCGTCGCAGGCGAAGCCGAACATCATCCCCTGGTCGCCGGCCCCGCCGGTATCGACGCCCACCGAGATGTCCGGCGACTGCGCGTGGATCAGGCAGTTCACCTGGCAGGTGTCCGCGGCGAAGCCGATGCGCGGGTCGGTGTAGCCGATCTCGCGGATGGCGTCGCGGACGATCTGGTCCACGGCGACGCGCGTTAGCGGGGCCTTCGTCGTCACCTCGCCGGCGACGGTGCAGTGGTCGGTGGTGACGAGCGTCTCGCAGGCGACGCGGCTCAGCGGGTCGTGCGTCAGGCAGAAGTCGAGCACGGCGTCGGAGATCTGGTCGGCGACCTTGTCCGGGTGGCCCATCGACACGGATTCGCTGGTGAACGAGTAGCGGGCGGTACTCACGGCAGGCACCTTGTGGGGGACTAGGCGGCAAGGCGACAGTCTAGGCGAAGCCGGCCGCCGCGGGAAGGTGAACCCGCGGACGGCGAGCGCGACTCCGTTACTTCGACGCGACCGCGGGGCCGCCGGCCGACTTGACGCTGGCGAGCAACTTGGGGAAGCCCTCGCGCAGGCTCTCGCCGGCCTTGACGACGACCCGCTTCTGCTCGACTTCGAGCTTGCCGTTGACCTCGACGGTAGCCTTGACCTCGTAGAAGAAGGCCTGGCCGCGCGGCAGCGCCGGCGTGTGGAACTGGCGCGACTCGCCGCCGCCGGCGATCCGTTGGCCATCGACGTACAAGGTCGCGGTCGCGGGCAGGTCGAGGCTCAGGCTCGCACTCGCACTCTCGACCGGGGCCTCCGCGGTGACGGTAGGGGCCGCGGAGCGGTTGCCGCTCAGGGTCACCGTCCCGTAACTCTCGCCGACGGCGGACGACAGCGGCACCGCCGGCATGGCGGGCATGGCGGGCATGGCGGGCACCCCCGGCACGACGTAGGACTCGCCCAGGATCACCGGCGCGGAGCCGACGCAGCCGAGGCACGACGACCCGTAGCACCCGGTGCCGAGGCACGACGACCCGTAGCACGACCCGTAACAGGCGGAGCCGTAGCACGACGACCCGTAGCACGACCCGTAACAAGCGGAGCCGTAGCAGGCGGACGAGGAGTAGAAATTCGGCCCGAAGCACGACGAACCGTAGCAACCGGCGCTGCGGTACGACGAGCGGCCGAGGCCCCGCGCGAAGTGGCCGAGGCGCGGGAACATCGGGCCGGTGCAGCCGCCGCACGAGGAGTACGAGTACGACGCGGCGTAGCTCACGCTCGCCCCGGTGCAGCCGGTGCAGCCGGCCCCGTAGCCGAAGGCGGCGACATCGGGCGTGCCGGCCATCGCGGACATCAAGATCAGACTGTACATGGGGGAACCTCACGGTGACAGAATCGCGGACGGGGTGAGTTTAAACCCCGGCCCGTCCGTCGTCCAACCCCGCGCGGAAAGATGGGCAAATTGGGCAGCCTCACGCCGCCGTACAGTCGCCCGACCTACTGCCACCCGCGACGGCGGAACAACCACGCCGCCAGCGCCATCCACGCCACGCCCAGTCCCCCGGCCGCGAGCAGGTTCAGCCAGTGGCCCCAGGCGACTTCGCCGGTGATCGCCGCGTGGACGATGCGTGGGCCGTGGTACTCGATCGCCAGGTACGGCAAGTACGGGATGCCGTTCTGCTGGCAAATGAACAGCAGCAGCGAAATCGACATGAGGTAGCACATCGACCCCATGAAGGCGGCGCGTTGGGTGCGGGCCAGGGTCGCGATGGTCATGCCCAGGCCCAGGAAGCCGCTGCCGAGTGCCAGGATCGCCAGCCAGAAGAACAGCGTGCCGAGGATCGCCGGCTTGTAGATGCCGGCCAGGGTCGCCGCGAGCGCCATGCCCAGCACCGGGTAGAACAGGAACTTCGCCGCGAGGATTTCCAGCGGCGACGCCGGCGACAGGGCTTGCGCCAGCAGCACCCCCCGCTCGCGCTCTTCGCACGTCATGGTGGGGAGCAGGTAGACGCAGAAGAAGTAGAGGGCGAACACGACCATGCCCATGCTGACCGCCGAGCGCAAGTCGAGTTCCTTGGCCCCCAGCCCCTGCCGGCGAATCTCGACGGCGTCGAGTGGCGGCAGCGCCGTCCCCGGCGCGACCGCCAGGCGGTCGTACTCGACCCCGAGCCGGCGTAGCGAGTCGCGCACGGCCCAGAGGTCGCCGGCGTCGGCGGGGTCGCGGGCGGTCAGGCGGGCGGGGTCGAGGTTGGCGGCGCGCAAGTACCGGGTCGCGTCGGCGTGGGTCGCGTCGTGGACGGCCTGCCACAGCCACGCCTCGTAGGGGGCCATCGCCGCGGGGTGCCCCGGCGGGTGCCAGATGTCGAGCCGCACCCCGCGCCCCGCGGCCGCCGACCGCACCCGCACGGCCCCCGTCCCCGGCGGGTAACTGACAACGCCCTCGACCGTGTCGCCGTTGACGAGCTCGAACAGCACATGCGGCCGCAACTCGTCCGGGACGTGGCCCCTCAGGTACGCGATCAGCGCCGTCTCGCGGTCGTACTGCACCACGCAGCGGTGGACGCCATCGACGAGCGAGCCGCCGCCGGTGCCGCCGGCCCCGGTGCCGGGGTTGAACACCGAGAGCAAGAGCGCCGCGACCATGAGCAGCAGGCACAGCGCGATCCCCCCGCGGTTGGCGACGTGCCGCCGGGCTTCCTTAACCAGTAACGCCCGCAGGATCGGTAGACGCATGCCGCTAAGGTAGCACGAAGTGGCGGTGGCGGGCCTGTGTTCTGCCGGCCTACTTCTTCCGCTTCGCCGGCATCGGCGGCTGGTAGTGTGGCGTCAGCTCGCCGGACTCGGTGATGATCCCGGCATTGACGAGCGACTGCCGGAACTCGGTCGGACTCATCCCCCGAAGGCGCTCAACGAGCGGGGCAAACTTGCCCCTAGCTTTGGGAACCTTCTTTACCGTAGCGGCCGTCTTCACGGACGTGCCAGACGGCGAGGAGGTTGCGGGGGTTGCGGACGCAGATTTGGATGTGGGCGTCGTCATAAATCCAACTCGCTTTCCAAATACGCTTCTTGGACTTCGTCGGCACGTACACAGCGCGGGCCGAATCGATCGGGGAACTACTCGGATCCGACTCGCCATACAGGTGGTTGAAAACCGCGCAGTCGAGCTTTTTATTCTCCCGGTGATTCACCGGCATGGGAAGACCGAGTTCGGAGTAGTTTAATTCCAAGGCTTTCTTGTATATCTTGAGAGTCCGAATATTTTCACTGTCAAGCAAGTCCAAACAGTTGCCCAGCCGGATCAGCGCCCCGACCACGGCCGGCTTCTTCGCCTTGCGTACCGACTTCGACCACCACCACGCCTGCCTCGGGGCGTGCTCCCAGAAGTAGACGCCCCGGCCGAACCACTCGTTGTCGCGGTCGCTCGCCACGAACTCTTCACCGTGAACCAGTCGCTCGGCCGACGCCTCGTCGGTGCCGTGGTAGCCGATGACGACGCGGTCGTAAGCGTTGAAGTCGAACGGGGGCGGCAACACGGTCGGTTCCGTTCGTCAGGGGAACCGGCGGCACGCGGCAGCATCATATCACACCTCGGTGCGACTCGGTGCCACCCTCGCTCAAAGTCTGCCCGATTTGCCGCTTGACGCCGGCCCGGCGGTCTGGGACAGTGACATTCCCGCCTGACGCCACGTTCCCCGCCGCCTCGCTTCCCCGCGCCGCGGCCGGAGCCCGCCATGTTCCGACTCGACCTCGGCTCCTCCGCCTCGTACTGCGACGGCCGCTCGCGCCGCAGCTTCCTGCAACTCGGCGTCGCCGGCATGGCGAGCGTCGGCCTGCCAGGGCTGCTCCGCGCCAAGGAAGCCTCCGCCCCCACCCAGGCGAGTCCGCGCGGCACGTCGGTCATCCTGATCTGGCTCGACGGCGGCCCCGGCCACATGGACACCTACGACATGAAGCCGGACGCCCCCGAGGCGTACCGCGGCATCTGGAAGCCGATCCGCACCAACGTGCCCGGCCTCGACGTGACCGAACTCTTCCCCAAGCAGGCTAAAGTCGCCGACAAGTTCTCCGTCGTACGGTCGATGCACCACGACACCGGCGACCACTTCGCCGGCGCGCACCGCATGTTGACGGCCAAGGACCTCGGCGTGACCGGGGCCAACACGGCGCAGAAGGCCCCCGGCATCGGTGCGATCGTCCACCGCGAGATCGGCGCGCGCGTCCGGGGGATGCCGGGCTACGTCGCCGCCCCGCACGCCGCGAGCGTCGGCATCGCGCCGGGCTACTTCGGCGGCCACTCGCTCGGCAAGTCGCACGACCCCTTCCTGACCGGCGACCCCAACGTCGCCGACTTCCAGGTGCGCAACCTCAACCTCGCCGGCGGCCTGACCCTCGACAAGCTCGAAGACCGCCGCACGCTGCTGAGCCACTTCGACAAGGCCCAGGCGAGCCTCGACGGCCACCCGGCGGCGCGGGCGATGGACCGCTTCGGCCGCGAGGCGTTCGACTTCATCACCGGCCCGACCGCCCGCACGGCGTTCAACGTCGGCAAGGAGGACGCCAAGTTGCGCGACCGCTACGGCCGCAACAACTGGGGCCAATCGACGCTGCTGGCCCGCCGCCTGGTCGAGGCCGGCTCGACGTTCGTGACCGTCCACTTCGGCGGCTGGGACCACCACTGGAACCTCAAGGCCGGCTACACCGACTACCTGCCCAAGGTCGATGCCGCCGTGGCGACCTTATTTGAGGACTTGAGCGACCGCGGGCTGTTGGCGACGACGCTCGTGGTGCTGTGCGGCGAGTTCGGCCGGACGCCGAAGATGAACGACGGCGGCAACGGCGGGGCGCCCCTGAGTATGGGCACGCCGGGCCGCGACCACTGGGGCAACGCGATGTCGGTGCTGATGGGCGGCGGTGGCGTCAAGGGCGGGCAGGTCGTCGGCGCGACCGACCGTCTCGGCCAGGCCCCGCTGACCCGCGCGGTGACGCCGTCGAACCTGCACGCGACGATCTACCGCGTGTTGGGCATCGACCCGAAGCTGCAAATCCTCGACCCCGGCGGCCGCCCGGTCAACGTCCTCGACGACCCCGAGCCGATCGGCGAACTGCTGTAGCTGCCGAGCCGGGAGGGTGAGCGACTGGAGGTTGATGCGCCTCCATTCGCTCACGCTCTTGGCTCACCGGCGTCTGACTGCTTACGGGCGATGCCGGTCGGACCGTACCGCAGCCCAGCAGGGTCGGGTTCGATCTCCAGGCCGCCCCTCAAAGTTCCCAAGGGCTGCCCAGCTCGACAAGCGGTACGCCAGACAGTATGTCTGCAAGTGCCGCTGGCAATTCAGACATCAACAAGTCACGGAGAGCCGCATTGGAAGTGTTACCACACCGTAGCCATAAGACTTGAGGTGGTGCTCCTAATCGGAGCACCATTTCGGCGAAGTCGGATCTTTCGTCATGACGACGGCCGACGCTGCGCGGGCGGCGGCAAAGATCGGGCTGTCGAGCGCGTCTCGCAACCCGAGGTCGCGGGCGGCGACGCACGCCACGCCGAACGTCGCGGCGACCCACGGGGCGACGGACGGTGACAAGTTTGCGTCGAGCCAGATCGTCACAAGGCCGGTTCCGGCATCGCGACACGCGCGCTAGCGAAGCGGAGGCACGCGGCCACGTCGTCCGGCTCCAAGTCGGGCAGTTCCTCGACGATCTGCCCCACCGTTAGCCCGGCAGCTAAGAGGTCGATGACATCGCTGACGCGGATACGCATCCCGCGGACGCACGGCCTGCCGCCGCACTGGAGCGGGTTAATCGTGATGCGGTCTAGTAACGCCACAAGTCACCTCACTTGACAGAGTCACCGCGAACTGCTGCGAAAACCAAACATGACCACCGACAGCAGCATGAGCGAAATCAGGCCCAAAATCACCCGCAGATACATCAAGTCGCTTCTGATCGCATTCAGGATAGTAGTCTGCGCCACGATCGATTCGGCGATTTCATGCATGAACGCGACTGGCGGGGTTCCCAACACAGCGCGATAGCCTGGGAATTGGGCAAAAAGCGAGGTGTCGCCAAGGTTTCGGCTTTGCTTGCTGGAGAATCCCTCGGGACCCCCTACCCGGTGGACGCGAGTCTCTTTGTCAATCTCGCCGGCGTCGTACATCTTGCAAACGTGAGGCCCGGAGAGCGGCCCCACTGGTTTGCCATCGCATTCTACAACATAAATCATATTCATTTTTCTGACCGCCTGCCAAGTGATTCGTGCTTGATGTAGAAAGCTCAAGGTGAGCGGGGGACGAAAGTCCTCCGAGTACTCCCCTACTCGGTTGACCGCTCGCCACGGGGTGACCTCGGAGGACTATCGTCCCACGCTCGCCGGCGTCGGCGGAACCTCGCCCGCCGCCAGCCGGTCGATCAACTCCCAATCCAACACCGCGGCCTCGTAGGGCCAAACCTTCGCGACCTTCCGAAACGTACCGAAGTCGCGAAGCAGTACCCCGAGCCACACTCCCGCCACGGCCACGGCGGGCATCGACATCCCGACCAGAGTGTAGGCACACCCTATCGCCGCGAAAAACAGACTTAGCACCCCATAGGCTTTAAGATTCTTGCGGACCAGCAGCCCGACGGTCAACGGTTTCGCCCGGCACTCGCGGAGCATCGTCAGGAACGCCAACGGCACGGCGGGCGACGGAGTCGGCTCGCCGCACCACGGGCAGTGCGAGGCCGCAGGCGTCGTCAACTCACGGCCGCACTGAACACACGCCATTACAGAATCCCCGGCGTGGACATCTTGATGCCCTTGAACGCCATCTTCAACTGCTCCGGGTTCGGCGCGAACTCCAACGCCGTCGCCTTATCCACGTCGCCGCGCTCCACGAGCTGACGCAGGTTCTCGGTGAAGTCTACCATGCCTTCGAGGAAGCCGATGCGCATGGCGTCCAGGATGCGGTCGTCCTTGCTCTTCAAGATCAGGTCGCGGATCGTCGGGTTCATCATCATGATCTCGTTCGTCGGCACCCGCGACACGCCCGGCTTGATACTCGGCACCAACTTTTGCGCGACAATCGCCTTCAAGTTGAAGGCCAAACTTTGGCGCACGGCGTGGTGCTGCGCGGGCGGGAACAGGTCGAGGATGCGGCTAATCGTGCTCGCGGCCGTCGAGGCGTGGATCGTCCCGAAGACGACGTGCCCCGTCTCCGCGGCGTGGATACCGGCTTCAAAGGTGTCCTGGTCGCGCATCTCGCCGACGAGAATGATGTCCGGGTCTTGACGCACGGCGTGCTTCAGGGCGGTGTGCCAATCGACCACGTCGAGGTACACTTCGCGCTGATTCATGATCGACAGCTTGTCCTCGAAGACGAACTCGATGGGGTCTTCGATCGTCAAGATGTGCAAGGCTTCGCGCTGATTGATGTACTCCAGCATCGACGCAATCGTCGTCGATTTGCCGGACCCGGTCACGCCGGCGAGGATCACCATGCCCTGGTCGTAGTGGCACAGCTTCTCGATCGCGGCGGGGAGGCCGAGCTTCTCGAAGTTGGGGATCGACGTGTTGACGCGGCGGGCCACCAGGGCGAGCTTGCCGCGCTGGCGGAACAGGTTGACGCGGAAGCGGCACTCGTCGAAGCCGACGACGTGCGCGAAGTCGGCCCCGCCGGTCGTGTCGAGCGTCTGCCGCTGCGACGGCGAGAGGATCGGGTAGAGCAGCTTTTCGAGGTCCTCTTGCGTGAGCGGCTTGGTCGCCATGTGCTGGATGACGTTGCGCAACCGCAGCATCCCCGGCGAGCCGGCCTTCAAGTGCAAGTCGGAGCCTTCGTGCAGCATCACCGTGCGGAAGAGTTGGTTGGCCGGGAACTCGCCGGGGACCGCGGCGGCGAGGCGCAGGCCGCCCGGCGGCGTCGGGTCGCCGGGGCGCTGGGCGGGGGCGTTCGCGGCGGGGGCGGCGGACGCCATCGGCACCGCCACCGCCGGCGGCGGGGGGACCAAGGGCGCGGCGGGCTTGGCGGTCGGTGAGGGCTTCGCGGGTGCGGACATCGTGACGGACTCCGGGCGGAGGTTCGGTGCGATCGAGAGGCTCAGGACTTGGGCAGCCGGCGGACGGCCACGCCGCGGGCGGCGAGGTAGTCCTTGGTGTCCGGGATCGTGTACTCGTTGTAGTGGAAGATGCTCGCCGCGAGCGCCGCGTCGGCCCCCGCCTCGAAGGCTTGCCGCAGGTGCTCCGGGCAGCCGGCCCCGCCGCTGGCCACGACCGGGATGTTCACGACGGCCGTGATGGCGCGGAGCATTTCGAGGTCGTAGCCGGACTTGGTGCCGTCGGCGTCCATCGAGGTCAGCACGATCTCGCCGGCCCCCAGGCGCTCGACTTCGATGGCCCACTCGAGTGCGCGCAGCTCCGTCGGCACGCGGCCGCCGTTGACGTGGACGACCCACTCGCCGTTGACCCGCTTCGGGTCGATGTTGACGACCGTTGCGCAGCCGCCGAAGCGGCGCGAGACTTCGGCGATCAGCCCCGGATTGCGCACGGCGGCGGAGTTCAGGCTGACCTTCTCGGCCCCGGCCTGGATCAGTTGCGTCGCGTCGTCGAGGGTGCGGATGCCGCCGCCGACGGTGAACGGCATGAACACCTCCTCGGCGACGCGGCGGACCACGTCGAGCATGATCGCGCGGCCCTCGTGAGTCGCGGCGATGTCGAGGAAGACGAGTTCGTCGGCCCCCTGCTCCTGGTACTTGCGGGCGACGGCGACGGGGTCACCGGCGTCGCGCAGGTCGAGGAAGTTGGTGCCCTTGACGACCCGGCCGCGGTCCACGTCGAGGCAGGGGATGATGCGCTTCATGAGCATAGGTTGGCGGCCAAAGTCGGGGGTTCGGGACCGGAGGTCGGGGGGCATGTTAAGGCAGCAACGCGGGTCAAGTCAAACCGCGCACACGGATTTAGGAACTTCGTTACTTCGCGGAATTCCCGCGTTATCGGCCCCGGACGGCGTGCGGTCGGGACCCCACGGTGACTGCGTTGTCGCCGAGTCCTCCCCGTCCCCCTTGCTGAGGTTTGCACCGTGAAAGATATCGTTGACACCGCCGTGGGCGCCGGCTCGTTCAAGACCCTCGTCGCCGCCGTGACCGCCGCGGGCCTCGTGGACACGCTCAAGGGCAGCGGCCCGTTCACCGTCTTCGCCCCGACCGACGAGGCGTTCGCCAAGCTGCCCCCCGGCACCGTCGAGGCGCTGCTCAAAGACATCCCCAAGCTGACCTCGATCCTGACGTACCACGTCGTCTCCGGCAAGGTCTTGGCCGCCGACGTGGTCAAGCTCGACGGCCAAGAGGCGAAGACCGTGCAGGGCGGTAGCGTCAAGATCAGCACCAAGGGCGGCGTGAAGCTCAACGGCACCGCCAACGTCGTCACCACCGACATCGCCTGCTCGAACGGCGTCATCCACGTCATTGACGGCGTGATCCTCCCGGCGTAAGTACCGAGTCACCGTGGCGAGCCGGGAGCGTCAGCACCCGGAGTTATCGCAACAACTTGGCGGAGTTGGTGCGCAAGCTCCGGGCGCTGACGCTCCCGGCACGTCACTTCGCCACCGGCCGGATCTTCATCGCCCGCACGGCGGTCGGCCCGTGGTCGGCTTGCAGCATGAACGGCCCGCTCGCCTTCTCGGGCTTGTCCCAGTTCGACCCCGTCGCCGTCTTCACCGCCACGTCGTCATGCAAGACCTGGCCGTTGATCGTTACGCTCACGAGCCGGGCGTCGGCGACCTTCTTGCCGTCGGCGTCGAGCCTCGGCGACTGCCACTTGGCAATCAGCGTGTTCCACTCGCCCGGCGGCTTCGCGGCGTTGACCTTCGGCGCGACGCCGTCGTCAATGTACCCGTAGGGGGCGGAGAGCTTGGCGCGCGGGTAGAGGCCGCCGAGGTCGTTACCGCTCAGCGCCCCCTTCTTGCCGAAGCTGTCGAGGATTTGGATCTCGTAGACGCCCTGGAACTTGATCCCCGAGTTGGAGCCTTTGGCGATCAGGAAGTCCAGACTCACTTCGCAATCGCCGTAGTCGGCCTTCGTGTTCAAGTTGGCGACGCTGCCGGGGCCGTTGACCCAGATCGCGCCCTTGTCGGCCTTGACGGCGACCAGCTTCTTGGGGTTCTTGGGGTCGAGGGTCACGGCGTCGGTCACCACCCAGCGGTCGTCGAACTTCTTCCAGACCTCCGGCGTCATCAGGTCGGTCCAGCCGGCGTCGCCGGCGCGGCCGCGGGGGGCGGCGAGGGCGAGCAGGGCCACGGCGAGCAGCGGGCGCATGGGGGGCGGTTCCGGGGGAGGGTGGGTGACCGGGGGCGAGTCGAGGCGTATTATCACCGCCACGCCGCCCGCGGGCGCGGCCAAAATCCCTCGCCCACCCGCTTCTCTCCCCGGAGTCCCCCCGTGCTGCGATTCTCCCTGGCCCTTTTCGCGCTCGCTCTCGTCGCCCACGCGGCGACCGCGGCCGACTCGTACTGGGTCTATTTCGGCGGTTACACCGGCGGCAAGACCGGCGGCAAGGGCGTCATGGTCGCCAGTCTCGACGCCAAGACCGGCAAACTGACGAAGCCCGAACTCGCCGTCGAAGTCGGCAGCCCGTCGTTCCTGGCGGTCGCCCCGAGCGGCAAGACGCTGTACGCCGTCGGCGAGGGCGGCGGCGGCAAGGACGGCAGCCCTGTGTTCGCCTTCCGCATCGACCCGGCGACGGGCTTACTTACCAAACTCAACCAGCTCGGCAGCGGCGGCAGCGGCGCGTGCCACGTCGCCACCGACGCGGCCGGCAAGTTCGCCGTCGTCGCCAACTACGGCAGCGGCAGCGTGGCCGTGTTCAGCCTCAACGACGACGGCAGCCTGAAGGCCCGCACGGCGTTCGTGCAGCACGCCGGCAAGAGCATTAACAAAGGCAACCAGGAAGGCCCGCACGCCCACTGCGGCGCGTTCGACCCGACCGGCGAGTTCGTGCTGGTGGCCGACCTCGGCATCGACAAGGTGCTGATTTACAAGCTCGACCGCGCCACCGGGGCCGTGACCCCGCACACGACGCCGTTCGTCGCGATGCCGCCGGGGGCCGGCCCGCGCCACTTCGAGATCGACCCGTCGGGCAAGCGGCTCTTCGTCTGCGGCGAGATCAACTCGACCGTCAACGCCGTAACTCTCGACCTTGTTGGCGACAAGGCGGCCGTGGCGCAAAGCCTCTCGACGCTGCCGCGGCCGACGCCCGGCAACTCGACGGCCGAGTGCCGCATCCACCCCAGCGGCAAGTTCGTCTACGTCTCGAACCGCGGCCACAACAGCATCGCGGCGTTCAAGAACGACGGCGGCAAGTTGACGGCCATCGGCCACGCGACCGAGGGCATCAAGGTGCCGCGCAACTTCAACATCGAGCCGGGCGGCAAGTGGATGCTCGTGGCGAGCCAGGCCGGCGACAACGTCGCGGTCTTCTCGATCGGCGACGACGGCGTGCCGAAGCCGACGGGCGTGACGGTCGCCACCCCCGCGCCAGTCTGCGTGAAGTTCCTGGCGAAGTGACTCCCGGCGAGCGGCGGGTGTTAGGCATAGGCGGGAAGGTGATCTACCAGAGTGCCGGAGTCGATTCGGCGAATCTTGAACCGATCTGAACACGCGACTGGTAGGTTACTTACCCGCCTATGCCTTACTCTTGAACCGTGGGAAGCCTACCTTGCGGCCATTCTTCCGCCCGCCCCAGAACCGCTTGAACGCCGCTTCGAGGTTCCGCAGCGCCTCGTGAGGGCAGCACTTCGAC
>JAYTUC010000206.1:0-21011 GCA_043744775.1 Fimbriiglobus sp. | reverse complement strand
ATCTTCTGCTGGAGGCAGCCGACGCTCATCCCGAGCAGGCGGTGGACCGGCCCCATTTCCTCGGCGTCGCGCTTCGCGAGGTAATCGTTCACGGTGGTGACGTGCGCCCCTTTGCCTTGCAGCGCATTCAAGAAGGTCGGGGCGACGGCGGAGAGCGTTTTGCCTTCTCCTGTGGCAAGTTCGACGAGGCCGCCCGTGTGCATGACGATCCCGGCGGCGAGTTGCACGTCGAACGGTTGGAAGCCGTGAATGCGTCGGATCGCAACCGCGGCGAGCCCGAACGTTTCGGGAATCAACTTGTCCAGGTTCGTGCCGCCGCGGGCCAAGCCGCGCAGTCGCATACTCGTCTTGCGAATGTCTTCTTCGCTGAGTTGCATGTACTTGATTTCGTAGTAGCGGATCTTCGGAAGGACCAGCGCCGCTTGGCAGAGGCGGCGCTTCCAGGGCACGCCGACCATGCCGTTGATGCGATTCAACCACGCCGGCCCCAGCCGGCCGGGGACGTTCGCGATCTTCGGCTTCGCATATTCCATAGCGTGCGGTTGCGGTTCCGCGACGGCGGCCGTGCTCATCGACAATTCCTCGGGAGTGAATCGACATTTACCTTACCATTCGACGAGGAATGAGGGTAGGCGGACTGCGCCGGCGCGAAGCGTATAATCACTCCACGATCCGAGTCGAGAGCCCCGCATGAAAACCGAACCGATCCCCGTTCCGGGCACGCCCTACGATTCGATCACCGAGCCCGACCCGCCGGAACCGGCGACCGCGCCGGACATCGGCGAGTTCGTGCGCCAAATTAAAGAGGTCGCGGACAAGCTCGTGCGCGACGGCGCAAACCGTGGGGACGCCAAGCTCCTCGCCTCGGCGCTGAAGGAATTGCGGTACTGCTTCAAGCTATTCGCCCAATATCGCAATCGCCGGAAAGTGACCGTCTTCGGCTCGGCCCGAACGAAGCCCGATCATCCGGCGTACAAGGCCGCGGTCGAGTTCGGGCGGCGCATGGCCGAGGCGGGTTACATGGTCATCACCGGGGCCGCCGCCGGGATCATGGAAGCCGGGCACGTCGGTGCCGGACGCGACAACAGCTTCGGACTCAACATCCTCCTGCCTTTCGAACAGTCCGCCAATCCCGTCGTTCACGGCGACCCCAAACTCATGACCTTGCGCTACTTTTTCACCCGCAAGCTCATGTTCATCAAGGAATCCGACGCGGTCGTACTCTTCCCCGGCGGCTTCGGCACCCACGACGAGGCCTTCGAGGCGCTCACGCTGATTCAGACCGGCAAGTCGCACCTCTTCCCGATCGTCATGGTCGATGAACCGGGCGGCACCTACTGGACGCGCTGGCAAGAGTTCGTCCGCGCGGACTTGCTGGAGCGCGGCTACATCTCCCCGGCCGACCTGAGCCTCTACCGCATCACCGACGACCCCGCCGAGGCCGTGCGCGAGGTGACGCAGTTCTACCGCGTCTACCACAGTCAGCGCTACGTCCGCGGCGATTTGGTACTACGCCTGCGCCGCCCGCTGACCGACGCCACGCTGGCCGCCATCCGCGCCGACTTCGCCGACCTGCTGGCGTCGGGCGACTTCGAGCCGACGGCGTCGCTACCCGAGGAGGCCAACGAGCCGGCGCTGGCGGACTTGCCGCGGCTGCGCTTCCGGGGCGTGCGTAACGAGCAGGGCCGGCTCCGGCAACTCATCAACCGGATCAACCTCGACAGCGGCCGCGACTAAAATCTCGACGAGTTCGTCGGGAATGTCTTGACTCAGGCCGTTACAACCGTTACTGTCCGGTCAGAGCCTAAATAGCCCCAACGACCACGCTCCCGCCGGCACCTCTCGCCGCCGCCGGGACTCGCGCCAGGGACGGTCCGCGATGATTGCCTCGGCCCACGGATGGGACCACGCGGGGGACTCCCCGTGTTAATCGCCGCGCCCGAACCCGCCTGCCAGGCGCTCGCCACAGGCACCGACGCCGCCGTCGGCTGGACCCCCGCCAAGGTCAACCTGTTCCTCGAAGTCGCCGGCCGCCGGCCCGACGGCTACCACGCCGTCGAGACGCTGATCGTCGCGGTCAACCTCTTCGACACCCTCGAAGCCCGCCTCCGCCCCGACGGCCGACTCACGCTCACCTGTGACGCCCCCGGCGTCCCCACCGACGGCACGAACCTCGTCGTGAAGGCCGCCGAAGCCTTGCGCGGCGACCGGCCGTTGGGCGCTGACCTACGACTCACGAAGCGCATCCCGCACGCGGCCGGCCTCGGCGGCGGGTCGAGTGACGCCGCCTTGACGCTGCACGTCTTGAACCGCCTCTGGGGCCTCGACTACGACACGTCGAAGCTGCTCGAAGTCGCCGCGGCGGTCGGCTCGGACGTGGGTGTCTTCCTCGGCGGCGCGGCCGGCTGGTGTACCGGCCGCGGCGAGGTCGTCGAGCCGACGGAACTGCGCACGTCGATCGACCTCGTGATCGTCAAACCGCCCTACGGCCTGAGCACCGCGGCGGTCTACCGCGGCCACACCCCGCCGGCGTCGCCGGTCGGCAGCCGCGACCTGCGCGACGCGATCCGCCACGGCAACGCCGTCGCCGCGCACTTGCACAACCGCCTCGAAGCCCCGGCGTTCGCCGCCGAGCCACGCCTGAAGGGCGTGCGCGACCGCCTGGTTGCGTGCGACCCGTTGGGCGTGCTGCTGTGCGGCAGCGGGTCGAGCCTCTTCGCCCTGGCCCGCGACCCGGCCGACGCCGCCCGCATCGCGCGCGGCTACTCGAACCTCTCGACCCACTCCGGCGGCGGCGATCGGCTGTTCGTCGTGCGGAGCTTGCCCGCCCGCGCTCACCCCTCTGTCCCGCCGCAAGGAGCTACCCGGTGACCATCACGGAAGTCCGCATCAAGCTGTGCGAGGAGAACAACGAGCGCCTGCTCGCGTTCTGCTCGGTCACGTTCAACAACGCCTTCGTCGTCCGGGACTTGAAGATCATTGAGGGCACGCGCGGCACCTTCGTGGCGATGCCGAGTCGCAAGCTGACCGACCGCTGCCCGCGCTGCGGCGGCAAGAACCACCTGCGCGCCGGCTTCTGCAACCAGTGCGGCGGCCGCCTCGACGAGACCCGCGCCACGCGACTGGCCGAGAACGGCCGCGCGAAGCTGCACGCCGACATCGCCCACCCGATCCACGCCGGCGCGCGCGAGTCGGTGCAGGCCGCGGTGGTGCGCTCCTACGCCGAGGAGAAGGAGAAGGCCCGCCACGCCGGCTACGTCTGCCGCTACGACGACTACGACTCGGACTTCGAGGACGCCGACACCGTGACCTACGCCGCGGTCGCGAACGTCAAGGCGCACGGCCCGACGCCGGTCAAGGGGCCGCACCTGGCCGAGGTGTCGGCGTGCCGCGAGGCGGTGTGAGTCCCCGCGGGCGGCCCCGGCGGTCAGATCGCGTAGTCCGGCTCGAACATCTTCGCGGTCTTCGGCGAGACGTGGACCGCCTCGCCGACCCGCAGGCCGAGTTGGCGGTGCCTCTCCGGCGAGATGTCGATGTTGAGCATCAGCCCGAAGTCCTCGGCGACGACGCGCACCTTGACGACCGAGCCGGCCGGGTTGACGTGGACGACCTTGCCCACGAGGCAGTTGCCGCCGTCGGCCGTGCGCGCCAGGTCGAGTTCGTGCGGCCGGATGTACACGTCGGCGGTGCCGTCGCCGGACGACTGGCGGTTGGCCCCGACCGGCATCTCGACGGGCCCGAAGAGCGCCCGGCCGTCCTTCAACACCACCCGGAAGACGTTGACGTTGCCCAGGAAGTCCATCACAAACGCATTCTTGGGGTGGTGAAACACCTCGTCCGGCGTCCCGGCCTGCTCGACCTTGCCGGCGTTCATCACGACAACCCGGTCGGCGACCTCGAAGGCCTCGGCCTGGTCGTGCGTCACGAAAATGCTCGTGACGCCGAACTCGCTGATGAAACTCTTCATCCAGTGCCGCAACTCCTCGCGCACCTTGGCGTCCAAGGCCCCGAACGGCTCGTCGAGCAGTAGCACCGGCGGCTGCGGGGCGAGGGCACGCACGAGGGCGATGCGCTGGCGCTGGCCGCCGGAGAGTTCCGGCGGGTACAGTCGCGCCTTCTCTTCGAGCCGCACGAGTTTGAGCAGTTCCGTCACGCGCTCCCGAACCTTGGCCTCGGGCCACTTGCGGACTCGCAGGCCGAAGGCGACGTTCTCGAACACGGTCAGGTGCCGGAACAGCGCGTAGTGCTGGAAGACGAAGCCGACGTTGCGGTCCCGCGCCGAGTGCGCCGTGATGTCGTCGTCGAGCGACTGCACCGTACCCGAGTCGGGCGTTTCGAGGCCGGCGATGATGCGCAAGAGCGTCGTCTTGCCCGACCCCGACGGCCCGAGCAGGGCCACGAGCGACCCCGTTGGCACGTCGATGCTCACGCCGTCGAGTGCGACGAACTTGCCGAAGCGTTTCGTGATGTTGACGGCGCGAATGCTCATCGGGCGACCCCTGGCGTTGTTGCCTATGTTGATCGGTTTTATGATATCGGGGCGATGAGTCGAAGTTTCGGGGGCGATTTTGGGGGACGAAGTCACGTCAGGGCGGCACGCCGGTTGCAACCCGAACCTGAATGTTCGAGGGCGTGTGATCGGCTCGTTGTCGGGCCGATCCGTCAACGGAGTTCCCAAGTGAGTGCGGGCAGGTGACGCTGTGACGACCACGGGCAACACGATCTTGGTTACGGGCGGCGGTTCTGGCATCGGCCGCGGGATGGCCCAGGCGTTTCACCAGTTGGGCAACGCCGTCGTCGTCGCCGGCCGCCGGCGGCAAGTCCTCGACGAGGTCACGGCCGCGAACCCCGGCATGAAGTCGGCCGTGCTCGACATCGAAGACCCGGCCGCCGTCCGCGACTTCGGGGCCGCGATGGCCCGCGACTTCCCGGCCCTGAACGTCGTCCTGCACTCCGCCGGGATCATGCGGCCCGAGAACATCCAGTCCCAGCCCGACGACTTGGCCGATGTCGAAGCTACCGTCGCCACCAACTTGCTCGGCCCCATCCGGCTGACTGCGGCTCTGCTCCCGCTGCTGCGTCGGCAACCGCGGTCGGCGATCCTGACCGTGTCGTCGGGCCTGGCGTTCGTCCCCAAGGCGATGACGCCGACGTACTGCGCGACCAAGGCGGCGATCCACTCGTACACGCTGTCGCTTCGCCACCAGTTGAAGGGCACGACGACGGAGGTGATCGAGGTGATCCCGCCCTACGTCCAGACGCACTTGATGGGCCAGCGCCAGGCGGAGGACCCCCAGGCGATGCCGCTGGCGGACTACCTCGAAGAGGTCCTGCGCATCCTGACGAGCCAGCCGTCGGTCACTGAGGTCGTCGTCGAGCGGTGCAAGCCGCTGCGCTTCGCGGCTGAGGGCGGGAAGTTCGACGCGACCTTCGAGGGGCTGAATCGGTCGTGAGTTCGTAGAACGGACTGCCCGCCGGCTTTCGCCTTGGAGTCTCGTGATGACCCGCCTTGCCGCCCTAGTCTCGTTACTCCTGACGGGCGCGCTCGGAGCCGTCGAGCCGGAGTTGGGTAAGCTCTCGGAGAAGTACGAGTCCGGCGGCCGCGGGCCGGGGACGGTTTCGACCGGCGTCGGCGACCCCGGCGGCGTGTCTTACGGGACGTACCAACTCGCCTCGAAAGTCGGCCGCGCGGACGAGTTCGTCGCGAAGTATTACCCCGACGAGTTCAAGGGCTTGAAGGGCGGCACGGCCGAGTTCACCGCGAAGTGGAAGGCCCTCGCCGCGGCCGACCCCAAGGCGTTGCACGCCAAGGAGCACGAGTACATCCGCGTCACGCACTACGAGCCGCAGTGCGCGAAACTGCTCAAGGACGCGAAACTGGACATGGCCAAACGCTCGGCGACGTTGCGCGACGTGGTCTGGTCCACCGCGGTCCACCACGGGCCGAACACGGACGTGGTGACGGTCGCGCTGAAGCCGCTGTTGGCGAAGGCGAAGCTCGACGGCGTGACCGACGAGGCGATTGTCAAGGCCGTGTACGCCGAGCGCGGCCGGCTGACCGCCGACGGCAAGCTGGCGCGCTTCCCCCGCGTCAGCGACTCGTGGGTGACGGCCCTGACGGCCCGCTTCAAGGGCGAGCAGGCCGACGCCCTCGAAATGCTGGCGAACGCGGCGAAGTGACGCGGGCGGGTGGGTTCCATTCGAGACGCGGTTTCTCTAAATTGGTGACGGCCGCTACGCCCTCAGGGAGTCCCCGCATGCCGCTGCGTGTCGAGGTGGAGCAAGAAGACGACGGCCGGTGGCTGGCCGAGGTGCCCGCGGTGCCGGGGGCAATGGCCTACGGCGGCACGCGGGCTGAGGCGGTCGGCCGCGCCCAAGCGGTGGCGCTCCGGGCGCTGGCCGACCGCCTGGAGCACGGCGAGCCGGCCCCGGAGGCGGGCGGCGTCTTCGCGGTGGTGCCGTGAAGTAGCCGGCGGCTAAGGGGCGGCGGGTCTTCGCGGCATTGTTGAGCATCGGCTGGTCGGTCAAGCGACAGGCGGGCGGGTCACACACCGTGCTGGAGAGGGTCGGTTGGCGAGACTACGTCTGGGCGTTCGGCGACAGCGAGGAATTGGAGCCGCGAATGCTGACGCGGGTCGGCAAGCACACCGGATTGGAACCGGGCGACCTCTGAATCAGTCGGGGGAAGTCCTATGCCGTTGAACGCCGAACCCCCACAAATCCCGCCCCACTGGGGGCCGGTGTTCGCCGTGATGACCATGTGCCAAAGCGTCGTCATGTCGGAGTGTCGGTTCGAGTCCGTGGGGAATCGACTGTTCCTGGTCGGCGTCAACCACCAGGGCAGCCGAATGACCAGCGAACCGGCCGTCCGACAAGCCATTGCCTGGGACAGCGTCACCGAAGTCATGTCATTCGTTTCGCTTGCGGAATACGCCGCTTGGCACAATCGGCGTAACGAGTTCAGCCAAAGTTTCGACGAGGACGGTAGCATCCCGTTTTAAGCGACTGATGAGGAGGATTGGCCCCGAGTTACCATTTTCGTCGTCGGCGAATCGTGACACCCTTCGGGCGATCGTCGGGTATAATCCGGATCTCGCGTCCCCTGGAATGCTGTTGCGTGGAGCCGGTCATGGCCCAAGCCGTCGTCGATCCCGCCGAGTTGCGCCGCTTCGCCACCAACTTGAAGCGCTTCTGCACCGAGTTGCAGGCCGGCCTCGGGGGGCTGCACAGCCAGTACCTCGCGCTCGGGGACAGTTGGCGCGACCAGGAGTACGAACGCTTCAAAGCCGAGTTCGAGCAGGCGCTCATGGGCCACGAGCGGTTGACGGAAGTGTCGGCCGAGTTCATCCCGTTCCTGATGCGCAAGGCCGAGCGCATCGAAGAGTACCTGTCGCAACGCTAACGCTTCCTCCCAGGCGGGGTTGATTATGTCGCCCGGTGCCGACGTCCGCTCCATCGACAGCCTGCGCGAGTGGCTCGCGGCGGCGCAAGTCTACGGCCACGACGCGGGCGAAGCCCTCGGCGGCACGCAGATGGAGATTCGCCGGGCGTTCGACTGGATCGCCGAGCAGGGCCAGCTCTGGGAGCGGGCCTGCCGCGTCGGCGAGCAGGAGGTCGTGCAGGCCAAGGCGGAACTCGCGGCCCGCCGCTTCCCCAACTTCGACGGCAAGATGCCGGACACGACCGTGCAGGAGCGCAACCTGCGCCGGGCCGAAGACAAGCTCGAACACGCCGTCAGCCAGGTCGCCAAGTGCCGGGCGTGGGCGGGGCGGCTGCCGAAGATCGTCGAGGAGTCGTTCACCGGCCGCGGCCGCCGCCTGCAGAACTTCCTCGAAGGCGAGTTGCCGCGGACCTTGGCACAGTTGGCGCGCCGCATCGAGTCGCTGGAGCAGTACGCCGACCTGCGCACGGACTACACGTCGTCGCCGTCGGTGCTGCCGCCGTCGGGTGGGCCGCAGGAGTCGAAGTCATGAAGTTCGGCGCGAGTCGGTCGCAGTTGTACGACGCCCAAAAAACGGCCCGCGCCCGCTGGGACCTCGTCACCGAGACTTGGTCGGACGCCAGCCGCGTCGAGTTCGAGGAGAACACCTGGCAGCCGCTCGACCAGATGGCGACGGATGCCTTGCGCGGCATCGACCAGCTTTCGGTTTTGATCACGCAGATTCGCCAGGAGTGCGAGTTCCACCACTAAGCGAGCCTGCCCGCCATGCCCAGCGCCTCCCCCGCGACCAAGCCGCCCGCCAAGCCGACGCCCGAGGCCGCGGCGACGCCCGACCCGGCGAAGCCGGCCCCCACCGAGACGCTCTTCGAGCAAGAGCGCTCGGCGCTCGGCCGGCTGCAGGCGGTCATCAAGTCGCGCGCCGCCGGGGAGTCGATCGTCGCCGACGCCTTCGCCGTCGCGGCCGGCGAGGCGGAGCGCGAGGTCGCGAAGTCGCGCAAGCAGGTCGCCGGCAGCCGCAAGCGCTCCGGCGACGAGTTGACGCAGGCCCACGAGGCGGCCGCGCTCGAGGCCCGCGAGCGCCACGACGGCGACGAGGCCGAGGCGGAGAAGACGCGGCGGGCCTTGCGCAAGAAGACCACCAACAAGTACAGCGCCACGCTCCAGAAGCTCCGCTCGGAGTACGAAGACAAGTCGTGGACGGTCGAGTCGATCCGCGAGGCCGGAGACAAGGAGGCCGGTGACGCCCACGTCCGGCAGCGGCGGCACGCGGCGGCGTCGCGGCAGCGGCTCGCCGGGCTGCGCCACACCGCCGAGGTCGGCCTGACCGGGGTCGGCCTGAGCTGGGCCGCGGTCGAGTTCCAGGTCGAGCGACTGCCGTCGGCGACGCGCACCGACCCCGTCGGCAAAATGGACAAGTGCCTCGAAGGCTGCGAGGCGGCGGTCGAGCGGCTCAGCCGGTCGAGGATGCACCGGCTCGTCCGGCCGCTGCCGACGCTGGCGATGGCCCTGGCGTGCGGCCTCGTCGGCGGGGCGGCGTCGTTCGCGCTCACGAGGCAGGGGCCGGTGTCCCTGTGCCTCGCGGCCGGCTGGGCGGTGCTCGGCGGCGGCTTCCTGCGCGTGCTGCTGGGGGTGTTCGCCAAGCGCCAGGTCCGCGACCGCGGGCACGCCTTCGGCGTCTACTACGCCGAGGCGACGCGGGCGCTGACGACTTACGACCAGTACGTCGAGGCGACGAACGACGCCAACCTCGCCGAGGTGGCGTCGAAGTACGCGCTCAACAAGGCCCGCGCCGCCGAGATGTACGAGCCGCGCATCGCCGCGATGGAGAAGCAACTCGCCGCGACGCTCACCCAGATTGAGACGAACTACACCGTCTGCATGGAGGACGTCCACGACGCCCGCGCCGACGAGGCGACGGCCACCGACGCCCGGCACGCCAAGGAGGTCGCCCACAGCGCCGCCGAGCACGACCGCCACCTCGCGGAGGCCGAGGCCCGCTACGCCGAGAAGCTGGCCGCCGCGACGGCCGTGCGCGACGCCAACTGGGCCAAGGTGGCGGCCAGTTGGTTCGGCGGCGTCAACCAGGTCAAGGCGGCGTGCGCGGCATTGACCGCCTTCGGCGACGCCCACTTCCCGCCGTGGGGGGCGGTCGCCCGCCCCGAGTTCCGCCCGGTCACGGCCGTGCCGCTGGGCATCCGCTACGGCACCCACGCCGTCAAGATGAACGCGCTGCCGGGGGCCGAATCGGCCGACGCCCGGCTCGCCGTCCCGGAGCCGATCGACGCCCACGTCCCGGCGTATCTGCCCTTCCCCGACGCCGCCGCGGTGATGCTCAAGGCCAGGGACGCCGGCCGCGGCCAGGCGGTCACCGCGTTGCAGTCGATCATGTTGCGATACCTGACGGGGCTGCCGCCGGGCAAGGTGCGCTTCACGATCATCGACCCGGTCGGCCTCGGCGAGAACTTCGCGGCGTTCATGAACCTCGCCGACTACGACGAGAACCTCGTGACGGGGCGCATCTGGACGGAGCCGATGCAGATCGAGCAGAAGCTGACCGACCTGACCGAGCACATGGAAAACGTCATCCAGAAGTATTTGCGCAACCAGTACAAGAGCATCGAAGACTACAACCGCGCCGCCGGCGAAGTCGCGGAGCCGTACCGCGTGCTGGTGATCGCCAACTTCCCGCACAACTTCACGAGCGACGCCGCCCGGCGACTCGTCAGCGTGATGTCGAGCGGCCCGGCCTGCGGGGTCTGCACGCTCTTGAGCGTCGATACGCGGGCCGCCCTGCCCCGCGACTTCCGCTTCGCCGACCTCGAACAGGCCGCGTTCGTACTGAACCATACGGCGAACGACGGCGGTGGGCAGTTCGTCCCCGTAGACGCCAGTTTGGCCCCATTCCCGCTGACGGTCGAGGGGCCGCCGCCGTCGGACGTGCTGGCGAAGATCGTCCGCCGCATCGGCCAGGCGGGCAAGGACGCCGCGCGAGTCGAAGTGCCGTTCGACTTCATCATGCCGGCCCGCGCCGACTTCTGGAGGGGCGACGCCTCGAAGGGCTTCGACATCCCCATCGGCCGCGCCGGGGCGACCCGCCGGCAACTCCTGAGCCTCGGCAAGGGCACCGCCCAACACGCCCTCGTCGCGGGGAAGACCGGCTCGGGCAAATCGACCTTGCTGCACGCGATGATTACGAACCTGGCGCTGATGTACTCGCCGGACGAGGCCGAGTTGTACCTGATCGACTTCAAGAAGGGCGTCGAGTTCAAGGCCTACGCCGACGCCAAGTTGCCGCACGCCAAGGTCATCGCCATCGAGAGCGAGCGCGAATTCGGCCTGAGCGTGTTGCAGCGGCTCGACGGCATCCTGCGCGAGCGTGGCGACCGCTACCGCGACGCCGGGGCCAACGACCTCGCCGGCTACCGCGAGTACCTGCGCAAGCACAAGCCGGGGCAGACCTGCCCGCGCATTTTGTTCGTCGTGGACGAGTTCCAGGAGTTCTTCGTCGAGGACGACAAGCTCTCCCAGGAGGCGACGCTGCTGCTCGACCGCCTCGTCCGCCAGGGCCGCGCCTTCGGCGTCCACGTGCTGCTCGGCTCGCAAACCCTCGGCGGCGCGTACAGCCTCGCCCGCAGCACGATCGACCAGATGGCGGTCCGCATCGCGTTGCAGTGCTCCGAGGCCGACGCCCAACTCATTTTGAGCAAGGACAACACGGCGGCGCGGCTGCTGAACCGGCCCGGCGAGGCGATCTACAACGACGCCAACGGCCTGCTCGAGGGCAACAACCCGTTCCAGGTCGTCTGGCTCGCCGAGGAGCGCCGCTCCGAGCTGCTCGAAGAGGTCCGGCTGCGCGGGGTCGAGCGGCACTCGCCGCCGCCGCTGGTGTTCGAGGGCAGCACGACGGCGGACCTCTTCAAGAACGCCGACCTGGCGAAGCTCGTCGCCGGCGAGGCGAAGCCCGGCCCGGCGTTCGTCTACCTGGGCGACCCGGTGGCGATCAAGGAGCCGACGGCGGCGGTGTTCCGCGCCCAGTCCGCCGCGAACTTGTTGATGCTCGGCCAGCAGGAGGAGGGCGCGTTGGGGCTGATGGCGTCGGCGATGGCGACGCTCGTCGCCCGGCACCGCGCCGCCCCGTTCCGCGTGCTCGACGGCACGCCCGACGACTCCGAGTTCGCCGACGCCCTACGCCACGCCGCCGCCGCCCTCGGCCACCCGGAGGCGTTCACGCCGCGGCCCGAGTTGCCGGCGCTGATGGCCGAACTCGGGGCCGACCTCGAGCGCCGGCGGCTCAGGGAGGTCGAGCGGACGCCCCGCTTCCTGCTGGTCCACGGCCTGCACCGCATCCGCGAGTTGCGTAAGGCCGAGGACGACTACGGCTTCGGCAAGAAGTCCGACAAGGCCACCACCCCCGGCGAAGTCTTCGCCAACCTGATGCGCGAAGGCCCGCCGCTGGGGATTCACGTCATCGCCTGGTGCGACACGCTCACCAACCTGACGCGGGCGATCGACCGGCAGGGCTTGAAGGAGTTCGCGCTGCGGGTGCTGTTCCAGATGTCGCCGGCCGACAGCAGCCAGTTGATCGACACGCCGGCGGCGTCGCGGCTGGGACGGCACCGGGCGATGTTCATCGAGGAGGGGACCGAGCGCCCCGAGAAGTTCCGCCCCTACGGCCTGCCCGACGCGGCGAAACTGCGGGAGTTGGCCACCCCGTTGACACCTGCTAGCTAGGTGCCCTTGTAACTCGCCAGGAGTTGCCGCACCGCGGGGAGCAGTTCGTCGGGGATGGTCACGACGGACTGTCCGGGCCGCTCTTCCGTCGCCGCGTCGTCGTCCTCGGCGAGTTCTTCCTCGGACATCTCTTCGTGCGCGTCGATCACCCGTTGCACTCGGGCGGCGTCCCACCCGGTCGGGAACTGCGGCTCATTCATCGTCTCCTCCTCCGTCGGTAGGCTTGAAGGGGCTTGCCAGTGAGGTCGTAAGCAGTAATCACGAACACTCCGTCGCCGACCTCGTCGGGGACATAGATCACCCGCAAGTACCGGCCGGCGGCCGTCTGCCCCAGGGAGTGGCGGGAGTCTTCCCGGCCAGGCCGATCGTCCCCCGGATGGCGGAGGACGTATTCTACCTCGGCTTCGGTCACACCGTGAGAGGCAACGTGCGGCAAGCCGGTGTCGGGTTCGACGTGGAAGCGGACGTTCACGACTCGCCTCCGGTTCGGGCGGCCGCGACATCACGTCGCCCCGCGTATCCTACGGAGTCGTCACGACAGCGCAGTTATTTGCAGCGGATGCCGTGGTACTCGTCGGGGTACTCGTAGTCCTTGCGCAGCGGGTGGCCGACCCAGTCGTCGGCGAGCAGGATGCGCCGCAAGTCGGGGTGGCCCGCGAAGACAATACCGAAGAGGTCGTAGACTTCGCGCTCCTGCCAGTCGGCCGTCGCCCAGATTTCGCTGAGCGTCGGCACCTCAGGCGTGCCCTCGCGCGGCAGCGTCACCTTGAACGTGAAGCGGCGGCCGGGCACCGCGAACGACGAGACGTGATAGACCACTTCGAGGTGCGGCGTGAACCCGGCCTTGGCGAGTTTCTTGGGGTCGGTTTCGAGGTAATCGACGCCGGTGATGTCGTTCAGGATGGCGAAGTTCAGCCGCGGGTCGTCGCGCAGGAACGCGGCAACTTCGGCCAGCCGCGCCGCCTCGACAACGGCGAACGGGTCGAGGGCGTCGGGTTGGGCGTCGAGAATGCCCGACCCGAACTCATTGCGGAGTGTCTGAATCGTGTCGGCGGCGGTCATCGGCGGGTTCGCTTTCGGCGGCGGGGGCCAAGGCGGGGGCAGCGGGCTTGACAGGGCGTCGGGCCGCCGTAAACTTCACGGTGTTGGGGGTGTAGCTCAGCTGGTAGAGCGCTTGAATGGCATTCAAGAGGTCAGGAGTTCGACTCTCCTCATCTCCACTCAACGGACGAGTTCTCGGCGAGCGGGGGACGAAAGTCCCCCGAGTTCGCGCGCCGAGTTGACGAATGCGCACCGGCTGTCGCTGACTTCGGGGGACTTTCGTCTCCCGCTCGCCTCACTTCTTCGGCGGCGCGAACTCGACCTTTTTGACGCCTTGCAGGTACTCCAGCGTCTCCGCGGCTTGCTCGCCGCCCATCTTGGCGTGCGTGTGCAGCGAGATGCCGTGCGGGCCTTTCGCGTCGATCAGCTTTGGGGCGGCCGTCAGCATCCCCTTGACCGTGTCGGTCAGGCCGAGCATCGCCGCACAGAACACGTCCATGCGGGCACCGTGTTCGAGCAAGTACGTCGCGATCTCGCGGTTGCCGAGGTGCGACGCCCCGCCGAGGCCGCTCTCGTAGTCGCCCGCGCCCCAATCGACCACGGCCAGCGCTAGCGCCGGCTCCTTGGCGAGCAGCTTCTTGACCATGTCGAGGTCGTAGTGCGCGAAGATCACGAAGTCGCGCGCCAGCGTCAGGTCGAGGAACGGCTTCGTCAGCTTCGGCTGGAACTTCGGCGCGGGGTAGTCACGCACGGGGTCCGTCGGCGCGTCGTCGGGGGTCATGGTTCTTCCCGAGGGGGTCGTGAGCAGCAGGGCCGTCGTCGCGGCGACGAACCCCCGGCGGGTCAGGTCGTTGGGCATCGCGTTCGCTCTCCGTCCGGGCCGCCGCGGGGGACCGTCATCATCGGAGCCGCCGGCCGCCGGTGCAAGGGAAATGCCGCCACGCGGCAGTCGGGACTATTCCCGCGCGGCGTGGCCGGTTAGAGTAAAGTGTAGGGTTCGTAGAGTCCCGCCGTCCAGGCGACGCCGCCGAGGAGCCTTGCCGTGTCGCTGACGCCCGTCGATCGCGAACTGCTGCACAACTGCCTGGCCAACAAGCCGGGGTCGTGGAACGACTTCGTCGATCGCTTCCTGAGCATGGTCTACCACGTCGTCCACTCGACCGCCCACCTGCGCAGCGCCCGCCTTTCTCCCGAAGATGTCGAGGACATCGCCGCCGAGGTGCTGCTGCAAATCGTCGCCGGCGACTTCAAGGTCTTGAAGCAGTTCCAGGGCAACGCCAGCCTGGCGACCTACCTCACCGTCATCGCCCGGCGCACGGCGGTCCACGAGATCAACCGCCGGCAAGCCGTGCGCGAGGAGATTCGCACCGGGGCCGTGACCGCCGACGACGACTTGGCCGACGAGAGCGTCGCCGCCCAACGCAGCGTCGAGAGCCTCGAAGAGGTCGAGCGGCTGTTACGCAAGTTGTCGGGCCGGGACCGCGAGGTCGTGCGGCTGTTCTACCTCGAAGGCCGCAGTTACGAGGAAATCAGTACCGAACTCGACATCCCGGTGAACACCCTCGGCGCGATGCTGTCGCGGGCGCGGGCGAAGTTGCGCGAGATGGCGGCCCCGGCCTCCTCGACGATGGAGATGCGGTCGCTCAAACTGATGGTCGAAGCCGAGGCCCCACGCATCCGCAAGAAGCCGCCGAAGCCGAACTGACGACGGCTCGTCAAGAATCACCCCGCCAGGTCCGCGTTGAGGCTGTGCCAGACGCCGTCGCCGAGGGTGTCGCTCGCCACGCGGACGCCACCGGCCTCGACGGCGAGGTGCCAGCCGCGGCCGGGCGTGGCGAACGCGGCCACCTCCGCCGGCGTGAAGGCGAACGCGACCCAGCCGACCAACCCGATGAGCCGGTCCTGTACGCGGTCGCCGCGGACGTGCCCGGCCACGACGACGCCGGTCGCGTCGGCGAAACTGACGCGGCCGTGGGCCAGGCTGTCGCGGGTCTGGGCGGCGGTGCGTGTGGCGCGTCGGCCGGTCGCGCCGACCCAGAGTGCCGCGGTCAACGTGCCGGCGGCGGGCAGGAGGCGGGCATACCAGTCGAGTTCGTGGCGGACGTGCGCCGCGGAGGTCAGCCGGGCGACGCGGCCGAGTTCTTGCAGGCGGAACCACAGCGTCTCGCGGTCCTCGAAGACGAGTGCGAGGTCCGGCCCTACGGCCACGCGGCGGTTCGCCAGCAGGTAGCGGGAGCGGCGTTCGGTGGTCACGTCGGCCTGCGAAGTCCTCCCCGCGGCGAACCCCAGTTCGGTGAGCGAGAGCGGTGCGAGTGCGGTAGCCATCGGAACCCCCGTTGCGAGTGACGCGAGACTTTCCCCCTCCGCCCACGACCGCCCACCCGGCGAGTCGGGCCTGTCAATCCTCCTGAAACCATTGTCAAGTTCGTGCGGCGTATCGGACGCGCAATTGGCGCGGCTTCACGCGCTCTTCACCATCCAGGCCGCCAGAAACGACAGAACCGCGTCAACCGGACGCGGCCCTTCGAGAATGTGTTAGCGTTGTCGTTGCCGCGGGTCAGTCGGAGCCGCTGAGGGCGTCCATCGCTTCTTGGCGGGTGTCGTAGAGAGCCCACAGGGTGTCGAGGGCGGTCGTGTTGAGCAGCTCGCGGATCTCGTCGTTGACGCCGGCCAGCACCAGTTCGCTGCCGCGGCCTTTGATGAGGAGGTGGCAACGCAGCAGGAAGGTGATGAAGGCGGAGCCGAAGTAGCGGACGTTCGTGAGGTCCACGATGAGGTGCATCGGCGGGTCGATCTTGAGGGGGGCGAGGACCATCGCGGCGGCGGGCGAGATGAGGTTCTCGGGCAGTTGCTCGACCTCGGGCGAGGGCACGATCATGGCCACGTCGCCGTGGCGGGTGACGGTGAAGTACTCGTTGGCCAGCTCGGCCGCTTCAATGCTCATGGGGTGCGTCGTCCTGAGAACCGTGAGTCGCAGTGAGCCTACTAATTTACCCGCCCGCGACGCCGACGCAAGGAAGAAACCCGCCGGTGGGGCGTGAGTCTCCGCCGTAGGCGCGGCGAGCGGCGGACGTCAGTCCGCTGTTCCACCCCGATGTGGGGAAACCTTCGGCGCGGGCAGTTCGAAGCGCTCGCACGGGGAAGGCATCCCTACAGTGGGAGGGAACAGCGGACACATGTCCGCCGCCCGCCGCGCCTGCGGCGTAGCACGTCCTGCCGGCCTCAAATTAGCGTCCGCCTCCCACGCCAAGACCGCGGCGACGAACTCGTCCGGGGGCCGGTAGTCGTGGGCGACGACGTAGTGGTGCACCAGCGATGGGGCCGCGTAAACCCTATCGCCCAACGACACCCGCATCTCGGACGAACTCCGCGGTCGATCGCGGCCCGTGCAGAACTCGCAGCCGTGAACGCCCCGCGTCTGCTTAAACCGCTGCTGGCACAGTCGGGCAAGTTTGTCGCGGAACTCTGCGGAGGTCACGCCGGTGGGAAACGGTTGGCCCGCCGCTAGCCAGCCGACGTTGACCGTGCCCGGCAGGTCGCCTTCGGCGTGGAAGTAGGTGTACGGCGTCAGGTCAGCGAAAGCAGCCATAACGTCGCGCTCCTCACGGGGAAGCTTTGCCCACGTCGGGGGCGTTGTCAGCAGGCTGACAACACGCCGCTCGCCTCGGACTACGGCTTCGTCGGCTCGCGGGGCGGGGGTGTGAGTAGCCACTCGAAGAGGGGGTGCTTCGTCGAGAGCAGCAGCACGTCGCGGGTGTCGCTCAGGATCGCCTGGTACGCCTTGAGCTTTTGGAGGAACTCGTAGAAGGCCCGGTCCTGGGCGTGGGCGTCGTTGCGGATGCGGTCGGCCTCCACGTCGGCGGCCCCCTCCAGGCGCGTCTTCTCGGCGCGGCCACGCGACTCCGTCTCCTTCGCCTCCTTCTCGGCGGTGGTCAGAATCTCGGCGGCGCGTTGCCGGCCCTCGCTCTCGTGGTCGGCGACCTTGCGTAGCCGCTCGCTGCGGATGCGCTCGGCGATGCTCGACCGCACCGCCTCGGGGTAGCTGAAGCGACGCAGGCGTAAATCGACGATCTCGACGCCGTACTGCTCGCGGACCTCGTCGCGCAACGACGCCGCGGTGCCGCCGGCCCCCAAGAGCAGGCGGTCGCGCAGCTTGGCGGTGCGGGCGTCGATGGCGGCCTCGTCGGCGACGGCGATCAGGGCCTCCATCGGCAGCGTGCTGATGATCGCCCCGAGGCGGCCGCTGATCTGCGGCCCAAGCACCCGCTTGACCTGCTCCGGGGTGCCGAGGGTGCGGACGAAGCGGTCGGCCCCCGCGGCGTCGGCCACGCGCCAACTCACGAACGCGTCCACCGCGAGCGTCTTATCGACGGTCTTGTTGGTCGGGTCGCGGGTCAGGCTCTCGACGGTCGGCAGGTCGAAGGACTGCAAGCGGCGGTCGATGCGGACCACCCCGTCGATCGGCCACGGGGCCTTGACGTGCAGCCCGGCGTCGGTCGCGCCGTCGAGAACCGTCACCGGGTCGCCGAAGCGGGTGACGTAGGCGAACTCCGCGAAATCGACGGCCACGAACGCCGTCCGCGCCCACAGCATCAGTGCCAGCACGGTTACCGCCAGCGCGAGGCGTTTCACTTCAGCGCCGCCTTCAGCTTCTCGGCGATGCGGTAGCCGGCGAGGACCCCGCGGCGCTCGGCGACGGCCTTCGCCGCCTTGGGGTAGTCGGCCGGCAGCTCGACCGCCGAGAACTCGCCGGTGCCGCCCTTGAGTGTGCCGTTGCGGTGGACGACGGTCTTCGTCAGCTCCGCACTCTCGAGCTTGGCCCAGTTCTCGAACGACTCTTCGCTCAGCTCGGTCAGCATGTCGCGGGCGAACTCGGGCCGCAGCCGCAGTTCGGTCGCGAGGTTCTTCACGGCGCGAAAGTCGGTGCTGCCGGTGATGAGGCCGTCCCAGAAGTAGTGCAGGTTGAAGCCCTTGCCGTCGGGGCCGACCTTGACGAAGAACTTGTTGCCGCCCAAGTCGCCGGTCGGGTATGCCTCGGTGTGCAGGCTACAGGCGTGGAGCGGCATCTGGATGTCGCTCACGAGGTGGAACAACCAGCACATCGGTATCGCGCGGTCAACGGCCTCGGGGCCGGCCTGCAACTTGTCGAAATTCAGTCGGTACGCCAGGACGATGTTCTGCTCGGGGTCGGGCGTGCCAACTTTGACGGTGTCCGGTTGGCCGGCGGGCTTGAAGCCGTAGTTGGTGAAGTGCCACTTCGGCCGATCGTAGTCGGACCTACGGATGTCGTCGGACCAGCGCGCGGCCATCATGAACAGGTACAGGCCGCGCTCGCCCTCGGGCCGCGCCTCGCAGTCCTTCTTCCAGAGCTTGTCGTACTGCGGGTGGGCCTGCAACACCGCTACGGCCTTCGCCAAAATCTCCGGGGCGTCGCGTTCGAGGAGCGCGTAGGCGATGGCCCCGGTGACCATGTGGCCGCCGCCGTTCCACGCCGACGCGGGGCCGGCGAGAGTCACCACCAGTGCGGCCGACAGCAGCGCGCGGAGCATCGGTTAGGCTCGCTCGATGAGGGTGTGTTCGTCCAGGGCGATGCTGGTCAACTCGCCGCTGGCCTTGGTGAAGTGGACCGTCGGCACGACGATGTCGTCCTCCTTGACGCGGTCGGTGGTGACCCCCGTCGAGAGGTAGTTCACGCCGCGAAACGTGCCGCTGGCGACGGCCTTCCAGGTCTTCGCCCCGACGCGCACGGTCTGCGTCAGCTTGATCGCGTCGCCGACGGCGAGGGCCTTGAGCAAGTCGACGAGGCCGGGCTTCAGCGAGCGGGACGGCAGGACGATGCGGTCGGGCGTACTCACGCGTCGTCCCTGACTTTCGGGGTGCCGCGCACCAGCGCGATGCGGCCGGTGCGGGCGAGTTCGATGATGCCGTAGGGCCGCATCAGCGTGATGAACGACTCGACCTTGCCCTCGCTGCCGCTGATCTCGACCATGACGCTGTCGGTCTGGATGTCGATGGTCCGGCCGCGGAAGGTCTCGGTCAAGAGCGCGATTTCGGCCCGCTTGTCGGCGGGGCACTGGACCTTGATGAGCATCAGGTCGCGCTCAACGAAGTCCTCGGCCGAGATGTCCTCGACGCGCACGACGGTGACGATCTTGTCGAGCTGCTTGCGGACCTGATCGACGGTGTTGTCGTCGCCGCGGACGACGAGCGTCATGCGGGACATCTCGCTGAGTTCGGTCTCGCCGACGGCCAGGCTGTCGATGTTGAAGTTGCGCGACGCGAGCATGCCTGAGATGTGCGCGAGCACACCGGGCTGGTTCTGGACGAGCGCCGACAGGACGTGTCGCATAGCGGAGAAACCTTTCAGGCGGGGACCGTTGCCGTGATGATAGGACTTGCCCCCACGGGTGTCGCTGCTGGGTGGGCAAGAGACAAAACGAAAGCGATTCACCGCAGAGGGCACAGGAGGGCGCGGAGAAAGGCCAAAACCGAGGAGAGCTGAAACCGGAGTTCGGTTTTCCTTGGCCTCTTGGCGTCTTCGCGGGAGGTGGGTTTTGGTTTTAACTCGGCTTTGTGCCTTTCTCATGTGCTCTCTTGGGCCCTCTGCGGTAGAAATTCCGCGGGGCACCCCGTGTCGGTGCCCTCCCCCGGTATGGTTCCCGCCCCATGATGCCCACCATGACGCCGCACGACTTCCTGCTGAAGCTCCTCGCCACGCCCAGCCCGTCGGGGTTCGAGCAGGCGATTCAGGGCGTCGTGCGCGACCACGCCCGCGCCTTCGCCCACGAACTCACCACCGACACCCACGGCAACGTCTTCGCCGCGCGCTTCCCCGGCGGCCACCCGGAGACGTTCTCGCCGCGGGTGATGCTCGCCGGGCACTGCGACCAGATCGGGCTGATGGTCCAGCACATCGACGCCGAGGGCTTCCTGTACGTCCAGCCGATCGGCGGCTGGGACATGCAAGTCCTGCTGGGGCAGCACCTGACGGTCTGGGGCCGCACGGGGCCGGTGCGCGGGGTCGTGTCGCGCAAGGCGATCCACCTGCTCACGCCCGAGGAGCGGATGAAGGTGCCGGGCTTCACCGACGTGTGGGTCGATATCGGCTGCCGCACCGCCGACGAGGCGTTGCAACTCGTCCGCCACGGCGACTGCGTGACCTTCGAGTTGGGCTACCGCGAGTTGCGCAACGGCCTGGCCGCGTCGCCGGCGATGGACGACAAGGTCGGCGTCTGGGTCTGCCTCGAAGCCCTGCGGCTGCTGCAAGACCGGCCGCTGAACGCCGCGGTCTACGCCGTCTCGACGGTCGCCGAGGAGATCGGCCTGCGCGGCGCGACGACGGCGACCTACGCCATCAACCCCGCCGTCGGGATCGCGGTCGATGTGTGCCACGCGACCGACACGCCGTCGAGCGACAAGAAGCTTGGCGGGGAGACGAAGTGCGGCGGCGGCCCGGTGCTGTTCCGCGGCCCGAACATCAACCCGCGCGTCTTCGACCGCCTCGAAGCGGTGGCGAGCCAGCACAACATCCCCGTGCAAGTCCGCGGCACCCCCCGCGCGACCGGCACTGACGGCAACGCCATGCAGATCAGCCGGCAGGGCGTGGCGGTGGGGATCGTGGGCATCCCGAACCGCTACATGCACTCGCCGGTGGAGGTCGTCCACCTCGACGACCTGACCAACGCCGCGAAGCTGCTGGCGGAATTCTGTGGGAGCGTCACGCCCCAGGACAACTGGGTGCCGTGACACTCGAAAACAACTTTGCCGCGGAGACGCAGAGACGCGGAGAGAACCAAAA
>JAYTUC010000205.1:0-21049 GCA_043744775.1 Fimbriiglobus sp. | reverse complement strand
TGCACATGAGAAAGGCAAGAACCGAAGAGAGCTAAAACCGGAGAGGATTTTTGCGTGGGGCGTGTTCACCGCAACGGCAACCTTCCGGCGTTTGGTTCGAGCACGGTTTGGTGCCTTTCTCGCCTTTGGTTTTACTCATGTGTCCTCATGTGCCCTCTGCGGTGAATCGTGTTGGTTTTCTCCGCGCCTCTGCGTCTCCGCGGCAAAACTCTTTGATTTGACACCCAACCGCTTCGGATATCATGTGACTGGCCCGCCTTTCCCCCCGGATGACCGCGACTCATGGACCACTTCCAGTACCGCGACCGCACGCTGTTTTGCGAAGACGTGCCGGTGCCCGCCATCGCCGCCGAGTTCGGCACGCCGGTGTTCGTCTACAGCAAGGCGACCCTGCTGCACCACTTGAAGTCGATCCAGGAGGCGTTCGCCGAGGCCAAGCCGGTCATCGCTTACAGCGTAAAGACCAACGGCAACCTGGCACTCTGCAAGCTCATGGCCGAGAACGGGTCGGGGTTCGACGTGACCTCGGGTGGCGAACTCTACCGGGCACTGAAGGCCGGCGGGCCGGGCGTCAAGACTGTGTTCGCCGGCGTCGGCAAGACCGAGGCCGAGATGCGGTTCGGCCTCGAAAGCGGCGTCATGCTCTTCAACGTCGAGAGCGAAGAGGAGCTATTCGAGTTGGGCCGGGTCGCGGCGTCGATGGGCCGCAAGGCCCCGGTAGCGCTGCGGGTCAACCCGGACTTGCCGCCCAAGACGCACGCCAAGACCGACACTAGCGTCAAGGGCGTCAAGTTCGGCCTCGACATTGAGGGCGTGCTGGAGGTGTCGGCGAAGGCCGTCGGGCATCCGGGTTTGGCCATCGTCGGCCTGCACATGCACCTCGGCAGCCCGATCCTGACCAGCGGCCCTTACGCGGCGGGGGCGGCCAAGGCGGTGCAGCTCATCGCGGCGTTCCGGGCGCAGGGCCACGCCATCCGCTACCTCAACATGGGCGGCGGCTTCGGCATCCACTACCGCCAGCAGGAAGCCCTCCCCGCCAGCGAGTTCGCCAAAGTGATCCTGCCGGCGGTCAGCGAAACCGGCTGCCAACTCGTGCTCGAGCCGGGCCGCTTCATCGTCGGCAACGCCGGGATTCTCGTGAGCCGGGTGTTGTTCAACAAGGACACCGGCGGCAAGCACTACGTCATCCAGGACGCGGCGATGAACGACCTCGTGCGGCCGACGCTCTACGACGCCTTCCACCGCGTCTGGCCGGTCAACCCGCGTGCCGAAGTCCCGGAGTGCCCGGCGGACTTCGAGGCGGCCATCCCCGGCACGGTCGTGCAGGACGTGGTCGGCCCGGTCTGCGAGTCGGGCGACTACCTGGCCAAGGGCCGCAACCTGCCCATGATGCGACGCGGCGACCTCGTCGCGGTCTTTAGCGCCGGGGCCTACGGCATGAGCATGGCCAGCAACTACAACAGCCGCTGCCGCGCGGCGGAGGTTCTTGTCGATGGGAACGAGTGCCGGTTAATCCGCCGCCGCGAGCGCTACGAGGACTTGGTTGCCGCGGAAGTCGATTGCTAAGCCGCCCCGGAGCGGTCAAGATTCCCAATTGCCACGACCGCGCCGACAGTACGGGAGACGACCGGTGAACAGCCGCGCAGCCCTGGTAGTAACTCTCCTGATTTTCGCGGCCGCGCCGGGACTGGCCCAGCCCCCGGCCGCCGCGGAGCCGCCCAAGACGCCGGTGGAGCTATTCCGGCAGGCCCGCGCCGAGATTCAGGACGGCCGCTACGACGTGGCCGCCGAGACCCTGAAGCGCTTCCAGGCGGCCAACCCCACCGACGGCGACTTCCTCGACCTCACCGCCAAGGAGCCGACGGCGTTTTTGAAGCTGCGGAACGTCGGCGAGTGGTCGCAGAACCCGACGGCTCAGGCCGAGGCGCGGGCGACCGTCGAGGCGATCGTCGCGCGGGCCGAGGAGGCGAACAAGAAGCTCTACCAGGACCCCGCCCGCATCGCCAAGTTCGTCCGCAACCTGGGCGAGACGCTCGAAGAGCGGATTTACGCGGAGCAGCAGTTGAAGCTCGGCGGCGACGCGGTCGGCGCGGTGCTGATCGACACCCTCCGCACGACCTCCGACGCCAACTTGAAGGCCGGGGTCTACTCGGCCCTCGGCAAGCTCTCCGTCGAGCAACTGCCGCCGGTCGTCGCCGCGATCGTCGGCGTCGAACCCGACTTGAAGTTGGGCCTGCTGCGGGCGTTGGTCACCCGGCCGGACGCGGTGACGCTGCTCGCTTCCGGTGACACTGACGTGACGCCGCACCTCTGGTACTACTCGTCGTCCCCGAACGCCGAGGCCGGTGCCCTGCGGGCGTTCGCCGCGTCGGTCCTGGAGCGGTTCACCGGCGGGCTGTCGCTCAAGCGGAACGCCACGGCGGAACTCGTGAAGTTGGCGCAGCCGAACGCCGCCAAGCAAGCCCGCTTCCGCGGCGGCGACCGGCTCAAGCTGTGGACCTGGGACGCCGCCAAGCAGACCGTCGTCTCGGCCGAGGCGACCCGGCTGCAGGCCGGCGACTATTACGGCCTGCGTAACCTGCGATGGGCCTTGGAGCGGGACCGGAACGACCGGGCCGCGCAGGAACTCTTCCTGACGATGACCGTAGAGCGGGCCGTCGGGAAGTCGCAGTTCGGCGACCTCGCCGCGGCCGACCCGGCGTTGTACCAGGTCCTCGCGGCCACCCCGTCTGACCTGCTCATTGGGCTGCTCGAGCGTGCCATCCTCGACAAGCAGACGGCCCGCGTGTTGGGCTTCACGCAAGTGTTGGCGGCCCGCTCCGACCGCGCCGCGGCCACGCCGGGGGCGACCGGCAAGACGCCGGTGCTCGTCAAGGCCCTCGACTACCCCGACGCCCGCGTCCAACTCGCCGCCGCAGTCGGGCTGTTGCGTACGCAGGGGGTCACGCACGGCAAGAATGCCCAGGTCGTCGAGATTCTCCGCCGCGCCGCCGCGGTCGAGTCGCCGCCGCCGGGGGCCAAGGAGATGGGCCGGGCGCTGATCGCCGACCCCAGCGACGCCCGCGCCGAGCAGCTCGCGACCTACCTGCGCGGCCTCGGCTACGCCGTCGAGCGCTTCGCGGCCGGCCGCGACCTGTCGCACCGCCTGCTCGGGGCCGCCGATGTCGATATGGTCTTCGTCGATCGCCACGTCGTGAACCCGGAGCTGCGCGACTTGTTGCCGTCGCTGGCAAAAACGGGCGTCGCGTCGAACCGGCCGATCTTCCTCGTCGCCTCGGCCGACGCCCCCCGCCGCATCCCGCTCGAAACCCTCCTGCTCCGGCTGGCCGTCACCATCGCCGTGACGGAGACTTCGCCGACCGAGGTGCCGGCCCCGTTCTTCTTCGACCCCCGCAAGACCCTCACCGACACCGACCGCGCCCGCGCCGACCTGGCCGCCCTCCGCGACCGCCGGCTGAAGGAACTGCACGCGGTCCGGCTCGCCCGCCTGCAACGCCTCGTCGGCAGCGCCGGCTTGCCGCAGTCGCTGTCGCTGCAGACGCGGCTCGACCAGCGCCTGCCGCAACTCACCTACGCCGCGCTGGCCGCCGAGTACCCGGTCACCCCGGAGTCGTCGCCCGAGACGTTCAAGCTCTTCGAGTCGAAGACCCGCTACATCCTGGCCAACCCCTCGGGCGGACTGGTCATGGAGCGGTTGCCCCTCGATGGGGTCGTCCGGCTTCTCGAAGACCTCGATACGGTGCTGGACGCCCCGCGGCGGCAGATGGCCGACCGCATGCTGGCCCGGCTCGACCCCGCCGCGCTCGGGCTGCCCGCCGACACGTCGCGCGACCTGGACGCCGAGATCCGCCTGGGCCGCCTGGCCCGCGCCGTCGGCGGCGGCCGCGTCGTCGGCGAGGCGTACTCCGCGGCCGCGCTCGCCGAGGAGATTCGCGAGGCGACCGCCGACCCGGCCCTGCTGCCGACCAACCCCGCCGAGAAGAAGCGCTCCGCGAAGGTCGCCGTCGAGTACCTGCGGCGAATCGCCCTGGGCGAGATCGACGGCTACGACATCCGCCCCGCCGAAGCCGGCCTCCGCGCCGCGCTCAAGGACGACGACCTGGCCGACCCCGCCATCGACGCCGTGGCCCGCATCGCCAGCGCCGAGGCCCAGCAAGACTTGCTCGCGCTGGCCCTGAGTATCGCCCGGCCGGTGCCGATACGAGTCCACGCCGCCGAGCGCGTCGTGCAGCACGTCCAGCGGCACGGTAAGCTCACCACCGGCAGCCTCCTCGACGCCTTGCCCACGACGATCGCCGCGGAGAAGGATGTCGAGTTGCGGACGAAACTCGCTGTGGTCCAGCAGTTGCTCACCGGCAAGCCGGGGGACCTGGGGCGACTCCTGTTGCAGTTCCCGCTCCCCCTGCCGGCCCAGACCGCCCCGCCGGCAATTCCGGGGAATGCCGCGCCGGTGCCGCAAGAAAAGAAGCCGGACGCCGAAAAGCAGTAGCCTGAGTGGGACGCGCAAGTCCGCCGGGGGTCCGCGTCCCTTGACAGACGAACTCGCCTCCATCCCGCCGGCAGGGCCTCCCGATGACACCGCACGACTCGATCCCGACGCTGGACGAACTGACGGCCCGGTTCCTGGCCGCGACCGCCGAAGCCGACGAGGCCGACGCCTCGGAGGTCGAGCCTTACGAGGTCATCGGCGGCTTCCAGCCCTCGGCCGGCGAGTTGTGGCGCGAGTCGCGGCAAGCCCTGCACGGCTTCACGCGGGACCCGGCCGCCGCCCCGCCGGAGTGGGCCGCGTTCGTGACGCACGACTCGCAGAGCCTCAACCACGTCCCCTCGACACTGACCCCGTTTGCGGTGGGTCTGTTCCCGCAGCGCTTGCGGAACTTCGCCGCCTTGTCGCAGGACACTTTCCTGCGGTCGCCGGCCCGCGTCGCCAAGACGCCCGGCTTCACCGGCCTCCGCGGCTGGGCGGCCAAGGCCCTCCGCGGCAATGACGTGACGACGCTACTCGCCGCGTCCGGGGTACTGGCCGCGCTGGGCGACCACGCCGAAGCCGCCGCCGCGCTCGACGCCGCCGCGACCTACGCCAACCCCGACCAGCGGGCCGCGGTGGTCAACCAGCGCGGCAGCCTCGCCTGGCTGGCCGGCGACACCGACGCCGCCCGCGACGCCTGGGAGGCCGCCGGCGAGTCGGCCCCGGCGCGGTTCAACCTGGGGCTGTACTACTTGACTCAGGGTGCGAATGGCGCGGCCTCCGAGGCGTTCGCCGCCGCCGAGGCGACGCTGCCCGAGAGTTCCGGCTGGTGCCACCTGACCCGCCTGTTCGCCACGCTGGCGAACTAAGACGCACCGAGTTTTCCGGCGAGCCAAGAGCGTGAGCGACTGGAAGTCTTCGCTCTCGGACCTCCATTCGCTCACGCTCTTGGCTCGCCGGACACCGCCGACCGGCCCCCGTCCGGGAAGCCGACACCCCCTGTCGGGACTTCTGTCAGAATCGTCGGGTTTTCCTTGTGCGACTCCGCCGCGACGGGTAAATTGCTGGTGCCCCGTCGGAAGGCAGTCTTGGTGATTGGGCGACACTGAGGCAGCCACCGGCGGGGCATTTTCGTCTCTTCCCCCTCAATTCCGCACGCCTCTTACACTTCCGCCTCGGTCGCGAACCCTGCCCGCGATACAATCGGCCCATCGCCTCCTCCACCGCAGCCCGCGACGGGTAGACGCATGTCGGCACGGTTCCGCCAGTCCCTTTTCGCCCCGCTCCTCGCCAGCTTCCGCCGCGAAACCCGCCCGCCGGACGCCGACGCCCGCCGCGCCGCGGTTCACGACGCCGCGGCCGACTGGTGGAACCCCGCCTTCCTCGACGCGGCCCCCGACGGCCAACTCGTCGCCAAGGTGGCGCAGTTCCACGCCGCCGTCACGCCGGTCGCCTGGCACCCCGAGGCGGCCGGCCGCAAGCCCGCCCTGCTCCGCTTCGCGCTGAACCACCTGCTCCACGGTCACGACGACCTGGGCGTGAAGTTGCAGCGCTGCGCCGACCCCGCCGGGCCGTACTACCGCCCCGGTTTGGGCCGGCTGTTCTGGGCCGCGCTCGCCAAGGCGACGGCCCCGGCCGTCACGCCGGACTGGCGGCCGGGGGTGGCGCGCGGGGCGGCGTGCCTCGGGCTGCTCACCGCGGGGCAACTGCGCGACCCCGGCGCGGCCTTCGACGAGTTCCGCCGGCTCTACCGCGGGCTGATCGACGAGTTCGACGACCTCGACGCCGACCGGCTCGACGACTTCTTCCTGCGCGTGGGGACCATGCGCGGCCGCGACCTCGGCCCGGCGACCGACCCCGCCGCCGCGACCCGGCCCCGCCTCGAACACCTTCTCCGACGCCTACGCACGGCCACCCCGCTCCGCAAGGCGACCGCGAGGCACGCCGAGCGCCTCGCCGAACTGCGCGCCGCGACCCCGGAGGGCGACGACTTGACGCACCGCTGGCAGGCCGTGGCCGACGCCTGCCGGACGCCGGGCGACTTGCAGCAGTGGCCGCTCGACGGCGCGGCGGTCGAGGGCGTGCGCGACGTGGAGGCGGTCGCAGCCTTGTTACACCTGCGCAAGCCGAAGGTCTTCCCGCTCTGGACGGACGCGGCGCGGCGCGGGGTGGCGGCGCTCTCCGACGGCGTGCCGGCGGGCGGCCCGGCGTGGGAGCAGTACCGCACGGCGTGCGAGGTCGTGGCGTGGCTGCAAGGCGAGTTGCGGCTACACTCCGCCGAGGTGGCGGCGTACCTGGCGGCCGCGGCGGACGAGTTCGCCGCCCCGGAGGAGGCCGCGCCGGCCGCCCCGCGCACGCCTGCCGGGGAGTTCGGCGGCTTCAGCGCCGACACCTTCCGCTTCCTCGCCGAGTTGCCGGCCAACAACGCCCCCGAGTGGATGGCCCGGCACCGCGAGCGCTACGCCTACGCCGTGCGCGAGCCGATGGTCGAACTCTGCCAGGCGCTCGCGGCGCAGTACATCGACCCCGTCGTCAACGGCGGCTTCGCCTGGGGACTCGAAACCGCGGCGCGGCCGGGCAAGGCGCTCACGAGCATCTGCAAGAACGACTTCGGCCGCGGCGAGACGTACCTGCCGGAGATGGGCGTCGTCTTCTACCGCCGCGCCGCCGGGCCGAAGCGGCTCGACGCGCAACTCTTCGCGCGGCTCGACGCCGGCGGCCTGCTCTTCGGCTTCCGCCTCGGCCCGACCGCGCGGGCGGCCGGCAAGCGGCTGCGCAAGGCGGTGCAGGACCACGGTGACGCGCTCTTCAAGAGCCTGCCGCGTGGCCCCGCCGCCGACGGCATGCACTTCGGCCCCGGCGAACCGGGCGTCCCCCGCACGGTCGAGGACTTGCGTGCCTGGGCCGCCGGCAAGGACCTGGTCGCCGCGCGCCGCTTGCCGGCCGACGCGGCGCAACTGCGCTCCGGCGAACTCGTCGGCGAAATCCTGTTGACCTTCGACCGCCTGCTGCCGCTGATGGTCGCCGCGCTCGACGACGACCCTGTCCCCGCGCTCGAGCGCCGCGCCGGCGGCGAGACGCGACCCCACTTCGACGCGGCGGCGTTCAGTCGCGCGACCTTCCTGAGCGAGGTCTGGTTGCAACGGGCGCTCGACCTGTTGCACCTCAAGAAGCAACTCATTCTCCAGGGTGTCCCCGGTACCGGCAAGACGCACGTCGCCCGGCAACTGGCGCGGCTGCTCACCGGCGACGCCCCCGGCCGCGTGCGGCTCGTGCAGTTCCACCCCGGCTACGCCTACGAGGAGTTCGTCGAAGGCATCCGGCCCCGCTCGGCCGACGGCGGCGAGACGACCTACGCCGTCGAGCCGGGGCTACTGCCGACCTTCGTCGAGCAAGCCCTGAAAGCGCCGTCGCTGCCGCACGTCTTGGTCATCGACGAGGTCAACCGGGGCAACCTGCCGCGCGTCTTCGGCGAGTTGCTGTTCCTGCTCGAGTACCGCGACCAGGAGGTGACGCTGCCGTACTCGCAGAAGCCGTTCCGGCTGCCGGCGAACCTGTACATTCTGGGCACGATGAACCCGGCGGACCACAGCGTCGGCACGCTCGACCAGGCGTTGCGGCGGCGCTTCTCGTTCGTCGAGATGCCGCCCGACGCCGCGGTGCTGGCCCGCTGGCTCGACGCCCACCCGCCGGCCGAGGGCGACGACGCCTTCGGCCCCAAGCTGGTGGCGTGGTTCGACGACCTGAACCGCAAGTTGGCCCGCGACGCCGGCCCCGACCGGCTGGTCGGCCACAGTTTCTTCATGGTGGATCAAATCTCGCGCACAACTCTGCGAAGTATCTGGGAGCATCAGGTCCGGCCGATCCTGGCCGCCGCGTTGCCCGGCCGCGCCGACCGCCTCGACGCCCTGGCCCCGACGCGGCTGACGCACGGCCCCCGCGAAACTTCGCCCTCGGAGACGTGATGCGACGCTTTTTGACACCGGGGTGGCTCGGCCGCGCGGCGCTCGCACTGTTCGTGTCCGGGCTGACGACGCCGATTATCTACCTCGTCGCGGTCCAGAAGCCGGGCCGGCGCGAACCCGACACATTCTCCGCCCGGCTCGACCGGGACGACCCCGGCTGGCGGCCCGACGACATCGTGCGGGCGACCAACGTAAAGCTGCCGCCGGACGACCGCAACCCCTTCGTTCTCGCCAGAGCGGCGTACGCGATGCTCCCGATGGACTTGCGGAAGCACTTCGATGACTTCCCCGTCCGGTCGGAGTCCGAGCCGAACGTGCTGCTCGACCCGGCGGCGAAGGCGAAGCTGGTCGCGGCGATGCGGGGCCTGGAGCCGGCGCTGGACGCCGCGCGCGACCTCGCCGACATGCCGGACAAGGGCGGCTACGTGATCGTCACGCCGGCCGACTCGCTGTTCCGGTTCATCCCCGAGGGGCCGGAGTTGCGAACGATCGCCGGCCTTTTGCAGGCCGACGCGGTGCTGCTCGCCGAGGAGGGAAAGGCGGACGAAGCCGTGCGCTCCGTGCGGGCCGCACTCGGCACCGCCCGCGGGATGGGCGACGACCCCACGCTGATGGGCCAGCTCCTCCGCATCTCGATGGGGTCGGTCGCCGCCCGCGCGGCGGAGAGTGTCATCAACCGCGGCGAGCCGGACCGCGGGCTGGCCGAGTTGCAGGCGGAGTTCTTGCGCGAAGCCGCTACGCCGAAGTTGGCCATCGGCCTGCGCGGCGAGCGCGGGCAGGCCGTGCAAATCTCCGACCTCGTCCTCGGCCCGCGGCCGTTCGGGCAGACCGACATCGACTACCTGCTCGAACTCATGACGCGCTACCTCGCGGTGACACAGTTGCCGCCCGAGCGGCAGGCCGCGGCCTTCGCCGCGATCCCGCTGCCGCGGTTGCCGGATATACGCTACGCCCTTACGCACCAGTTGCTCCCGGCCATCGACAAGGCTTGCGCGTTCTGCCTCCGGAGCCGGGGGGAGTTGACCGCGGTCGCCGTCGGCGTCGCCTGCGAGCGGCACCGCCGCCGCTTCGGCCGGTGGCCCGCGGCCCTCGCCGACATCCCCGCCGACATCCTGCCGGCCGTGCCAACCGACCCTTGCGACGGCCTGCCGATCAAGTACGTGCGCCTGCCCGGCCGCGTCGTCGTCTACAGTGTCGGCCCCGACGGCGTCGATCACGGCGGCCTGGTGCGCGACCTCGGGGCGAAGACCGCGTGCGACTACGGCATCCGCCTCTACGACGTGGCGCTGCGCCGCCAGCCCGCCCCGCCGCCGGCCGCGGAGTCTTTGCCCCTCCCCCCCGTTGACCCGGAGTAGTCATGCGTCGGTTCCTCACCTGGAAGCGGGTCACCGTCACGGTCGTGGCCGTGCTCGCGCTCGCCGTCTCGGTCCCCGTGTTCTACCTGCTGGCGGACCACTGGGCGAGCCGCCGGACGCTGGCGACGCTGTGCGACCAGCTCGACCGCGACGACCCTGACTGGCGGCTCGACGACATCGTCCGCGTCACCAACGCCAAGTTGCCGCCGGACGACCGCAACCCGTTCGTCCTCGCCACGGCCGCCAACGACCTCTTGCCGATCGACGCCAACAAGCGGTTCGAGGACTTCCCCGACTGGTCGAAGTCTCCGCCGTACGTCCTGCTCGACCCGGCGGCGAAGGCGAAATTGCTCGCGGCCATGCGGGGCCTGGAGCCGGCACTGGACGCCGCGCGCGACCTCGCCGACCTGCCCGACGCCGGGGGGAATGTGCTCGTCATGCCCGTGAACCCGCTGACCCGAGTCCTGCAGAAGGAGCAGGAACTCCGCATGACGGCCTCGCTGTTGCGAGCCGACGCGGTGCTGCTCGCCGAGGACGGCAAGGCGGACGAAGCCGTGCGCTCGGTGCGGGCCGCGCTCGGCACCGCCCGCGCGGTCGGCGACGACCCGACCCTCGTGGGCCAGCTCGTCCGCATCGCGTTGGGGTCGGTCTCCGGGCGCGCGGCGGAGAGTGTCATCAACCTCGGCGAGCCGGACCGCGGGCTGGCCGAGTTGCAGGCGGAGTTCCTCCGGGAGGCCGCCGCGCCGAAGCTCGTCGTCGGCCTGCGCGGCGAGCGGGCGCAGGCCGAGGAGGTCGCGACGAACGTCCTGCCACCGCGGCCGTTCGGCCGCACCGACTCGGCCTTCCTGCTCGACGTGATGACGCGCTACGTCGAGGCCACACGCCTGCCCCCGGAGCGGCAGGCCGCCGCCTTCGCGGCCGTCCCCATGCCGCCGGCGTCGGACCCACGCTACACCCTCACGCGGCTGATGCTCCCGGCGGTGGACAAGGTGTGCGCGGCCTCCCGCCGCAGCCAGGGCGAACTCAACGCCGTCGCCGTCGGCATCGCCTGCGAGCGTTACCGCCGCAAGTTCGGCCAGTGGCCCGCGACACTCGGCGACATCCCCAAGGACATCCTGCCCGCCGTGCCGACCGACCCCGGCGACGGCCTGCCGCTCAAATACAAACGGCTCGCCGATCGCGTCGTCGTCTACAGTGTCGGCCCCGACGGCGTCGATCACGGCGGCGACCTGAGCGACGCCACGCCGCAAGCCCAGCGCGACTACGGCATCCGCCTCTACGACGTGGCCCAACGCCGCAAGCCCGCGCCGCCCGCCCCGGAACTTCCCGCCCCCGGAGACGCGCCGTGACTCGACGCTGGTTGAAGCGCCTCGCCGCCGCGGCCGGTGTCGCGGGGACGCTGGCGATGCTCGCCGGTATCGGTCTCGTCGCCGACCGCTCGGCCGCGCGCCGGGCCGACGCGCGGCGGCTCGACGAGGCGATGGCGAAGCTCGACGCCGAAGACCCCGCGTGGACGCTCGCCGGAGTCGAGACGGCCCACAACGCGCCGATCCCGGACGACCCCGACAACGTCACCAAGGCGACGCTCACCGCGGCCGGCTGGCGGTCGGCGAGTTCGAAGGTTCGCCGGCACGCGATCCTCTTCGCGAAGACCGCTCCGGACCCCGTGCGCGGCGACAACCGCCTGCCCCGCGACGAGGAGTTCTGCTGGCTGTACGAAGTCCACACGGAGTCGGCCGAGGCGCACCGCTTGGCCCTGGCGGCGCGACGGCTGCCGTCGGGCGGATTACCGTTGCATTTCGGCGACCCGGACCCCGGCAACACACTCCTGCCCTACCTCGAATGGGTGAATGAGGCGGCCGCGATGCTGCACGACCTCGCCGCCGTCGAGGCGTACTTCGGGCGCGGCGACGAGGCGCTGCGGGCGACCGAGGCCGGCCTGCACTTCACGCAGACGACCCTGTCGGCGGAGCCATTCCTGGTGGGCCAGTACGTCCGCCTCGGGCTGGCGAGGCGGGCCGCGATGATGGCGCAGCAAACCCTGGCGTGGGCCGAGCCTTCGGCCGAACTCGCCCGCGTGCAGGCCGCGTTTGAACACGCGGCCGCCGTGGACGGGGTCACCACGGCATTGCGCGGCGAGCGCGCGACGGCAATGCGGGTTTACGACAACGTGCATTCCGGCGCGCTGCCCTGGGACGAGATCGAATTCCCCGCCGGCACGGTGAAGCCGCCGGTGGCCGACCGCCTCCGGAGTCGCCTGGGCGGGCGGAATCTCCTGCGGGAACAGGCGGACAAGCTCGACACTTTTAACGCCTTCCTGGCGTCCGCGCGGCTCCGCGGGCCGGCCCGACTCGCCGCTTGCGACGCCGTGCCGGCGGGCGACGGGTTACTCCGGAGTCCGTCCCTGCCGACGGTGCCGGCGTTCGTGGAGGCGGACGACCAGGCGCGGGCGCAACTACTCTGCGCCGCGGTCGGCCTGGCGTGCGAGCGCTACCGCCGGCAGTTCGGCCACTTCCCCGCGTCGCTCGCCGACCTGCCCCCGTCGATCCTTCCGGCGATCCCCGCCGACCCGTTCGGCGGCGACCCGCTCCGTTACCAACTCGTTGCCGACGGCGCGACGGTTTCGAGTGTAGGGCCGGGCGTGACGCGGCACGGTGACCCCCGGCGGTGGGGGTACGATTACCCCCGCCCGACGCAGTTCCGCCTCTGGAACCCCGAGTCCCGCCGCACCCCGCCGCCGGCCCCCGACCCAACGCCCCTCCCCGGAGACGCGCCGTGAGACGCCCCTGGTTCCAGCGCCTCGCCATCGTCGCGGCGATCCTCGGGGCGCTCGCGCTGCTGGCCGGGGTCGGCCTCGTCGCCGACCGCCACGCCATGCGTCGGGCCGACGAGCGCCGCCTGGACGAGGCGTTGGCACAGCTCGACATCGACGACCCGGACTGGCGTGTCGGCCGCGTGGTCATGGCGCACAACGGCGCGATCCCGGACGACGACGCGGCCAACGTCACCAAGGTGGCTCTCAGCGCCCTCGGCTGGCGGCCGGTGTCGTGGGGGTCGCGGCAGACGGCGATCAACGCCAAAGAGATTCCCGACCTCGTGTGGGACGACGACCGCTTGCCGCACGACGACGAGTTCTGCTCGCTGTACGAGGTCCACCTCGACTCGGGCCGGGCGTACCGCGAGGTGTTCGCGGCGCGGAAGTTCCCGACGGGCGGCCTGCCGTTCCGCTTCGGCGAGCCGGACCCCTTCGGCACCTTGCTCCCCGAGTTGCAACGGGTCCGCGAGGGGTGCACCCTGTTCATCGACTACGCCACGGTCGAAGCGTACTTCGGCCGCGGCGACGACGCCTTGCTGGCGGCCGACGCCTGTTTGCACCTCGCCCAAGTGTCGCTGGCGACCGAGCCGTGCCTGATCTCGCAACTGGTGCGCAACTCCGGCTGCGCGATCGCCGTCGGTAGCGCCCAGAAGACGCTGGCGTGGTCGGAGCCGACGAGCGGATTGGCCGAGTTGCAGGCGGCGTTCGCCCAGGCGGCGACGGTGGACGGCATGACCCCCTCGTTTCGCGGCGAGCGGGCCGCCGTCATGCGGGTCTACGACAACGTCCGCAGCGGGGCGTTGCCGGCCGACTACCTCGACAATGTCCTCGGCAGCCCCGCCTCCAACGCGCTCGAGGACCAGTTCAAGCGGCGGTTCAACGCCCCGAACCGCGTCCGCGATCAGGCCCGGATTCTCGCCGGCTACAACGACCTGATCGCGGCCGCGCGGCTGAGCGGGCCGACGCGGCGCGCCGCGAGCAGTGCCGTCCTGTCCCGGACGGCTACCGAGGGCGCGAACCTGCTGCCCAATTCGGCCAACTGCCTCAAGGCCGACGACCGCTGCAAGGCCCGGCTCGTGTGCGGGTCCGTCGGCCTGGCCTGCGAGCGCTACCGCCGGCAGTTCGGCCACTTCCCCGTGACACTCGCCGACATGCCCGCGACGACCCTGCCGGCGGTCCCGACCGACCCATTCAGCGGCAAGCCACTGCTCTACAAGCTGCACGCCGAAGGGGCCGTCGTCTACACCGTCGGGCCGAACGGCAACAACCAGGCCGATTCTAACGTCGTTGGCGGGTTGGCCGCCCAGGAGGCTCAGCACTTCGAGTTCCGCCTGTGGATCCCCGACGCCCGACGCCGGCCGCCGCTGCCGCGGTTCGACCCCGACGCCGTGGAGCCGCCCGAACCGGACGGCGTGCCGTGACCCGGCGCGTCACCTTGACGGAGCGCCGCCGCAAGGTCGTGCGGCTGACGCGGGAGTGTGCCGTCGCGCTGCGGCGCGACTTCGCCAACGCCGTGACGCTGTCGCTCGACGCGCGGCCGGAACGCTACGAGGTCGCGGCGGGTGGCTACGTCGGCACCTTCGTCGCCGGCGACACGCACTTCACGATCGCGCCGAAGTACCCGCTGACGTTCCTCGACACCGCCGCCGGCCGCGACTTCGCGCAGGGCCACGGCGACGACCCCGCCGCAACCCTGGCCCGCCGGTTCGCGCGCGAGTTCCGCGCGCTGCTCGCCGCCGGCCTGCTGCGCGGCTACGCCGAGGAGGCGCTCGACTCGCCGACGGTGCGCGGCCGCCTCGATTTCGCGGCGATGATGCGCGACCCGTCGCGGCTGTTCCCGATCGTCGCCGACGAGTTCACGCTCGACCACGACTTGAACCGCGTGCCGAAGGCCGCCGCCGTCGCGCTGCTGCGGTGCGACCTGCCAGGCGACTTGCGCGAACAGGTCGCGCAGGTGACGCTCGCGCTCGCTGACGTGACGGCGGTGCCGCCTGCGGCGATCCGCTGGGGCGACTTGCGCCTCGACGCGCGATCCGCCCACTACCGGCCGGTCCTCGACACCGCGCGGGCGGTGCTGTCCGGCCTCGACGCCGGCGACGCTTCAACGACGCGGCTGTTCCACCTCGCGGCGATCTTCGAGCACGAGCTGACCGCCCGACTCGCCGGCGACCGCATCGAGCCGCAACGCCCGGTCGCGCTCGCGGGTGACGGCGGCGGGCGGACCCTGCGGCCGGACTTCGTCGTCCGCGGGCCGGGGGGCAAGCCGGTCGCCGTGTGGGACGCCAAGTGGAAGACGCTCGGCCGCGGCGGGCCGGCCGACGACGACCTGCACCAAGTTCTCGCCTACGCGGCGGCATTGGGCGTGCGCGAGTGCGGGCTGATCTACCCCGGCCGGCGCATGACCTCACGGGCGTGGGCGACGCCCTCGGGCGTGGCCGTCCACGCGGTGACGCTGCCGGTCACCGGCGACCCGCGCCGCTTCGAGGCGGCCGTCGCGGCGTTGCTGCGGCGACTGCTGGCGTGAACGTGCGGCGAAAGCGGTCGGTGGGCGCTTGCCTCAAGGAAACGTCGTCGGGTATGATGTGGGCGTGACCGAACCCGCCCGCCTACTCGCGCCTCTGGTCTTGAGGAACCGCCCGCGGTCGCCACGCCGGCCGCCCGCCACCCGCATTGAAAGGCCGACTTCACCATGATAGCCGGAGCCTACTCGGCCCTCGACGCCAGCGTCCTCGTTCTGAACAAGCTGTTCATGGCCGTTCACGTCATCAGCGTGCGCCGGGCCTTCTGCCTACTGGCGAAGGACCTGGCCGAAGTCGTGACCCTCGAAGAGGGCCAGTACATGACCTACGACTTCGGCACCTGGGCCGAGGTCAGCGATTTCCGCGCTAAGCACTTCCGTCAGGAGGACGACGACTGGGTCCGCACGCCCACGACCGAGATCCAGGCCCCACGTGTGATTCGGCTGTTGACGTACGACAAGGTGCCGCGCCAGACGGTGAAGTTCAACCGCCGCAACATCTTCGCCCGCGACAACAACCAGTGTCAGTACTGCGGCAAGAAGTTCGTGCTGTCGGAACTGAGCCTCGACCACGTTACGCCGCGCAGCCAAGGCGGCCAGACGACGTGGGAAAACATCGTCTGCGCGTGTGTGGATTGTAACGTGCGCAAGGGCGGCCGCACGCCGAAGCAATCGACGATGACGCTGATCCGCAAGCCGGAGAAGCCGAAGCGCAGCCCGATTCTGAACCTGAAGCTGACGCAGAAGAAGTACCGCTCGTGGCAGTCGTTCCTCGACAGCGCGTACTGGAACGTCGAACTGCGGTAACTTTCCCAGCGGGCGGGTGACGAGAGTCCCCCGACCGCCGCGCGTTCGGTCACTCCGCGACGCCGAGTTCGGCCGCGAGCCGGTTCGCTTCGGTCAGCGCCCGCGACTTCGGGTGCTTCGCCTTCAAGTCGGCGACGAGGCGTTGCAGTTGCGTCAGCGCCGCGGCGTTCTTCGACTGGAAACGCGGCGAGGTCGGCTCGACGCCGCCGTCTTGGGCGAGCAGCAGCGCGTGCAACTTGACCACCGGCACCAGCATCGGCCGGGCCTTCAACTCCGCCAACACTTCGGGCTTACCGCGCAGGCGGTCGAGGACCCCCACCGCCTTCGCGGCCACCGGCGTACCCTTGGCGGCGACGGCCAGCTTCTCGGCGGCGAGGTAGGCGTCGAGCGGGGCCGTCGCGCCGTCCTTATCGATCGCCGCGAGTTGGCCCTTGAGCGGGGCCAAGATCGTCGTCTGCAACTCGACGGCCAAGAGCTTGGTCGCGGCGTCGGCCGAGGTCAGCAGCGGCGACAGCTTCGGCAGCACGCCCAGCGGCGGGGTGCCGGCGGCGAAGGCGTCGGCGACCGGCTTGAACGCCGGCGGCAACTCGCCGTCGCCGAGGTCGGCGAGCAACTTCGCGCCGACGGCGGCCCGCGCCGGCTTGTCGGCGTCGTAGCCCGAGCCGCGGTAGACGCACGCCCCGGTGTGGTCGAAGACCAGCGTCGTCGGCGGGTCGAGGCCGACGCGCTTGCCGGTCTCGTCGGCCGGCAGGAACGCCGCCCGCACCACGCTCACGCCCGGCCCCCGCGCCGCGGCGTCCGGGGCGACCGTCGCGTCGGGGGTCGTGTAGGGGAACGGCGCGACGGCGAGCAGGCCGTAGGGCTGCAACTCGGCGTCGAGCTTCGCCACGCGGTCGAGCAGGTTCGCCGACGCCCCGCCCCACGACGCCACCAGGACGACACTGCCCTTGGCCGCCGCGGGGTCGAATTTGGGGCCGCTGATCGGCTTGCCGAACGCGAGGTCGGAGAGCTTCACCGACAGGTCGCCCGTCGGCTTCGGCTCGGCCGCCCCGGCGACCTTGCTGGCGCTGCCGGACCAGACCGCCTCCATGAGCTTGAACGTCGCCGGGTCGTGCTTCTTGAGGTCGGCACGGGTGTTCGGGTAGTAGTGCAGCTTGTCGAGGTAGCAGCACGTCAGCTCGGCGAAGAACTCGGCCGAACTCGTCGCGGCGTAGTGGGTCTTGGCGTCGTACAGCTTGCGCTCCATCGCCTGCGCGTAGGCCGCCTTGACCTGCGGGCTGTCGCGGCCGATCACCTGGTTGTGGACCGCGTGGGCGAACTCGTGCAGCAACACGCAGCGGCCCGAGTCACGCTTCGGCTGGTGTTCCTGCGTGAGCGCCTTCATGTTGAGGACATCGACGGTGTTGGCCTTGAGCGGGTGCAGGCCGCCGGCCGCCATCGCCTCGGGGCTGCCGCTGCGGTAGACGGCGACCGCGGTGCCCGACCGGCCGTTCTCGAGGCCGGCCGTCTCTTCCCACTCGGCCCAAATGACGAGGCTCCGTAGGGCGACGGCCGACTTGGCGTTGACGACCTTCACGACCGTGGCGAGTTCGGCGTCGAGGACTTCGAGCGGCGGCCGCTCGAACTTGGCGGCCGCCGCGCCGAACACCTCGTCGTGGATCAGCACCGTGAAGCCCTGCACGGTGTAGGTGCGGTAGTCCGCGACCTTCAGCTTCGGCTTCTCCTGCAACGCCGGCGGGGGACTCTTGGCCGGCAGCTTCGGCGTCTGCGCGGCGAGGGGGATTGCGAGCGTGAGCGTGGCGACGAGGCAGGCGAGCGGTCGCATGGGCGGCTCCGGCGGGCGGGGGCGGGCGTCAAGCCTTCGGGCCGGCGGCGGCGACTTCGGGGCCGGCGACGGCCGCGTACTTGACAAAGTTCTCGGCGAACAACTCGGCGAGTCGTTTGGCCGTCTCATCGTACTGCGCGCCGTCGGCCCAGGCCAGCCGCGGCTGCAACAGTTCGGCCGCGACGCCGGGGACCGCCGTCACCGTGTGGACGCCGAAGATCGGGTCGGCCAGCGTCGGCGCGTCGGCCAGGGTCCCCGCGTGGATGGCGTCCACGATCGCGCGGGTGACGCTGAGCTTCATGCGCTGGCCGCCGGCGTAGCTGCCGCCGCTCCAGCCGGTGTTCACCAGCCAGACGTTGGCCCGGTGCGTCGTCAACTTCTCCTTCAAAAGCTCGGCGTACTTGGCGGGGTGCCACACCAGGAACGGCCCGCCGAAGCACGGCGAGAAGGTCGCGCCGGGTTCGTTGACCTCGACTTCGGTGCCCGGAATCTTGGCCGTGTAGCCGCTGATGAAGTGGTACATCGCCTGCGCCGGCGTGAGCTTCGCCACCGGCGGCAAGACCCCGAAGGCGTCGCAAGTGAGAAAGATCACGTCGGTCGGGTGCCCGGCGATGCAGGGGATTTTGGCGTTGCGCACCGAGTCGATCGGGTACGCGCCGCGGGTGTTCTGGGTGATCCCGGCGTCGTGGTAATCGACTTCGTTGCCCTCGACGAGCACGACGTTTTCCAGCACACTACCGTAACCGAGGGCGTTGTAGATGTCCGGCTCGCTCGCGGCATTCAAGTCGATCGTCTTGGCGTAACACCCGCCCTCGATGTTGAAGATGCCGTCGTCGGCCCAGCAATGTTCGTCGTCGCCGATGAGGCTGCGCTTGGGGTCGGCGGAGAGGGTGGTTTTCCCGGTGCCGCTCAGGCCGAACAGCACCGACGATTGGCCCGTCTTCACGTCCGCGGTGGCACTACAGTGCATACTGAGGATGCCCTTCTTGGGCATCAGGTAGTTCATGATCGTGAACACGCCCTTCTTCATCTCGCCGGCGTACTCCGAGCCGAGAATGACAAGCTCCTTGTCCTCGAAGCTCAGGTCGATACTCGTCTTCGACGACATGCCCGACGTGAGGCGGTTCGCGGGGAATTCGCCGGCGTTGTAGATCGTGAAGTCCGGCGTGCCGAACTCCGCCAACTCGACCTTCGTCGGCCGGATCAACATGATGTGCATGAACAGCGCGTGGTACGGCCGCGAGCAAATCACCCGGACCTTCAACCGATTGGCCACGTCCCACCCGGCGAAACCGTCCACGACATACACACGCGACCGGGTATTGAGGTAGTCGCGCGCCCGCTCGCGGTTGATGAGGAACGACTGCCGTTCGAGCGGGATGTTGACGGCCCCCCACCAGACGTCGGCCGACGAGTCGGGGTGCTTGACGACGCGCTTGTCCTTCGGCGACCGCCCCGTCTTGTCGCCCGAGTAGGCGACGAGCGCCCCCTGGGCGGCGATACGCGCCTTGTCCGAGTGCAGCGCGTCCTCGTAAAGCTCGGCCGGCGACGGGTTGCGCCGCACGTCGGCGACCGTGAGTTCGTAGTCCTTGAGCGAGAACGGCGTCACGGGCGGGGACTCCGGGGTTTAAGAAGTATGCCGTTCAAACTGATCGACCCGGCCGGGCGTTCCACGCCTTAATCTTTCGACGCATTTCGTCGTAGTACGCGATCGCCTCGGCACGATCCGAGTCGGTTAATGTGTCGAGCTGGAACACACACTCAGTGATCGGGCCCAACAGGTTGACCGGGCCTGGACCTTCGATGGCCCCGAGCCGAACCGTGCCGCACAATTGCTGGCCGCGAATCCATTGGCCGAGCATGTCGCGGTCGCGAACGGTCGCGGGTGGGCGCGGCCCGACGTGGCCATACAGTCTGTAAGAGCCACCCATAGCCCCCATTCCATAAGCTAGTCCCTGGTCAATGAACCATGACCTCAGAAACTCACGGAGTTGGTCAATCCGTCCTAGGGGATTCGACGCAGGTGTAAACTCTATCATGAAGAGGAAATATGCGTCAGACACAAGGAGCCTCTTGCTCCTGAAGTCGCCAAGCGGCATACTTCAATGCCGCGTCGATGTCCTCGGCTTCGAGGTACGGATAGGCTTCCAGAATTCGCGCGCGCGAGTAGCCGGAGGCCAAGAGGCCGAGCACCATTCCGGCGGTGACCCGCATGCCGCGGATGCAAGCCTTGCCGCCCATCACGGCGGGGTTGTGTGTGATCCGCTCGAAGCGCATTGCGAATTCTCCGTCAGAGAATGTCCATCATCCACTCGCCGCCGTGATCGGGGTTGCCGATCAACTTCTGCCCAAACTCGTCGATGACCCAGTCCATCGCCAGCAGCGGCATGCGGCCGATGACGACCGGCGAGCCGTCCGCGACTTCGCCGACATCCATGACGCAATCGCGGCCCTGCATTGTGAGCAGCACAGCGGTCCGGGTCGATGCGGGCGTACGCCACCTCGATCCGACGGACCTGATTGGCGGACAAGAGTCCCCGCCGAACAAGTGCGCCATCGGCATGATTCTCGAGGACTGCCCGCACAAAGATCCCGTACACGCCGGCCCCCACTTGCGTAAAGGTTACTTGTTGCCCGCGGCCTTCTCGCCGAGCGCCGCTTGCGCCGCCGCGAGGCGGGCGATCGGCACGCGGAAGGGGCTGCACGACACGTAGTCCATGCCGACCTCGTGGCAGAAGAACACCGAGTCGGGGTCGCCGCCGTGCTCGCCGCAGATGCCGATCTTGAGGTGCTGGTTCGCGCTCGCCTTGCGGGCAGCGCGGCCCTTCTCGATCGCCAGCCGGATGAGCTGGCCGACGCCCTTCACGTCCAGCGACTGGAAGGGGTCGATCGGCAAGATCTTCTCCTTCAAGTACGTCGGCATGAAGCCGTTGATGTCGTCCCGGCTGAAGCCGAAGGTCATCTGCGTCAAGTCGTTGGTGCCGAACGAGAAGAACTCGGCCTCCGGGGCGATCGTATCCGCCACCAGGCAGGCCCGCGGCAACTCGATCATGGTGCCGATCATGTACTCGACCTTGGTGCCGGCCTTGGCCATCGTCTCCTCGGCGACCGTGATGGCCCGCTTCTTCAGGATCACCAACTCCTCAACCGTACCGATGAGCGGGATCATGATCTCGGGCAGCACGCTCTTGCCCATCTTCTTGACTTCGATGGCGGCCTCGATGATCGCGCGGACTTGCATGTCGCCGATCTCGGGGTAGACGATCGGCAGGCGGCAGCCGCGGAACCCCATCATC
>JAYTUC010000204.1:0-57618 GCA_043744775.1 Fimbriiglobus sp. | reverse complement strand
ACTGGCGCAACGCCGGCTTTTTGGTAAACGAGTCGGGCTTGGGCGACGTGCTGCGTAAGCACGGCGTCCGCTTCGTCGATGTGAACCACGACGAGCCGGTCAAGACGGCGAACCTCGGCCGCACGACCGGCCTCGAATACCTGTACCTCTCGAAGACGGTCGTCTCGGCCGACATCCTCGTGTCGCTGCCGAAGCTCAAGACGCACCACTGGGCGGGGGCGACGCTGTCGCTGAAGAACCTCTTCGGCACCCTGCCGGGGATCTGCTACGGCTGGCCGAAGAACGAACTCCACTGGCGCGGCATCCCGAACAGTATCGTCGATATCGCCTGCACGCACACGCCGCACCTGGCCATCGTGGACGGCGTCGTCGGCATGGAGGGCGACGGGCCGCTCAACGGCACCGCAAAGTTCCTCGGCGCGATCGTGATGGGCCTCGACCTCGTGGCCGTGGACGCGACCTGTTGCCGGCTCATGAAGCTGCCGGCCGAGCGCATCCCGACGCTGGTGTTGGCTGCGGCCAAACAAGTGGGCTTGCTGGACGAGGCGCGCATCGCGCAACTGGGCGAGTCGATCGCGTGCCTGGCCCAGGGGTTCGAGTGGCCGCCGCACCTCGAACGCATCCTGGTTGCCGAAGCGGCCGTGCGTTGACGAAACGGCGGCGGCCCACGAGTGACTCGCGGGCCGCCGCCGAAGTGGGTGGGGGCAACCTTACTGCCCGGCCGACGCCGCCGGGGGGTTCGCCGTGAACTTCACCACGGCCATCGCCACGAGTCCGAGCGCGACGGTGGCGCACATGGTCACGAGGACGACGAACAGCATGAGCTTGCCGTGCGGGTTGGCCCCGAAGACCTTGTTGATCATCGGTGCCGGCTCACGCCGCGACGCCGGCTGGGTGAACGGCGGGGCGAAGCCCTTCGGCGACGGATCGGGCTGGGCGAGCGTCAGCGTCGGGACGACTTGCGGCGGCGGCGCGGCGAACGGGCTGGGCGGGAACACGGCGGGGGGGCGGGGCTTCGCGGGCATCGGCGCGGCGGGCGCGAGCCGAGGGGCTTCCCGCGACGGCCGGGCGACCGTGGCGACGCTCGCCACACTGGCGGCCGGGGCCGGGTCTTCTAACGGCGTGCGCGGCGACAGACGCCGCAGCAGTTGACTCGACGATGCGGGGGGCGGCGCGGGGGCGGCCCTCGCCACCTCCTTGACGGCCGCGGCCGGCTTCACGGCGTCCATGTCGAGGTCTTCGAGGGCGGCCGGGCTGAGCTTCGGCATTTCGTCGTCCGACGGCTCGTCGATCGTGCCGGTGGCGTAACGCTCCAGGTCGTTGGCGATTTCGAGTGGCGTCTGGTAGCGGGCGTTCGGGTCCTTCGCCAGCATCTTGGCCAGGATCACGGCCAGTCCCTCCGGCACCTCGGGGCGGATCTGGCGGATCGGCGTCGGGTCCTTGGTCCGGTGCCACAAGAGCTTCTGCGACACGCTCCCCGACGGGAAGGCCGGGTGCCCCGCGAGCAGAAAGTAGAAGCTCGCCCCCATCGCGTAGATGTCGGCGCGGATGTCAACCGTGTGACTGTTGGCGACCTGCTCCGGCGCGACGTAATCGGCCGTGCCCAACACGATCTTGTCGTCGTACTTGACCGTCAGCATGTCGGTCTGGTCCTTGTAGAACCGGGCCAGCCCCATGTCGAGAATCTTGGCGACGCCCCGGCGGTCGATCAGCACGTTGCCGGGCTTGATGTCGCGGTGGATGATGCCGCTGCGGAACGCGAAGTCGAGGCCGACGGCGATCTGGCGGACGTAATGGCAAGCCCGCCGCACGTCCATCGGCCCGCCCTTCTTGACCATGTCGAGGAGGTTCGAGCCGTCGACGTACTCCATGACGATGAAGTGGAGGTTGCCGTCCTGGTCGATGTCGTGGGTGCGGACAATGTTGGGGTGCTCGAGCGACCCCGCAGCGCGGGCCTCGCGGTAGAAGCGCCCCAACGCGGCCGGCTGCTCGGCCTTCGCGGGTGGGAGTACCTTGATGGCGACGCGGCGTTTCATGTACATGTGCTCGCACAGGAACACCTGGCCCATGCCGCCGACGCCGACGCGCTCGAGGAGCTTGTACTTGCCGATGGTGAAGCCGCGCCACTTGCCGAGGAGGTACTGCTCGGCCTGGAAGTCGGTGATCAGGCCGTCCTCGACCATCGAGTTGGCGGCGTCGCGCGGGTCTTCGGGGAGGCCGCGGCCCATCTGGCGGCGCTGCAGGTAGGCCGTGAGCTTGGCGTCTTCGATCATGCCGCTCTTGCGGATGAGCTGCAACAGCTCTTCGACGGACGTGGGGACGGACATCGGGTGGCACCGTGTTCGGGGTGGTCGGGCACTCTCGCCGCAAGGGTAGAACAGCGTTCCGGGGACGCAACCCTCACGCGGGCGCATTCCCGAGATGTTTCCCCGCCGTAACGCTGCCCTAAGCCGCTCACGTGCCGGCGCAATTTTCCCGGCCGGCCCAGTGTGGCGCGACGCCGCCTCGCCGCCCCGGTAAGGGGTTGCCGCGGCGGCGAGTCGGCGGTTAATGATGTGTCGATTGAGAGGTGGCTTGACGGCCGCCCGCCGGGGCTGAACAATGGGGGAGCCCCGTTCGACCCCCGCCGACAGCCCCTCCCCCTGAGATTGCCGTAATGTCCGTGACGATTAGTCGCCGATCCTGGCCGTGGCTGGGCCTGTGCGTCGCGCTCGTGGCCGGCTGCACCCCCCCCGAGGCGGTGCGGACTTACGAGGCCCCGCGGGAATCGGCCGACAAGTCGCGGCTTTTGGGCGTCATCATCCCAACCGGCCCCGAGGCGTCGCGGTTCGTCAAGTTCTCCGGGGCGATCGACCGCGTCACGGCCACCGAGGCGAAGTTCGACGAGTTCGTAGGCACACTCCGCCTGGCCGACCCCGCGGCGTTGCCGACTTACGCGGTGCCCGCCGGCTGGACGGAGAACCCGCCGCGGCAATTCGTCGCCAAGAGTTTCACCGTCGGCCCGGCCGGGACCCCACAGGTCACGCTCTCCGAGAGTATCAATGGCACACTACTGGCCAACGTCAACCGCTGGCGGGTCGAAGTCGGCCTCCCCGAAGTGTCCGAAGCCGAGTTGCCGAAGTCGGTGACCGAGATCACCTTGGGCGACGCGAAGGCTTACCGCATCGACTTGCGTGGCCCCGCCGCCCCCGGCTCCGGTGCCGGCCGGATGCGCGGCATGCCTGGAGCGAAGTAGTTGCCGCCCGAAGACCACACCCGCCTGATTGCACCTCACCCGCGGTAGGAGTTCGACTCATGAGTACGATGACCGCTGCCCCGCCCATGACCGATCCGGCCCCGCGCAAGCCGATGCCGCTGCCGGTCCACCCGCTCATCACGATCCTCAAGCCCATCGCGTCGCTGAAGCTGACCGTGTCGCTGTTCGCCATGTCGATGGTGCTGGTCTTCTTCGGCACCGTCGCGCAGAAGAACGCCGGCATCTGGGGCGTCGTCGATCAGTACTTCTGGTCGTGGCTGGTCTGGATCGACGTGCAACTGCTCTTCCAGTTCGGCCAGATTTTCTTCTCCGTGCCGACGAGTTGGACCACCTCCGCGTCGGTGCCGTTCCCGGCCGGGAAGCTCATCGGCTTCACGATGTTCTTCAACCTCCTCGCCGCGCACACGCTGCAACTGATTAGCCTGGTCAAGGTCACCGCCAAGCAGGCGAAGAAGGCCAACGTCGTCGGCAGCGTGGCCAAGGTGTTGCTGAAGCGCTCGGGCATTTACGTCCTCCACGGCGGTATCCTGCTGCTGTTCGTCGGCGAGTTCATCACGCGCGAGTTCCAGGTCGAGCAGAACATGGTCATCGCCGAAGGCGGGTCGGCCGTGTACGCCGTCGATACCCGCAACCAGGAACTCGCGTTCACGACGCCGCTGGCCGGTTCGGACAAAGACGCCGTCACGGTCGTGCCGGTCAAAGTCTTGCGCGACGCCGCGCGGAGGCACACACCAATTTCCGACGGGGATCTCCCGGTCGAGATCGAAGTCGTCAAGATCTACAAGAACTGCACGTTGGAGAACGCCAAGGGCTCCGCCCGCGCGAACCTCGCCACGGCGGGGGTCGGGCTAGAGGCGATCGCCGTCGAGAAGCCGGAGGTGAGCGGCACCGACCCTGAGCAGAAGTTCGACACCCCCGCGGCCTACGTTCGCTTCAAATCGAAGGGCGACGGCAAAGACCTCGGCGTTTACCTCGTCACGACGCGCCTCAACGACGACACTGGGTTGACGGTGGACGGCAAGCGCTACACGGTCGAACTCCGCCAGACGCGTTACTACAAGCCGTACCGCCTCGAACTGATCAAGTTCACCTTCGACCGTTACATCGGCACGCAGACCCCCAAGAACTACGCGAGCCAAGTGCGGCTCATCGAACCGCCCCTTTCCGACCGCGAGTTGACGATCTCGATGAACGAGCCGCTGCGTTACCGTGGCGAAACCTACTTCCAGTCGTCGTTCACGCCGGACGAGAAGGGCACGATTCTGCAAGTGGTCCGCAACCCCGGTTGGGTGTTGCCATACCTGGCGTGCGTGATGGTCACCTTGGGGATGCTGCTGCACTTTACGCTGAGCCTGATCACGTTCGTGACCTCCGGCAAGTCGAGAGGCGTGGGCGAGGCCGCGCGAATCCGCGCGACTCCGACTCTCAGCGAGGCACTTGTCAAGTTGCTGTTCGGCAAGCCCCGCGCTCGGTTGAGCGGCGACGACGTGCCGAAGTCCGGTCAGGCTATTGCCTGGGTCTGCGTCGGCGTGACGGCTCTTTACCTCCTCGCGTCGGCGATCCCGCGCACGGCGGAATCGAAGTACGACCTTGCCAAGCTCGGCGCGCTGCCGGTCCTGGACGGCGGCCGCATGAAGCCGCTCGAAACGCGGGCGGACGTGCTGCTGCGGGTTTTGAACAACACCGAGGAGTACAAGGACGAGTCGGACAAGAAGCGGCCGGCGATCGAGTGGTACTTGAAGACGATGACCGGCCTGCAAGGCAACCCCGGCCCGTCGGCGGCGTACCGCATCTTCCGCATCGAGAACGACCGGCTCGCCGAGATGATGAAGGTCGAGCGCCGCGAGGGGTTGCGTTACTCCTTTACGGAGTTGCAGCCTCAGTTCGACGCCCTGGAGCAGGCGTCCAAGAAGGCCGGCAAACTCCCTGCGCTCGAGCGCGACCTGTTCTCGAACAAGGTCCTCGAACTCGCCGGCCACGTCCGTTACTACCTGAACGTCATGGCGGGCCTTGATGTCCTGGCCCTCCCCCCCGAGGACGGCAAGCCCTGGCGACAGCCCGGCGAAGTGGGTAAGACTGTCGAGTCGGCCGACCGGCAGTTCCAGCAGGAGATGATTCAGGACTTGCTTCAGAGGATGGAGGCGGCGGGGTTGCCGCGTGACCCGAAGGCAATGAACCCGGAGCAGCGCAAACAGTTCGAGGCCCTGTATGAAGCGGCGCAACTCGCCAAGGCTCAACAACTCGACGTGGCCCGCGAGGCGATCCTGGCCGGCGACCCGACGGCGAAGGTCTGGCTCGACATGCTGGCCGCTTACCGGGAGCGCAAGCCCGACGACTTCAACCGCCACCTGGCGACGATCGACGAAATGAGCCGCGGGGCGATCACCCCGAAGCAGCGCTTCCAGGTCGATCTCGAAACGTACCTGAACCGCACGTCGTTTTACTACAAGTGCATCGGCCTGTACGTACTGGTCTTCCTGCTCACCCTCGTCGGCGTCGGCTCGCACCTCGTCAACCCCGGCGTCGCCGAGGGCTTCCGTCGCGGGGCGTTCGGCGTCATGGTGCTGACGTTCCTTGTCCACACGGCGACGCTGTTCGCCCGCATGTACCTGATGGACCGGCCGCTGGTGTTCGTGACGAACCTGTACTCGTCGGCCGTGTTCATCGGCTGGGCCGCGGTCCTCGGCTGCTTGCTGGTCGAGCGGGTGTTCGCGATCGGCTTGGGCAACGGCGTCGGGGCACTGATCGGCTTCTCGACAAGTATCGTCGCCCACAACCTTGCGGCGGGCGGCGACACGCTGGAGATGATGCAGGCGGTGCTCGACACCAACTTCTGGCTGGCGACGCACGTCACGACCGTGACGCTGGGCTACTCGGCCACCTACGTCGCGGGCCTAATCGGTGTCTTGTACGTCGGCCTCGGCATCGCCACGCCGTACCTCCGCAGCAAGGTCGATGTGACGATGGGCGGCGGCACGAAGTCGATGGAGTTGGGCCGCGTCATCGGCATGATCCTATACGGCGTGATCTGCTTCGCGGTGCTATTCAGCTTCGTCGGCACGGTCCTGGGCGGCATCTGGGCCGACCAGTCGTGGGGCCGCTTCTGGGGCTGGGACCCCAAGGAGAACGGCGCGGTCCTCATCGTCATCTGGAACGCGCTAATCCTGCACGCCCGCTGGTCGGGGCTGGTCAAGGACCGCGGTGTCGCCGTGCTGGCGTTGCTGGGCAACGCGGTCACGACGTGGAGCTGGTTCGGCACCAACCAACTCGGCGTCGGCCTTCACGCCTACGGCTTCAACAACGACTTGCAGTTACTGTGTACGTACTTGTGGATTCTGCACGGCTTGCTCGTCGTCATTGGGTTGACGCCGAAACGCTACTGGGCGAGCTTCGCCCCGAAGGCGTGACGTGTCTACTTCTTCGGCAGCACCGCAATCGAGCCAGTTTCGGCGAGGTAGACGAGGTTGCCGGTGTTGCCGTCCTGGTAGACTTCGACGCCGAAGCGCTTGGCCTTGGCGAACTCGGCGACGCCGCCCGGCCGGGCCTTCAGCGCCATGCCGTACTTCCAGGCGACCCCCTGGCCGTACTTCGCCTCGCCCGCCGGCGCGGTCGCAACCGCGCCTGTCTCGGAGATGTACAGCAGCCCGCCGGTGTTCTCGTCGCGGAACACCTCGACGCTGAACGTGCGGGTGTCCGCGCCGAAGTCGGCTTCGTCGGCCTTGCGGCAGCGCATCGTCAACCCGTAGAGCGCCTTCGGGGCCTTGACGCTGTCGGCGGCCGGGGCCGTCGCGGGGGCGGCGGCGGCGGCGATCGACCCCGTCTCGCTGACGTAGACCAGCCCGCCGGTGTTGCCGTCCTTGAACACCTCGACGCCGAACTTCTTGGTGTCCTTGGCGAAGTCTTGCTCCTTGGCCGCGCGGACCTTGACGATGAGCGCGTGGTGCCAAACCGGCGGCTTGTTCGTGCCGACCGCGGCCGGCAACTCAGCGAACGCAACCGTGCCCTTCTCGGTGAGGTACAGCACCCGGCCGCTGGCGTTGTCGTTGAACGCCTCGACGCCGAACTTCGCCGTCGCCTGCGTGAAGCGGTCCTCGTCGCCCTTGCGGGAACTGAGGTCGTTGGCGAACAGCCACGGGGCCTTCTTGTTGGGGCTGACGGCCGCACTCAGTGTCGCCGCGAGTGCGCCTTCTTGCGTGACGGCGACGACCGACCCGGCGGCGGCGTCCTGGAAGAACTCGACGCCGATCTTGGGCGTGTCCTTGTCGAAGTCGGTGGTGCCGGCCTTGCGCGCCCGCAAGTCGTGGCCGTAGGACCACGTCGGCGTCGGGGCAGGGGGCGCGGCCGCCGGCTGGGCGGGACTCGCCCCCGCGATGGTGCCGGTCAGCGTCATGGCGAGGAGGGGTCGTCGCAGCCACATGGGGGAGTTCTCGAAGGGGAGCGTGCCGGGGTACGGCTCCCAATTTACCACAGCCGCCCCCGCCCGCCGACGCCTTTCCCGGCCGAACGGTTCGACTAGGCCGCCCCGGCGGGCTAGACTGCCACCGCCGGGGCGATTCGCCCGCCCGGCCCGGAGCCCCGACCCGCCGTGAACGACAACGACCGACGCCTGATCGCGGAGTGCCTCGCCGGGCGGGCCGACGCCTTCGGCGAGCTCGTCGTGCGTTACCAGGACCGGCTGTTCAACTCGGTCGTGCGCATCCTCGACAACCCCGACGACGCCGCCGACGCCGTGCAGGACGCCTTCATCAACGCCTACGTGTCGCTGGCCAGCTTCAAGGGCGACGCCGAATTCTTTACCTGGCTGTACCGCATCGCCTTCAACACCGCGGTGAGCCTGAAGCGTCGCCGCAAACAACTCGTGAGTTTGGAGAGCGGCCGCGACGGCGAAGCCTCGATCGACCCCGTGGACACGTCGGACGAGACCCGGCCGGGCCTGGCCCTCCAGCGCCACGAGGAGGAGGGGCTGTTGCAGGCGGGGCTGAACCGGCTGTCGGCCGACCACCGCGCCGTCCTCGTCTTGAAGGACATCGACGGGCTGAAGTACGAGGAGATCGCCGAGATCGTCGGCGTGCCGATCGGGACGGTCCGCAGCCGAATCCACCGGGCGCGGCTCGAGTTGAAGGAGTTCCTGGAGCCCGATTTCGGGAACCAGTTCCCGCCCGAAGCGTCGAACCGTTAGACAGAACCCCGAACGCGACTCCCGAACAAGGGTCGAGGCCCGACCGACATGCTGACCGACCCGCAACGCCACCTGATCGCCGCCGCCGTTGACGGCCGGCTCACGCCCAGCGAGCAGCACGCCTTCCGCGGCCTCGTCGCGGAGTCGCGTGACGCCCTCGCGCTCTTCCAAACCCTTCAGTCGCAGGCGGCCCGCCTGAGCGCGATGCCGAAGGCCCAGTTACCGCGGGACCGGACCGCCAAGATTCTGCAAGCGGTCGCGCAAGCCGTCCCGCCGACCGCCCGGCCGGTCACGCCGCGTGTGCCCGTCCCGGCGAAGCGCTCGTGGCTGCCCTACGCCGTCGCCGCCTCGACGCTGCTGGCCGTCTCGTCGGGTTCGTTCTGGTTCGCCCAAACTCGCGAGCCCGTTTGCAAACTGCCCCACCCCGACTCCTCCGAGGTTACCCCGAGCGTCGCGGTCGCACAACTTCCGACCGTCACCCCCGACGCCGAATTGCCTGCCCCCCGCGAAGTCGCCCCCGCACAACTCGCGGTCGTCGAGCCGGAAGTCATCGTTGAAGTCGCGCCCGAGCCGCGCGTGCGGCAGGCCGGTGACATCGTCGGCTCCGGGGCGTTCCAGCAGCGGCCTAACCTCGCGGCGCTCGACATCCGCCTGCCGGTCCTCACGGCTGCGTCGAAACTCGACTCGCCCGAAGTCCGTCAACTCACGCTCGCCGAGTTCAAGGCCGCTCCTGCCCTGAGGATCGACCTGTTCAGCCGCGACAGCCTTCGCGGCGTCCAGGCACTGCAAGTCGCCGCGAAGAACGCCGGCGTCGCCGTGGCCGTGGACGGGCTGACCGCCGAGCGGATCAAAAAGAGCCTGCCGCTCGCCTGGGCCTTCTACGCCGAGTCGCTGACACCCGACGACCTCGCGAAGCTGCTCGATCAAGTGGCAGTCCTCAACCGCGACGCCGGCAAGGACGCGCCGTTCGGGGCGACCCACGTCACCGCCGCCGGGGTGAGCGAGGCCCGCGACCTCAAGGAACTCCTCGGCGTCGAGCCGGCGTTCCTGAAGCGGGCCGCCACGCCAGTCGCTCTCAACGCCTCGACCGCCGATCGCGTCGCGGCGAACCTCGCGAAGCCGGGCAAGGCTGGCGTCTTGTTGACTTTCTCCCCGGCCAGCGCCCGCACCGCCCCGGCCGCCTCCGCCGAAGTCCGCGGCTACCTCGCCGGCCGCGGCGAGCGCAAGCCCGGCACGACCCCGGTGCTGATCGTCGTGCGCCCGGCGAACTGAGTCCGCCGCGTTCCGCCCGCCATTTTCCGGGTGTGCGGACGCCACCCCCTGTCGGTTATACAATTCGCGTAGCTCCACTTCGGGACCGCCGAGCGATCGGCCCATCCCCGGACCAGGGGCATTTCACCACTACCAGGCCGGTTGCGGGGCGTGCGGATGACGACTGAGGAAATTGCCGAACTGCGGAAACTGCGTTACAACAGCACCGTCGTCCACCTCGACAGGGTCAACTCCGACCTCATGGTGCTCCGGGTCAAACCCGACTTCCCCCGGCCGACCTACCTCGCCGGCCAGTATTGCGCCTTGGGCCTCGGCAACTGGGAGGCCCGCACCGAAGGCTGCCAGGCCGAGAATCTCAAGCCCGAAGACCTGCCGAAACTCGTTCGCCGGTCGTACTCGATCAGCAGCAGCATCTACCAGCAGCCCGGCCACTTGCGTGACATGGCTCAAGACGAGTTCGTCGAGTTCTACATCGTCCTGGTGCGCGAGAACCACGACGGCCGCGTGCCGGCCTTGACGCCGCGGTTGTTCGCCTTGAACCCCGGCGACCGGCTGAGCATGGGCGAGAAGATCGTCGGCCACTTCACGTCGGAGTACGTCAAGCCGGGCGACAACGTCGTGCTGCTTGGGACCGGCACCGGCGAGGCCCCGCACAACGCCATCGTCTGGGACTTGCTCCGCAAGGGCCACACCGGAAAAATCGTCCAGGCCTGCTGCGTGCGGCTCGCCAAGGACCTCGGCTACCTGAACACGCACCGCCAGGTCATGGAGCAGTTCCCCAACTACAAGTACCTCGGCCTGACGACCCGCGAGCCGGGCATGACGCGCAAGGTCTACATTCAGGACTGCCTCACGAGTGGCGAACTCGAAGAGGGCTTGGGCGCGAAACTCGACCCCGCCAAGACGCACGTCTACCTGTGCGGCAACCCCAAGATGATCGGCGTGCCGGTCAAGAACAAGGAGACCGGCGTCCGCAGCTACCCGGAGCCGACCGGGGTCATCGAACTCTTGGAGCAGCGCGGCTTCAAGGCCGACAACGCCGCCGCGAAGCTCAAGGGCAACATCCACTTTGAAGAGTACTGGTAGCCGCCGGCCGCCGTCCACTTCAAGACTCGGGCACACTCGGGAGGGTCGCCGGCGTGAGCGAAGGCAATCAGCAAGTCGGCGAGTACAAGTTGCGGTCGCTGCTCCAGACGGGGCAGACTTCGCAGGTGTACGAAGTCATGGAGCCGCGCAGCGGCCGGCACTTCGCCATGAAGCTCCTGCTCCCCGAGTTCGCGGAGAGCAAGGAGCACCGCCGAATTCTGTTCCACGAGGCGGCGATCGGCGAGAAATTGCGGCACGAAAACGTCATCAACATCATCAAGGTCAGCAAGTCCCCGACGACGCCCCACTTCGTCATGGAGTTCTTCCCGGCCGGCAGCTTGCGCAACCGACTCTTGTCGAAAGACCCGCGGGACAAAGAGTTCTTGAAGATCAACGCCAAGAAGATTTTCAAGCAGGTGGCGACTGGCTTAGCCTATATGAATGCTAAGGGCGTCGTCCACTGCGACATCAAGGCCGACAACATTTTGTCGAACTCGTTGGGCCAGACCAAGATCATCGACTTCGCCATCTCCAAGACGGTGCAGAAGGGCTTTATCGCGAGGCTGTTCAACCGGCCCGGCAAGCCGCAGGGGACGCCGAGTTTCATCTCGCCGGAGCAGATCACCGGCCGCCTGTTGGACGGCCGCTCGGACATCTACAGCTACGGGGCGACCTTGTACGAGTTGGTGTGCGGCCGGCCGCCGTTCCGCGGCGCGACCATGAACGAACTCCTCAAGAAGCACCTGCAAGAGAAGCCGCAGTCGCCCGTCCACTTCAACCCCGACGTGACGGAGGAGTTCGGCAACTTCCTCCTCAAGTTGCTCGCCAAGAGGCCGGAACAACGCCCCGCCAACTTCCACGAAGTCTTGATCGAGTTGAAGAAGTTGAAAGTCTACAAATCCGTCTACGAGAAGGACGACGACGACCAGATGTAGTTCGACTTCGAGTCACAGGCGAAACGCGACCTCATCCCGGAACTTCGACCGCTATGCTCCCAGCCGCGTTGCCGTTCGAGCAAGACATTCACGACCTCGAGCAGACAGTCTCGAACCTTGAGCGGGGCGAGTCGTCGGGGGCACCGAGCGAGGAGTTGAAGCAGTTGCGGACGCACGTCCGGACGCTCCTCAAGGCCCGGTACGCCCGGCTGACGCCCTGGGAGACGGTGCTAGTCGCCCGCCACCCGGCCCGGCCGCAAACGCTCGACTACCTCGAATCCGTGTTCGACGAATTCCTCGAACTCCACGGCGACCGCGCCTTCGGCGACGACCGCGCGATGCGGACCGGCTTCGCGCGGCTGGGCGACTACAAGGTGCTCATCGTCGGCCACCAGAAGGGCCGCACGCTCGCCGAGCGGCAGCAGTGCTTCTACGGCTGCGCCCACCCCGAGGGCTACCGCAAGGCGATGTCGAAGATGAAGCTCGCCGCGAAGTACGGCATCCCGGTGGTGTGCCTGATCGACACCCCCGGCGCGTACCCCGGCATCGGGGCCGAGGAGCGCGGGCAGTCGCAACTCATCGCCACGAGCCTAATTGAGATGGCCCAACTGCCGACGCCGGTCGTCTGCACGGTCATCGGCGAGGGCGGCTCCGGCGGGGCGCTCGGTATTGGCATCGGCGACCGCGTGTCGATGCTCCAGTACGCCTACTACTCGGTCATCAGCCCCGAGGGTTGCGCCGGCATCTTGTGGAAGACGGCCAACGAGGAGACGAAGCCGCGCGCGGCTCAAGCCCTGCGCATGACGGCCGCCGACTTGCAGAGGGTCGGCGTGCTCGACGAGGTGATCCCGGAGCCGGTCGGCGGTGCCCACCGCGGCCCGCGCGAGATGGCCGCGACGCTCAAACTGCACCTGACGCGCCAGTTGCGGGAACTCGCCGGCCTCGGCAAGACGCAGTTGCTCGACGGCCGCTACGCCAAGTTCCGCGGCATGGGCATTTACCAGTAACCGCGTTGACGCTATCGGCACTCCGCGGTATCCGTCCCCCGCTCTCGGGGGAATTCGATGCGCGCCTGTGCCTTCCTGACGCTCATACTGACCGGGTGCAGCACCGCCCCGGTCACGAACTTGCTCGACCAGATCGCGCCCAGTCGGTACGAGTCTGGCAAGGACGCCCCCCGCAAGCCGCGCGACCGCACCGACGACGTGTCGCCCGGCGTCTTCCCGCCGGAGCCGCGCGGGGACGACGGCCGGCGGATCGGGCTGCGCGACCCGGTGCCCGAGTTGTCGTCGCCGTTCCCGCCGCGCTGAATCGGGGTCAGAGCACTCCCCGCGGTTGGGTCGGGGCGATATGCGGGGTCGCTGTTGGCTTCGCGTCAGGAGGCGCAGGCCGGGCACCCACAAGGGGATGCCCCTACAAGAATCGTCTGCGCCGGCGAAGCGCCGGTTTCCGGCCCCGCCGCAGGCGAACTGTAGGGGTGCCCCTTGTGGGTATCCGGCTGACGTCCCCTCGGATCACGGTGTCGCCGGCAACGCCAGCGCCGTCAGCGGGTGGTCGAGCAGCAACTTCTTCCACGGCTTGACCCAGGCGCGGTAAGCTTTCTTGGCGGCGGCCGCGCGGGCGGCGACCTCGGCCTTAAGCTTCGTGACGGCCGGCCTCACCAGCTTCGCCGCGTCCGGCCGTAGCCGCTGCAAATCCGCGACGATCACGCTGAGACGGGCCGCGCCGACTTCGCCGTCCTGGATGCCGCCGAGGTGCTCCTGCAACGCCTCGACCGCGGGGTAAAGCACGAGCGCGAACGGCGGGGCGTAGCAGTCGGCGAACAGTTCCATCGCGTAACGCAGCCGCTTACCCTGGATGCGCAACGCGTGCAGCTCCTCAGCCGTCTTGGGGTCGGCGTCGAGGTCGAGGGCGAGCTTGTCGAATAGTTCGCCCAGCGACTCCTCGGCGACGGTCGCGAACGGCTCGCCGTCGCCGGCCTTCAAGCCGTCGAGCAGGTGGCTAGTCACGGCTTCCAGCGATTCGGTTTGCGTCAACGCCGCGGCGTCGAGTTCGTGCTGCGCGGCGGCGCGGCAGCCCAGGGCGTAGGTCGTCAGGAATTCCCGCGCGGCCTCCGTTGGGGGCTTCTGCAACACCGGCGACGTGTCGAGGCCCGAGAGGAACACGTCCCAGTCGCGGGCGTGGCCGGCGGCGGTGCGGACGGCGCGCAACGTCCCCCGCAGCTTCTTGTACGGCTTGGCGGGGACCAGCGGCCGGAACAGCCGCAGGGCCGCGCCGGCGCGGCGCGTGGCGACGCGGAGTTGGTGGACGTTCTCGATCGCCCCCGGCGACCCGACCGCGAGTGGGAAGTAGTGCCGCACGCCGCCGAGCCGGGCTGCCAGGACCGCCCGCGCCGCGTCCACCGCCGGAGTGTCCGGCGTCAGGCCCTCGATCCACTTCCCCTCGGCCATCGCGTCGCTCCTTTGTGGTGTTCAGCGGCCGTAAAGCGCGCCGATCTGTGCCGCCTGCTCGCGCTCGCGCAGCCACTCGGCCACCTCGCGCGTGCCGTCGCGTAACTCCTCGACTTGCCGCTGCTCCGCGGCCACGGCCACCGCGGCGTCGCGCGGGATCGGCAGGTAGGTCCGACCGAATTCGTCGGTCAGCTTGCGCTGCAGTCGCCGGGCGAACTCGCCGCGGATGGCCGCCCAGCGTACCGGCAGCGCGAACAGGATCAGGACGTGCAGCGCGATCAGCGTGCCGAGCGTGACGTAAACCGGCAACAGCACGTGGAAGAACTCGGGCGTCAACCCCTCGACGAAGAACCGCCACAGTAAGAGCGCGATCGACGAGATCAGCACCGCCTCGGGGACGAAGTTCCCCAGCAGCCCGACGGCGTTGCGGATGACGCGGCGTAGGCCGGTCGGCTTAGTGACTTCGGCCTCGACTTCGGTTAGCGCCTCGACGACGGAGCGGGTGACGCGGTCCTCCCAGTCGAGACGCAAGGCCCCGGTCGTGCGGTCGTTGAGGACTTCCAGCGGGAAGTCGCTCTGGCTGGCCTCGACGAGTAAGCGGCTCGTCAACGCAGCCATGCGCTGGCCCAGTACACGCTCGCTGGCGGTTCGGGCGCACGACCGCACGAAGCCGGCGAGGTCCCAGTCGGACGCCGTGTCGGCCTTCGAGCCACGCAGCTTGCCGACGAACGGCACGCGGTCGCGCAAGGTGCTGCCGACGTAGCGCAGCTTGGTCGTGACGCGCAAGTAGCCGGCCATCAGCCCGCGGAAGCGCTGGTGGCCACGCTGGCTGAAGTGCTGCTCGACCTCGTTCTGGAACGGCTCCAGCGTGCCGACCAAAACCTCGCTCTGGGCCTCGGCCTCGGCCGCGAGTTCGCGCGACCAGCCGGCTTCGACCTTGCGGGCCGCGGGCGCGAGGTCGGGTGGCCGCACGGCCTCGAGCGACTGACCGACGTGTTCGAGGAGCTGGCCGACGCCGCGGGCCTTGACGGCGTCGATTTCGAGTCGCGTCAGGCCGAGTTCGAGCCACTCGCGCAACTCGGCGAACTGCTCGCCAACTGGCAGGTTCTCGGGCACCGCGTCGGGCGAATCGACCCAGCGCTGCGCGACCGTGCGGAACAGCCGAGGGCTGTCGAACCCTTCGCTCTTGAGGTCGCGCAGCAAGTCCTCGTCGGGCCGCAGCCCCGCGGCCCCGGCGTCGAGGCAGCGGTCCCACTTGTTCAGCACGAACGCGAAGGCCCGCCGTCGGCGCTGGTCCTTGAAGATTTCCCAGCCGACTTGGTCGTGGTACTTCTCCTGCGAGCCGACGTAAAGCACCACGTCGGCGACCGGCAGCAGTTCGAGTAACTTGTCGCGGTTGGCGGTGTCGTTGCTGTCGACGTCGGGCGTATCGACGATCACCTTGTCGCGCAGGCTCTCGCGGTCGTGGCGGCTCAGCCGGCAGAGTCGCAGGGCGGGGTCGAGGCGGTCGGGGTTGACCGACTGGTGGAAGTAGACGACCGGGTCGCGCGTGGTCGGCCGGGTGTACGACGCCTGGGCGACGGGGGCACCGGCCAGGGCGTTCATCAGGGTCGATTTGCCCACACCCGTGCCGCCCATGAGCATGACGACCAGCACAGGCCGCTCAACGTCAAGTCCGTCGGCCTTGCGCCGCAGGTCCTCGGCCAACCCCTCGACCTCGGCGCGGGCGATCGCCGACACCGGGTAGCGTCGCCGCGCGTCGAGCCACTCGCGCAGCCGGCGTTCGAGTGAAAGCAGTAGCGGCGCGAGCGTGCGTAGGAACGGCGGCGGGGGCGGGGCACCGGGCAGACTCATGACGGCGCGGCCTCCTTCGTCGCGGGCAGGACGGCGGGCGGGGCGAGCCGCGCGGCCAACTCGCGGATCGTCGCCGGCACGCGCAGCAGCACCTGTTGCAGCTTCTGCATCGCCGTGCCGCCGGAAGTCGGCCACTCGATGAGGCGTTGCGCCAGCGGCAGACTCAGCTTCTCGCGGACCAGCGCGAGCCGGTGGTTGCGAAGCCGCGTTCGGCCGAACTCGACGACTTGCCGCACGACCACCTCGACGACTTGCCGGCTCAGCGACACGACGACGGGGATCAGCAGGAGTTGGTACAGGCCCGGCACCCAGGTGAGGTAGAGCAGCGCGCCGACCGCCGCCAGGTCAATCGCCAGCACGAGTAGCCGCAGGAGTAGCAGCGGCACGGGGTGGGCGGCGAGGCGGTCGGGCACGGCCTTCGCCGCGGCGTCGTGTTCGTCGGTCTCGGCCGCCTCGTAGTCGCGGTACAGCGCCTCGAACTCGTCGAGCGTCTGGGCCTTCAGCCCGGCGTCGAAGCCGTGCGTCACCTGCTTCCAGACGGGGTGACTCGCCGCGCGGCGGAGGGCGTCGGCTTGCAGGGAGTCGAGCATCGCCGCGAGGGCCGTCGCCAGCACGACGCGCTCGGGCTGCGTCGGCATCTCCGGCCGGGCGAGCAGCTTGGCCACGAAGTCGCGGGCGTAGCGGTACGGCAGCCGCAGCAGGGCCAGGGCGGAACTCACGAGCTTGCCCGGCCCCGGTAGTTCGAGCATCTCGACGACCTGCTCGCGCGTCCGGTCGAAGCGGCGGAAGGTCTCGCCGCTCAGGAATTCGCGGGCGTAACGCTTCTCGAAGTCCTCCCGGCCGGCCTCGACGAGGCCGCGCCACAGGTCGAGTTCGGTCAGGTCGCGGCGGGCCACGTCGAGCAAGCCCTCGCCGGCGGTTTGCAGGTAGACCAGCGCGTTGCGCGTTGTGCGGCCGCGCGTCGCCGCCGGCGTCGGGCAGAGCGCGAGCAGTTGGTTCAGCAGGCAAACGCGGTACTTCGCGCCCAGGCCCGCCGGGTCTTTGCGGACCTCGGGCGACAGGTTCGGGACGGCGACGCAGGGGATCGGCGGGATCGCGCCGCCCTCGCCGCGCGGCAGCCGGCCGAGGACTTCCTGCCGGAAGTGCTCCGTCAGCGCGTCGGCGTCGGCCACGCGCATCTTCGTCAGCACCACCACAACCGCCTTACCGGCCCGCACGACGTGGTGCAAGAACTGCGTCGGCACCTCGTCGTTGTAGCGCTCGTCGGAGGCGACGTAGACGACCACGTCGGCGAGGCCGACGACCTCCATGAGCCGGCCGACGTAGCCGGTCGAGGCCCACGTCGTCATGTCGGGGCAGTCCCAGATGACGAAGTCGCCGAGGGGGTCGGCTCCCGCGGTGGGCGGTACGCGGCGGACCTGGTACACGTCCTCGTCGAGGTCGGCCGGCTTCGCCTCGCTCAGCCGGTTCAGCGGCCCCAAGAATCCCAGCGTGGTCGGCCACGTCGTGCCGAGCGCGGCCGGCAGGAAGGCCGTGGGGTGCCGCGTGTAGCCGGCCTGCGGGTTGGCCTCGGCGACGACGCTGCCGGCGAGGAAGTTCACGACGGTGCTCTTGCCGGCCCCCGCGCCGCCGACGACGGCGATGAACAGCGGCTTCGGCGGCTGACCTTCGGCCGACGGGCCGACGACGTTCCGGGTGAGCGCCGCGGCCATGCGCAGGTGCGCGGCGTGGTCGGCCAACTCGGGCTGCTTGAGGCAGTGGCCTTCGAGCCAGGAGAAGTCGTCCGCGAGCTGGCGCATCTTGGCCCGTTGGTCGTGTACTTCCATGCCGGCCATTATCGCGACGCGCCCCACGTTCCGACCAACGGGAACTTCCGCGATTCAGGAGCGGAACGCCGGCCGGGCCGTCGCGTCGGCCGGCCGGTCGAAGGCGAACCCCGCCGGATCGACGGGCGAGACCCCGCCGGTGACTAACGCTTTCACCATCGCCGCGGTGCCCAGAGACAGTTGAATCCCGGCGCGGAAGTGCCCGACCGCCGCGATCACGTTGGGGTGGCCCGGCACCGGCCCGATGGTCGGGAGGCCGTCCGCGGAGCCGGGCCGCAAGCCGCTCCAGGTCGCCTCGACTTCACACTCGCGTAACCCCGGCACGAGGTCGCGCGCGAACGCCGTCAGCCCGGCGACGCCCTCGGGCGTGTTGCCCTTGGTGAAGCCCGCCTCCGGCTCCTCGGTCGAGCCGACGAGCACCCGGCCGTCACGCCGCGGCACGAGGTAGCGCTTGCCGCAGAGCAAAACGTGCGACACCAGCCCCGGCCGGCCGCGGAACAGGACGATTTGGCCACGGACCGGATGCACCCTCGGCGATTGGTCGAGCGGCCCGAGCAGTTCACCCGCCCACGCCCCCGCGGTGATCAAGTAGTGACGGGCGAACCGTACGGTTCCGTCGGCGAGCGTCACGCCCGTCGCGATTCCGTCTCGAAACTGCCAGCGCTCGAAACTGACATCAGGCGTCAATCGCACGTTGCTCCGCTCGCAGGCGGCGAGAAGCGACCGCACGTGTCGTGGGTTGCGGACGTGCGCGAAGCCGGGCAGGTGCCACGCCGAGAACCCCGGCGGCGTCGCGATGCCACGCGGCGGGTTAGCCAGCCGTTCGACGGCCACACCTTCGGCGTGCCACACCGCCGGGTACTCGTCCTCTTCGTCCGGCGTGAGGAATTCGATGCCGCCGCAGACGGTGAATTCGTTGTCGATGCCGGTCTCGTCGAGGAGTCGTCGGGACAAGTCGGGGAAGTGCGTCGCCCCGTAGGCGCGAAGCTTGTCGATGGGCGAGAGCGCGCTGTCGATGTTCCCCGGCGGGATGATGCCCGCGCCGGCCCACGACGCCTCGCGGCCGAACTCGCCGCGCTCGACCACCTCGACTCGTAATCCTGCGTCCGCCAGGGCGTAAGCACAGCTCAGGCCGATGATGCCGCCGCCGAGAATCAGCACGTCGAGGCGCTCGCTCATGGTGGCATTCTAGCGGCCGGACTCCGCTTGACGCCTCCCCGTCGGCCCGACATAACCGCGGCAAATCCCGTGACCCTTCGGAGACGCCGCGATGCGCCTGTTCCTGCTCACAACTTTCGCCGCCGCCCTGACCATTAGCCCCGCGCCGGCCCAGACGCCGGCCCCGCCTGCCGCGCCGGCGATCTCCGACGAGTTAAAGAAGCTGCAAGGGAATTGGAAGTGCGCGTCGATCGTTTTCGACGGCGTCGAGCAAATGGCGAACCCCAAGGAGCGCGAGGCGCTGACCCTCGTCGTCAAGGCCGCGGAGTACCGGATGTACTGCGTGAGCGACCCGGCCAAGGACTTGCACCTGCGGCTGTTCACCGGCGAAATCGCTCTCGACGCCGCGACCCACTCGTTCACGCTGACCGTCGTGGACGGCCGCGAGAAGGGCAAGCGGGTCCACGGCATTTACGAACTGACGGGCGACCAGTTCAAGACCTGCTACGGCCCGGCCGACAAGCCGCGGCCGGCGAAGTTCGAGGCGGCCAAGAACTCTGGTCAGTTCGTCGAGAGTTGGAATCTTGAAGGGCTAATGCCGGCCGCGGCGGGCCTCATCAAAGCCGCCGGTGCCCCGTAGAATGCGGTCGCCCCGAGTCTCGGTGAACCCCGGCCCGGTGGCGCTGTCTCTCCCGCATGAACGCCACCAGGATCGAGCCTCCGCCGATGATGGACGCCCACACGCTCGGGCTACTCGAGTTCGACAAGGTCCGCGAACTGCTCGCCGCCTACGCCTCGACGACCCTGGGCCGCGACCTCGCCCGCCAGGTCGAGCCGCTCAGCCCGCTCGCCGCGATTCGCAAGGAGCAGGAACTCGTCGGCGAGATGGTCATGGCCCTGACGGCCAACCAGTCCCCGCCGTTCGGCGGCTTCCACGACGTGCGGCTCATGGCCCGCCGCGCCGCCATCGGCACCATGCTCAATGCCGAACAGTTGCTTCAAGTCTCCGAGACGCTGACCTGCACCGGGGCGATGTACCGCTACCGCATGCGCCTCGACCAGCGCCACGCCGGGCTGATCGACCTCCTCGGCGGCATCGAAGACCTGGGCGTCACGGCCAAGACCATCGGCGGCTGCCTCGACGGCCGCGGCCACGTCCTCGACATGGCCAGCCGCGAACTCGCCGCCGTTCGCCAGAAACTCTACGACCTCGAAGAGCGCGTCAAGGCCGAGGTCAAGCGGCTGCTACGCGACCCGGAGTTGCGTAAAATCCTGAGTTACCCCAACGCCACCGTCAACGGCGACCACTACGTCTTGCCGGTGTCGGTAAACCACCGGCACAAGATTACCGGCGTGGTCCACCGCGTCAGCTCCACCGGCGAGACGGTCTTCATCGAGCCGGCGAGTGTGGCGAACTTGAGCGTCGAGCGGGTCACGCTGAAGGCCGAGGAGGACCGCGAGGTCAAGCGCGTGCTTCGACGGCTCAGCGCGGAGGTCGGCCGGGTGGCGCGGCCGCTCATCAACGCCCTCGACGTGATCGCCAAGCTCGACCTGCTGACCGCCAAGGCCCGCTTCGGCCGCGAGTTCGACATGACGACCCCGGATGTCAACACCGACGGCCGGCTCTGGCTGCGCGACGCCCGGCACCCGCTGCTGTTGAACCTGTTCCGCGCCGACCCGCCGGAGAGCCGCCGGCAGGTCGTGCCGATCGACTTGCGGCTGGGGCTGGGCTTCAACCTGCTCATCATTACCGGGCCGAACACCGGCGGCAAAACGGTCACGCTCAAGACGACGGGCTTGCTCAGCCTGATGGCCCTGTGCGGCATGCCAATCCCGGCGGGTGAGGGCAGCCTGGTGCCCGTGTTCGACGGCATCTTCGCCGACATCGGCGACGAGCAGAGCCTCGAACAGTCGCTGAGCACGTTCAGCTCGCACATTTCGCGCATCGCCGCGATTTTCTCCCAGGCGACCGCTAAGAGCCTCGTACTGTTCGACGAACTCGGCGCGGGCACCGACCCGACCGAGGGCGCGGCACTCGGCCGGGCGATTCTCGACGAGCTCGTCATCACCGGCTGCCGCGGCATCGTCACGACGCACCTGGGCGACCTCAAGACTTACGCCTTCAACAACGACACCGCCGAGAACGGCGCGGTCGAGTTCGACATCGAGACGCTGCGACCGACGTACCGCCTGCAAATCGGCCAGTTCGGCATGAGCAACGCGATCCAAATCGCCCGGAGACTTAAGTTGCCGAGGGAACTCTTGAAGCGCGCCCGTCGCTACCTGAAGCGTCGCAAGGGCAAGACTTCCGAGTTGACGCGGCTGCAAGAGCTGCGTGAGGAGGCCGAGAAGGCCCGCGACGCCGCGCTGTCGGCCCAGCACGAGGCCGACAAGTCGCGCGGCGAGTACGAGCGGCTGTCGCAGGCGATTACGAAGGAGGCGGCCGACGCGGTCGCCCTTCAGGAGATGCGGACGCGACTGAAACCCGGCGACCAAGTCCACGTCAAGCGCTTCGACGCGCCGGGCAAGGTGCAGCGCGTCAACGCCGTGAAGCAGACGGTGACCGTCGGTGTCGGCATCGCCAACTGGGAAGTGCCGTTCGACGAGATCTTCCCGCGGCGGGCTAACGCCCCGTCGTGAGCCATTCGGGCTTGGCCCGGTGCAGGTACGCCAGGACGAAGCCCATCGCCACGGCTTCGAGTACGATCACCGGCAAGTTGGCCAGGAGTACGACCCCGGCCACGTCGCGCACCCCCTCACGGCCGCCGAAGGCTAACACCAACGCGTTCAGGGCCACCGTCAGGTAGGCCACGCCGCCGCCGAGCCAGAGGCCGAGGGGGTAAATCGGGTCGCGCTCCAGTCGCCGCTCCAGCCACGCCCCCATCGCCGAGGCGGCCACGACCCCGGCGACGACGGCGGGCCACGCCAGCCACCACTCGTCGCCGAACGGCGGCAAGTTGACGCGCGAGCCGAAGCGGCACCACGCCCACTGACACGCGACTGTCAGCGTCGAGAGCAGCACCGCTGCGGCGACGAATGACCCGGCGTAGCGGACCGCCGGCCGTCGCAGGGTTGCGGAGCCGACCGACGCGTGGAGCAGGGGCCGAACGCCCAGTGTCGGCAACGTGTAGATGACGAAGTTGACGCCCAGTGTGTTCCAGCCGCCGTGGCCGAACAGCAGCATCTGCATCGCCAGGCCGACGCCGATGGCGACCAGCGCCCGCCGGCCCAAGACGACCGCCATCAGCCCGTTGAGCAGCAGGTGCGCGGAGCCGACGCCGCCGACGGGGACGTGGAGCTGCGACGCGACGAAGAAGGCGGCCGTCATTACACCGAGCCGCGGCACCTCGTCCTCGCCGATCCGTCGCGCACCGTAAGCCAACAGCCCGACGGCGACGAGCACGCCGAAGAGTTGCCACGACGGCAGGAGCACGCCGTCGGAGATGTGGACCGCGAACGCCATGGGGTGATGTTACGGCGGCGTGTGTCGGCGTTCAGGTCTTGGATGTCGGGGGTGACTGGAGAAATAAGTTTCGCGTTGGAAAAATTGTTCTTGCGTCTGGCCGTGACAACAGTTCAGCTAAGCGAAGGCTCGGAGGGGCGTTCCCGCACACGAGCGTCTACACTGTGTCAATCAAGGTGCCGATATGAAGTGGTTCCGCGCGACATCGTTCCTCCTCGGCCTGGGCCTGATGCTGACCGTGACCGGCGTCACCGGCCAGGAGAAGGCGGCCAAGAAGGACGACAAGAAAGAGGACGTGAAGAAGGACGACGCCAAGAAGGACGACGCGAAGAAAGAGGACCCCAAGAAGGACGACGCGAAGGTGCCGGCGAAGGGCAAGGACGCAACGTCGAAGGGTCGGGGGCAGTTGCCGACGTACTGGGGGCAACTCGGGCTGACTGACCTCCAGAAGCAGAACATCTACAAGATTCAGGGCAAGCACAACGAGGAGAGCGACAAGCTCGAGTTGCAGATCAAGGAGATGAAGGGGAAGATGGTCGAGGAGCGCAGTAAGATCCTCACCGCCGAGCAGAAGACCCGTCTGGAGGACATCCTCAAGACGAAGGCCGGGACCGCCAAGTAACGCCGTTCACTTCGTAGGAGTCGCCGTGGGGATCGAACGTCGGGTCGAGTTCGCGGCGGCCCTCACCCTCGACTGGCCGCGCCTCGTCGCCGACCTGGCGGCGCGCGGCCTGACCCCATCGTTGCGCATGATCGACGACTTGCCGGCGTTCCCCGACGAGGTGCCGCCGCCGGATTGGCGCGAGCTTCGCCTGGGGTTCGCCGCCGGGATGGTGACCGTCCGCCGGGCCGGCGCGGACCTCACCTGCGTCGTCTGGGGCACAGCCGACGCCGCACTGACGGCGGTGCAAAACGCCGTCGCCGACGCCCTCGCGGGGCAGGGCGGGGGCGCGATCCCGGCAGCGCCGGGCTGATTGGCCTTGTCGAGGGGGCGGCGCGCGGGCTACCCTGTCGGTTCGGGGAGTGGCCGTCAGCGAGGCGTCGAGGTTCACCGCGTGGCTGTGACTGTCCGGGAGGTGGCCGAGTGGACCGGCGGGGAGGTCGTCGGCGACGGCGCGACGGCCCTGCACGCCGCGCGGACCCTTAGCGAGGCCGGGCAGGGCGACCTGACGTTCGTCGATGGCGAGCGCAACCTGGCGGCGTGGAAAATCAGCCCCGCCGCCGCCGCCCTCGTGCCCCTCGACTTCCCCGACCTCGGTCGCCCGGTGGTCCGCGTCCCCGACCCGTTGCTCGCCTTCGCCCAAGTCTTCCTGCGCTTCCGCGGGCCGCAGAGGCCCCGACCGCGGGGTGTCGATCCGGCGGCGAGCGTCCACCCTGGGGCAAGCCTCGGCGATGACGTGAGCGTCGGCCCGTTCGCGGTCGTCGGCGACGGGGCCACGGTCGGCCGCGGCAGCGTCTTGCACGCCGGGGCCGTCGTCGGGGCGAACTGCCGCCTCGGCGTCGAGGTCGTACTGCACCCCCACGTCGTCCTGTACGACGACACGGTGCTGGGCGACCGCGTCGTCATCCACGCGAACAGTGTCATCGGGGCCGACGGCTTCGGCTACCGCACGGTCAACGGCCGGCACGTCAAGGTGCCGCAACTGAGCCACGTCGTGATCGGCGACGATGTCGAAATCGGCGCGAGTTCGAGCGTCGATCGCGGCACCTTCTCGCCGACGCTCATTGGCGACGGGACGAAGCTCGACAACCAGGTGCAAGTGGGGCACAACTGCGTCATCGGCCGGCACAACCTGCTCGTCAGCCAGGTCGGCGTCGGCGGGTCGTGCGTCACCGGCGACAACGTCATCATGGCCGGGCAAGTCGGCGTTGCCGACCACACGGTGATGGGCGACCGCGTGGTGATCCTGGCCAAGTCCGGCGTCCACAAGGACATCCCGGCCGACGGCCGCGTACTCGGCACGCCGGCGCTGCCGGACCGCGACATGATGAAGATCTACATGCACCTCATCAAGCTGCCGCAACTGCGCAAGGATGTCGAGAGGCTCAAAGACGCCGTCGGCTTGAAAGACGCGCCGCAATGACGCCGCGCGAGCCGATCGGGCTGATCGCCGGGGCGGGTCGGTTTCCGCTAGCGGTCGCAGCGCGGGCGCGCGAAGCCGGCATCCCCGTAGTCTGCGTCGGCCTGGCCGGCCTGGCCGACCCCGCGCTCGCGGCCTTGTGTACCGAGTACCGGACGATGCGGCGGATGTCGCTGGGCTTCATCATCCGCACCTTTCAACGCGGCGGCGTGAGCCGCTGGACGATGGCCGGCAAGGTCCACAAGCAGCACTACTTCCGGCCCTGGCGGCTGTTCCGCGTCATCCCCGACTGGCGAGCCTTGCGGGTCTGGTACGTCCGCAGCCGCTCCGACCACCGCGACGACTCCCTGCTCTTGTGCGTCATCCGCGAGTTCGAGGGGGAGGGACTATTCTGCGTCTCGGCCCTGGACCTTTGCCCGGAGTTACTCGTGCGACCAGGCGTCTTGACGAAGCGACCCCCGACGGCCCAGGAGGAGGCCGACATCCTGTTCGGCTGGGGGCTCGCCAAGGAGATGGGCCGCTTCGACGTGGGCCAAAGCGTCATGGTCCGCGAGCGAACCGTCCTCGCGGTCGAGGCGATCGAGGGCACCGACCAGGCGATCCTGCGCGCCGGGCAGCTTTGCAAGCGCGGCGGCTTCGTCGTCGTCAAAGTTGCCAAGCCGCAGCAGGACCGCCGCTTCGACGTGCCGACGGTCGGCAGCGAGACGGTCGAGGTGATGCACCGGGCCGGCGCGCAGGTGCTGGCGATCGAGGCGGCGCGGACGATTTTCCTCGACGAGGCCGAGACGATCGCCCTGGCCGACCGCTACGGCCTGACCATCACGGCGCGATCCGATGACGGACTTTCCTGAACGGGCGTTGACCGGTTCGCCCGCGGCTCTGTATATTAAAAACAAATCCGGGCGGACGGCGTGCCGGCCCGTCGGGTCCCCCGACACGACTCACCACCTTCGCTCGGACGGTCATGGGCAGCGTCTCCTTCATCGTCCCGCCGTCGCCGCCCGCCGAGGTCGCGGCCTGCCTGCAGGCCGCTGCCCTCGCCGGCGGCTACGACATGGCCCCCGCCCCGACCCGCCGCGCCTTGACCAACGATCTGCTGACGCTGACGAAAGACGCCCACGAGAGCGGCTACATCCTGATCCCCTGGCCGACGGCCGCGGGCGGCCTCGAAGCGTGCCTCTCGACGACCCTGCGCGAGCGGGCCGAGCCTTACCACCTGCTCATCGAGTTGGCCCGCGGCAAGGTCAATCAAGTCCGGTGCCAAACCGCGGACTGGGACGCCATCGGACTGACTGTCGAGCCGGCACTCCGCCAGGAACTCCGCGCCTTGACGCGCCGCTTCGGCGCGGCGGTCCTCGCGCCCGACCTGCCGGACTCCCGCGGCGTCGCCCTCGAAGCGATGCGCCGGGCCGGCGCGGCGGGCGAGCGACTCAGCGCGAGCTTCGCGGAGCAACTCTTACAGACGCGCGTCGGCGAGAACGGGCCGATCGAGACGAGAATCGACTGCAACCTGTCGCAGTTGCCTCCCCCCGAGGCGCGGGCCAACTTCGTCTCGACGTTCACGTCCGTGCGGCTCACGCCCGACTGGTCGCGCCTCGAACCCCAGCCGGGCGAGTACCACTGGGCGGCGTTCGACGAACTCGTGGCCTGGGCGTTCACGACGGGCCTCGACGTAAGCGTCGGTCCCGTCGTCGATCTGGCCGACGGCCACTTCCCCGCCTGGGTCGCCGAGAGTGTCGCGGGAGACTACGGCCGCCTCGCGGACGCCTTGGCCGGCTTCACCGAGGCGATCCTGCGCCGCTACCAGGACCGCGTGCGGAGCTGGCAAGTCTGCTCGGGCTTCAACCACCGCGACGCCTACGGCTTGGGCGAAGACGACCGCCTACGCCTGGCCACGCGCCTCATGGAAAGTGCCCGCGCGGTAGACACCGAGTGCTCGTGGGTGCTGGGCCTCGCCCAGCCGTGGGGCGACTACCTCATCGACGAGGAGAACACCTACACGCCGCTGGTGTTCGCCGACAACCTGGTGCGGGCGGGGTTCCAGTTCGCGGCGGTCGAACTCGAAGTCCTGACCGGGGGCCCGACCCGCGGCTCACTGCCCCGCGATGCCATCGCCTTGTACCGCCTCGTCGAACTCTTCGGCCTGCTATCGTTACCGCTGGAGGTGACCTTCGGCGGGTTACCGGCCGCAGGCCGCTCGCCAGACGAGAATCTCGAAACGGCCGTAGCGTTGGCAGCGTCGTTGCCGCAAGTCCGGGCCGTCCGCTTCAATATCTCTGACGCCGAGGGCAACTGCCCTGGGGTGATCCAGAGCGAAAGCCTGCGCAACTGCCTCAAAGACTTGCGTGTCCGCTACCTGGCGTAGCTCTTGGCGAGCCGCCTGCGTGAGCCGGCGGTTTGTCGGCACCCGCAGCGCTGAGAACCCCCCCGCTCACACAAGCGGCTCGCCAAGCATTACGACTTGGGCGAAATCTTTTGCAGGCCCAAGCCGCCTTTGCCGCCGATGCGGATGACCGGCAGGAACACCTTCTTCTCCGGGATCTCGACGAACTGCAACTGCCCCTCGACGCTCACCCATTGGTGGTCGGGGAACTGCGACTGCGGGATCACAATGTCGCTCTTGATGCGAGCCTTCAAGGGGATCATATCGGCGGCGCAGCACGTCATTTTGAGCCGGAACAGTTCGTAGTCCCGCTCCGAGACCTTCTTCAACTGCCCCTCGACGCGGACCTTACGGCCCTCGAACGCCACACGCTTGCCGGGGTCGTAAGCCGACATGTTGAGGTCGGCGAAGTCCAGCACCAGTACGTCGCCCGATTTCGCGGCCACGTCCGCGACCTCGCCGATGCTCACGGCCACGCCGAGGCGGCTGTTGATGTTCCCCTCGCTGAAGCCGGCGTTACTCGGCAGGCCCATCACGAAGAGCAGCAGCGGCACCATCAGCGGGATCGTCTTGAGGTAGATGCCGCCGGGCATGTGGGCGTGGTCCTCCGGGCCGTGGTCGTGGTCGCAGTCCGGACCGTGGACGTGACCGCTCGCCCCGTGGTCGGGCCCGATAGCCCCGACGGAGCGCCACAGGGATAGCGCCCGAATGCCGGTCACGACCAAAAGCGCGACGCCGCCGGCGAGTACCCACGGCCGCAGCGCCTCGATCAGGATTACGTCGAGCCGGCCGAAGGCGTACATCAAGATGGCGGTCAACCCCATCGCCCCGCACACGAAGACGGTGAGGAGCTGTTCCAGGTAGTAGTCGCTCAGGCCGTGGTCGTGGCCGTGGGAGTGGCCGTCCGCGCCGTCGTGGCTGTGGCCGCCGTGGTCGTCGCCGAGGTGGTCCATGACTCAGACTCCGGGTGGGTGGGAGAACCGGTGAGTAGTTACGGCTTGGGGCCAGAGGGAGTCGCCGCGCCGACCGGCCCGCCGCCGGCCGTGCGGGGGAGGGGGTCGTAAACTTGGTGCAGGACGATCGAGGTCACCAGGGTCAGCGTGACCGTGCAGGTCACGATGGTGGCGATCAGTTTCCAGCGGAATACGCGGGTGTACATCAGCAGCAGCTTGAGGTCGAGCATCGGCCCCAACACCAGGAACGCCATCTTCGACGACAGGCTCATCTCGGTGAAGCTCGCGGCCACGAAGGCGTCGGCCTCACTGCACAGGCACAGCACGACGGCCAAGGCCATCATCGCGGGGATCGCCAGGTAAGGGGCCTCGCGCGTCAGCGTCTGGATGTCGTCCTGGGTCACGAGGACTTTGGCGAACGCCGCGAGGAGTGCCCCGAGCGTCAGGAATACGGTGATGTCCATGAAGTCGTGCAGGGCGGTCGCAGAGATGTTGTCGAGCCGCTGCCAGGCCGACTTCTTCGGGGCGACATCCTCGGCAACCGCGGGGCCGTCGATGACCGTCAGCGAGATCGACTTCGGCGACGGCGGCGGCACCGCGACTTCCTTGAGCAGCGCCGCGGTGCCGTACCGCAAGTGCACTGCGTGGACGACGAGGCCGGTGACGCAGGCGATGAAGTAGCCGAGGCCCGCCCGCAGCGCGACCGCCGGCCAGCCGTAGTGGGGGTCGAGGGCCACGTAGGTGCTGAAGAGCACGATGACGTTGACGATCGGCCCGGCGAGCATGTACGACACGCAACACGACAGCGGTAGGCCTTTGCGCAACAGCCGCCGCATGACGACGACGATGCCGCACTCGCACATCGGGAAGATCAGGCCGAGCGCCCCGCCGATCATCACCGCCGGCAGCGCGGCCTTCGGCATGAGCCGGGTGATGAGGGTTTGCGGCAGCAGTTCCTCGAGGATCCCCGCGATGATCGCCCCGAGGACGATGAAGGGCAGGGCTTCCCAGAGGATCGAGCTGAAGTTCAGCACGAAGTCTTGAACGTCGCTGAACACGGTGCAGTTCTCGATTGGTGCCGGGTTTCGCCCCCACCCCTACGATACGCCGGGCGGGGCTGGGGTGTTCGCGGGCCGCCGCGCCCGCAGTGAGCCGGCGACCATCGTGGCGAAGAAGCCGAGGACGCAGACGACGACGATGGTGCCACTCGGCCCCGGCTCGAACCCCCGGCCGCGGCCGACGGGCACCGTCACGTTCTGGCTAACCAGCAGCCCCAGGACGCCCGCGCCGACGGTCCCGAAAAGCGTGAACGCGAAGACTTGCCGCAGGTTACGCGCGACGTTGGCCGCCGCCGCCGCCGGGACGACGAGCAGCGCGTTGATGAGGAGCACGCCGACCGACTGCAAGGAGACGTTGACGACGAGCGCGAGCAGGACGGCGAAGTAGTAGGTGTCGAGCCGCACCGCGACCCCGCGCGACTTCGCCAGGCTCGGGTTGATCGCCGCGACCGCCCAGGCGTTGTAGCGCCAGCAAACCGACGCGACGGTCAGCACGCACAGCGCGAAGAGGTAGGCGATGTCCTCGCCGCGGGTGTGGACGATCGAGCCGTACAGGAACTGCTCGGGGTCGATGTTGACGAACTTGCGCACCTCGGGCAGCACCATCGTGGCGAGACCGATCGAGGCGGCGAAGAAGACGCCGATCACGGTGTCGTTGGTCAACCCAGTGCGCTCGCGGGCAGCCGTCATCAGGGCCGCGCCGACGACCCCGGTGGCGACCATGACCGGGAGGATCACCCACAGGTAAGCGTCGGCGTCGCGTGTGGAGCGGATGCCCGCCAGGACGACGATGCACAGCACGGCCAGGGCGACGCCGGCGAAGGCGGTGTGGGCCATCGCGTCACTGAAAAAGGCCATGCGGTTGCCGACGACCGTCGAGCCGATGCAGCCGCAGGTGACCCCCAGCAGCACGACGGCGATCAGCGAGTTGAGGGCGAAGCCGTCGGTGCCCAAGGCGTCGGCCAGGCGAAAGAGCGCCTCGTCGAAGGCAGCGAAATTCACGGGGCACCCGACGTCTCGGCCCGCCGCGTCGCCGCCCGGTGCAGGACCTCCAAGGCGGCGCGGCACTCGTCCGGGGTGATGATGAGGGGCGGCGAGACGCGCACGACGGTCCTCGCCAGCGGCCCGAGGAGGTGGACCCCGTCGCAACCGGGGGTGCCGTCGCCGAGGTAAGCGGCATGGACGAAGCGGTTGGCCCACTCGGACGCCGGGACGCCGGCGAAGTCGCGCATCTCGACGCCCCAGACCATGCCGCCGCGCTCGCCGCGGACGTGGGCGACGTAAGGCAGCCCCTTCAAGCCGAGCAGGCCCTCTTCGAGGACCGCGGAGCTTTCGCGGGCCGCGCCGAGGACATCTCGCGCCGCGAACCCGTCGAGCGTGGCGAGGACCGCGGCGCAGTTCAGCGGGTTCGCGCTCCAGGTGTCCGAGCCTTCGCCGTAGCCGAGGGCGTCAAAGAGGTCCCGCCGGCCGACCGCCGCCGCCACGGGGACGCCGTTGCCCAGGCCCTTGCCCAGGACGACGATGTCGGGCGTGAGGCCGTAAGTCTCGTAGGCGAACATCGACCCGGTGCGGCCGAAGTTGGCCTGCACCTCGTCGAGGATGAAAACAATGTCGTGCCGCCGGCAGAAGGCTTCGAGCCGCTGCAGGTAAGCGTGCGGCGGGTGGTACGAGCCGCCGCCGCCCAGGTACGGCTCGGTGATGAGCGTGCCGATCCGGCGACCGTGCTTCCGGTACAGGGCTTCCCACTCGGATTCGTAGGGGGTCACGTCGAACGGCGCGTCCCGCAGGGAGATGTCGAGGCACTCGCGCATCGGGAAGCTGACGAACTCGACGCGCGGGTCGCGGTCGTGGTCCCGCTCGGAGCCGCTAACCGCGCCGGCCAGCCCCTTCTTGCCGTGGAAGCCGTGCCGCGTCGCCAGGATGACCGGCCGGTCGCGGTCGCGCGCCAGGGCCGCCCACAGGGCCTTCTGGACCGCCTCGGAACCGGACGCCGCCCACATCACGACCTCGAGCCGCCCGCCGCCGGGGCACGCCCGGACGCAGTCGAGGAGCCGGCGGTTGGCCTCGACTTCGACCGGCGTCACGGCGTTGTAGGCGGTCATCGTCGTGCCGCGGAAGTAGCCCGCCGGGGCCGCCTCGTCCCGCGGGGCCGACGACGCGGCCGGCCAGCCCATGCGGCGCGAAAAGTTCTCCATCCACGCGGTCGGGTTGTGGCCGAGGTTGGCGACGAGGACGCCGGAGGTTAGGTCGTAGAGTCGTCGGCCTTCGGGCGTCCAGTGGAATGCGCCGGCGCTACTTTGGAGGACCGCCAGCGTCGGCGTGAAGGTGCGCAGGGACCGCGGCTCGTCCGCGGCGACGCCGGCACGCAACTCGTTCGATCGCGCTTCGCCGGCGTGGGCGACGGTGGTGACGGCAGTCGTTGTCATGGGGACAGTTTACCAAAGCGGTCGGCGGAAAGCCGCACCAGAGTTCCGCCCACTCATCGGCCCGACGGGTGCAAGACGGTCGGCACCCCGTCGCCGGGTCGGAACAGCACGAGTTCGCCGAGGGGGTGATCGACGAAGACTACCGCGCCAGGCTTCCCCGCGGCCTGTTCGCGAAGGATCGCCTCGACGGCCTGCACAGCCGCAACGACGTTGCGGTCGGCCCCGAGGTCGTTGTAGACCAGCGCGGTCATGGCGGCGAGTCGCTCGGGGCGCGTGGAGTCGGGTCCCCCGAACTCGACGTGCGCGACCTCCTCGAAGAAGCGTCGGATCACCTCGACGCCGTAGCCGCGTCGCGAGCGTTCGCCCCACGGCTCCAGGAAACTGCCGTTGTAGTGGTGATTCGGCGTCTCCTTCATGGCGTGTGGCGTCAGGCCCTCGACGGTCACTTCGACGCCACGCTTGCGCTGGTGGGCGTTCCAGACCGCGTTGTCGAAGCGGAACTGCACCTCCTGATCGACGTAGCCTGGGAAGTTGTCCGGCGTCACCCAGCCGGTGTGGATGTCGAACGCGGCTTCCCGGCCGTCGGGGTAGGCGTAGACGACTTGCGTCTGGACCGAGTCGAAGGTCGGCCCGTCGGGGCTGCCGACGATGCCGCGCTGGCCGGTCGCCGTGACGCGGGCGAGTCGCCAGCCGGGGCCGAAGGTGAAGTCGATCAGCTTGAGGTAGTGGACGCCGACGTAGGTGGCGGGGTTGCGGCCGACGACCCACTCCGCGAACTGGTCGCGGCTCACGGAACGCGGCTCGAGCAACGAGCAGTACCCGGAGTTGACGTGCCGCAGTGTGCCGTCGGCGACGTGGGTGCGCAGCTTCTTGTGGTCGGGGTCGGCCAACTTGTGGTACACGACTTTGACGAGGACGCGCGCCCGCGCCGCGGCGTCGACGAGATCGCCCCACTCGACGAGGGTCAGGACGGACGGCTTCTCGATGAGCACGTGCTTGCCGGCGCGGAGGGCCGCGAGCGCGGCGGGGAAGTGGCGGTCGTCCGGCGTGGCGACGCACACGGCGTCGATCGGGGACGCGAGCAACTCTCGCAGGCCGTCAGGGCCGCTGAACGAGCGGAAGCCGAATGTCCGGGGCGGCGCGACTCGGGCGTAGGCGTCGGCCCGCGAACCCGACCGAGTCGCCACGGCGGACAACTCGACATCGACGATGGAATCGCCCGCGAGGAAGCGGGAGTATTCGGGCTGCTCGAAGAACGGGCGGTACGTCTCGTCGAAGATCATGCCGGTGCCGACCATGGCGGCGCGGACGCGGTGTCTGTGCATGTCGTCAAGGTAAGACTCGGTGACGGTTGGGTCGAGTGCGCCGTGCAGAGAATCGGGGTGAGCAAGGGGCGTGGGGAGGCAGCCAGTCGAGCCGAAATGAGTAGACATAATTGTCATTATCGGACGTGGTGCTAGTAGTCATACGCGGCGCGTCGGTTCGCGTCACGCTGGTAGCCGGACAGGACTTCTTTAGGTCGGATAAACCAGGTTATGTTGCACTGGCTACCCCTTCCTGAGTACGCCTACCAGGCCGACCTAGTGGGAAGACTTCGAGCCCGGCTCGTCGGCAGATTGTCCGCCGCTTACACTCTTTATGCACACTCTACCTCTCGACACGCCAAGGAGGAGTCGTATGCCGTCGCCAATCGACCGCTGCGTGACCGGCCTCGTCTTCGCCACTTGGGCGTTCATGACAGCCTCGGCGTGCTTGTTCGTAGCGCGCCACGGCTACAACTTGCCTCGCCTCGACGAGTGGGAGTTCGTGACCGTCGTGTGCGGCAACGAAGGGGGTGCGAAGTGGGTGTTCGCCCGACACAACGAGCACCGCTTCCCACTGGCCCGCGCCGTCTTCCTCGGCTTGCACGCCGCGACGGGACAGAACTTCCGCGCTGGCATGTGGCTCACCGTCGTGCTCCTGTCGGTGTCCGCAGCCGCAATCGGACTCACCGCCCGCCGAATCCGCGGCCGCTCGGCACTCATCGACCTATTCATCCCGGTGCTGCTGCTGAATGCCGGGCACGCCGAGAATCTGACGATGGGCTATCAGATCGCGTTCACGCTTACGGTGTCATTTCTGACGGTGTTCCTCGTGGCCGTCGGGTGGGCGGACCGCCTCGGCGTACGCGGGGTCGCCGGGGCGTGCGGCGTTGCCACCCTAGGAGTTGCCTTGGGCGGGGGCGTCGGGTGGGCGTTCGCGCCGGGCCTCGGCCTATTTACCCTGGGGCGCGTCGCGGCAGCCTGTCGGTCCTCGCCCCGGCCGTACCGCAGCGCCGTTACACTTTCGCTCTTGCCCCTACTCGCGAGTCTCTATGTGGCCGCGAGTGCCATCGAACTGGCACTCGGCGGCGGCACCCGCACCGGTAACGACGCCGGGACCGCCCTCCGCGTCGCCTTCGACTTCTGGACCGTCGCACTCGGCGGGGCCGGCCAAGTCGGCTACCCGCTGCCGGGCCTCGTCGCCATCGGCTGCGTCGGGGAGGCGCTGCTTGCAACGGTGGTGACCCTCACCGCCAGGCCCGCCGAGCGCGTCCCGGCCGCCGGCTTCGCGGCGGTGATCCTCGGCGCGGTCGCACTGTCCGCCGTGATCGGCGTGACGAGGCCGCTCGGCAACGAGTCCCGGTACGCGACATTCGGCGGACTGGCACTGTGCGCCACGATCGTGGCCTCAGCGCGACCCCGCGACACGGGACTTGTCGTTGGGCCGGGGGCGTTGCTACTACCTGCAGTCGCGGCGGCAATCGCCTGGCAGGATTGGCGCGTCGGACAGGGATTCGCCGAGACTCACGAAGTCCGCACGGCGATGCTCAACCGAGACGTGCGTCTGGGACTGCCGGTCAACGTCCTCGCGGAGCGTCACGTCTTATTCCCCGTGCCGGCTTACGCCGACTCCTTCGCAGCCCTCTACGCGTCCGGCCACAAGTCCCTCCGCGGGGCCGGGCCGCCGCGGGCGTTGCGAACGCTGAGACTCGCGCTCCCGGCCGACGCGCGAATGCCGGCGTACGACGGCAACGGCCCGGCTACCGCGTGGGAACTCGCCCTGCCGGGACCGCTGACGATGGACGCGTTGCGCCTCGAATTCGACTGCCCGGACGCCCGCTATCGCGAAGCCTACCGACTCGAACTCCCGGCTAACCCTGACGAGTCCGCCGGGGTCGCGACGGTTTGGCTCACGCCGGGGCGGCGGACGATCCTTTTTCGCGTCGAGGGCACCCTCAGTAAGATCGTCGTCCGCCCCCTCGAGAAGACGACCGGGCTAAGTCTGACGAAGTGCGAGGCAATCGTCTTCGAGTGACAGTCGTTACGAAAAAGGCCGGCGGGTCGGAACCTCGCCGGCCCGAGTTTTTTGACCGCCCGCCGTCAATTGCCGTGGTGGTCGCCGGCGAAGTAGCGGTGCTTCGCGTCGGCGTTGGCGAGCAGGTAGGCCATCAAGTCGAGGATCTCGTCCTTCGTCAACTTGTCGAGCAGCCCCTTCGGCATCATCGAAGTCATCGACGCCTTGGGGGCCTCGTCGAGGTCGCTTGCTTTGATCAGCCGGGTCTCGGCGCGGGCGAGCGGGTTCTCGATGACCTTATAATCGCCTGTCGCCGTCTTCTCGACCACCATCGCGTTGACCGTCGCCCCGCTCGACAAATTGAACGCGTAGGTCTTGTACTTGTCCTCGATTCTCAGCGACGGCTCGAGAATGTGTTTGAGTAAGTCGTCGGGCTTCACGAACACCTTGGCGTCGAGCTTCGACAGGTCGGGGCCGAACTCCTGGCCCTGCCCGTCGTACTTGTGGCAACTCACGCAGGTCGCCACCGTGAACAGTTGCTTTCCGTGGGCGAACGACCGGCCGCCCTTGTCGAGTTCGGGCAACGCCGTCGCCAACTCGTCGTGCTTCCACTCGGTGCGCGGCCGCAGATACTTCAGCAACTCGTCGCTCGCCGGTAGGGGTTTCTTGGCGACGTAGGCGTCGGTGTCGGCGAGGTACTCGTCGAGGTCGGCGACGACGTAGAGCGCGCCGAACATCCGCCGCCAGTGGCCGGGGTACGTGCAGACGTACGGGTACACCCCCGGCACCGTCGGGGCGGTGAACCGCAGCGACTGCGACTCCCGCGGTTGCAGCAACTTGCTCGCGAGGAGGACCTTGCCACTCGGCGGGACGAAGTTCTTCTCCTGCGCTCCCGGCGTGGTGCCGAACAGTTCCGCGGCGTTGCCGACCTCCTCGAGCGAGCCGGGTTGCACGATCACAAAGTTGTGCGGCATGATGTCGGTGTTATCGAACGCGAACTCGACCGGCTTGCCGGCCTGGACGACGAGCCGGTCGCGGTCGAAGAGCATTTGGTCGGTCAGCGTGCCAACGCGAATGACCCGGACCCCGAGCGAACCGAGCGACTTCCGCGCGGCCCTGGCGGCGTCCTTCGGCAACAGCCCGGCCAGGCTGTCGGCGAACTGCAGCGCGTCCACGACGGCGGGCGCGGTGCGCTCGCCGGTCGGCACCGTGGCGACGAAATCGACGACCGACTTCAGCAGCCCCGGCGCGGCGTCCTTGGGCCACTCGGTGGCCGGGATCCGTTGCAGGGCCTGGATCGCCGCGGCGCGGGAATTCGGCGTGGCGACGAACTTCGCGATGGCGTTGAAGCTGTCGAGTTCCTTGCCGCGGACACTCGTCATCGCCAGCATCGCGGCCGCCTGGATGACGCGCTCCGGCGACTCCCCGCCGACCACGACCGTCAACGACCCGTCGGGCGCGGGTAGGTTGGCTTTCGCGAACACGGCGGCGCGCGACTTGTCGAGGACCTTCACGGTGAAGCCCTTGAGCCGGTCGCTCAGGTTCGAGTCGGTGCGGTTGAACACGACCACCGAGTCGATGAGGACATCGGACCCGAGATCGACTTCCCACCACGGGTCGCTGACGCCCTCGCGGCTGTGCGTTTGGCCGCTGTCGGCGAATGCCCCGGACTTGTTGCCGTCGATGGCCCGCTTGGCGTCGGCCCCGTTGATGGTACTGTGCTGGGTCGCCTTGCCGCCGCGGGCGACGTTCTTGCCGTCGGACATCACCTCGACTTCGGCGAGAGTCAGAGTCCGCTGCTTGCCGGGCAGTTCGACGCGGACGTACCGGCCGGTCACGGCCCCGGATTTGGGCGCGACCGCGACGAGCGCCGGCGGCAGGCCGTTGAGCAGCGCCGCGGCCTTCGGGTACAGCGCGGCACGCTGGTTGGGGTCGCGGATTTGCGGCACGGCGGTGACGAGGTCGCGCAAGCCCTGCACCGACTTCGACGCGAGCGCCCACGCCTTGTCCGGGTTGCCGTCGGCGGCAATCAGCGACACGTAGCCGATCTGCCGCATCAGTTGGTTGTTCGCCGAGGTCGCAATCGCTTCGAGCTGGGCGCGGCCGGCGGTGAGGTCGTTGGTCCGCGCGGTCATGAGCCGGGCGAGATCGTAGGCGACGCTCTCGTCGATCGACGACTTGTCCTGGGCCTTCAGGGCGTCGAGCAGGACGGCGAGCTCGCTCGCCTTCGTGTCGGCCGCCAGACCGGTGACCGCCTCCCGGCGGACCTCGTCGCGGACATTCGACCGCGACAGCAGTTCGCGGTTGATCGCCGTCGTCCGCTGCAACTTGAGGAGTTGGTCAGTTGTCACGCTCTTGAGGAAGAACTTGGCCCCGGCGGCGGTCGTGAATTTGATCGGTTGGCCGGACTTGATGGCCGCCTGGACCATCGGCTCGAGCACCTTCATCGTCTCGACGCTGACCACGGCGACGAACGGGTCGGCCGGCTGCTCGGCGGCGACGAGCACGATCTCAACGGCTTCGGGCTGCTTCAGGAAGCTGGCGGCCCGAACGGCCTCGACGCGAACCTTCGGGTGCTTGTCCGCGGCCAGGACTTTGAGCATCTCGAGCGCCTGCGGCACGCGGTCGCCCCAGACCTGCAACACACGCACGGCGGCGGCGCGGGCGAGCGGGTTAGTCGCGGCCAGGTTCGACTTCAATAGTTCGACATCGACGGTGTCGTGGTACTGGTGGACCCAAAGCGCCTCGAGGTGGTTGTGGTCGTAGTTGGGGTCGGCCTTGTCGAGCGCCGCGTCCCACGCCTTGACCGCCGCGATTACGTCCGCCGTGTTGCGGCTACCGAGTTCGATCTTCGCCAGCGAGCGGATGCGGTCATCCGGCGACTTCAGTAACGCGAGCAGGCTCTCGATCGGCTCGCCGGCCACCTTCGGGGCCTTGACGTTCTGGCTGTTGGCGTGCGTGATGCGGTAGACGCGCCCGTGCTTCTGGTCGCGCGACGGGTCCCGCAAGTTGTGCTGCATGTGGCCGATGATGGGGTTCTGCCAATCGACGACGTACAGCGCCCCGTCCGGGCCGGTCTTCACGTCCACGGGGCGGAAGTTGGGGTCGGTACTGGTCAGCATCGGCTCCAACTCGGTGCCCTTCACGCTGCCGCCCTCGGTCTCGATCTTGTAGCGCAGCAGGCCCAGGAAGCCGATGCAGTTCGACACGACGAGGTTGCCGCGGAACTCGTCCGGGAAGTTCGACGAAGTCAAGTACTCGATGCCGCCGCAGGGGCGGGTCCGTTGCTGATAAACTTGCGGGATGCGGCCGTGCTTCTGCGGGTAAGGCAGGTAGCCGGAGAACAGCGCCCCGTCGTAGGGGTTGGCACCCGTGCCATCGACCACGATGTCGCGGCCCCAGCGGTCGAAGACGTGGCCGTGCGGGTTGGCGAAGCCGTAGGTGACGTAGATGTCGAGCTTCTGGGTCTTCGGCTCGTAGCGGAACACGCCGCCGTTCGAGAGCCGCCGCGGCGGGCCGTAAGGCGACTCGACTTGCGTCTGGTGGAAGGTGCCCTCCTGGAAGTAGATGGCACCGCCAGGGTCGAGCACGAAGCTGTTCGACGTGTGGTGCGTGTCGGCCGTATCGACGCCGTGGAGGACGCGCTGACGCACGTCGGCCACGTCGTCGCCGTCGGTGTCCTTGAGAAACATGATGTCGGGGCCTTGGGCGACGAGCACGCCGCCGTTGGTGAACTCGAAGCCGGTGATGTTGTGCAGGCCGTCGGCGAAGACGGTACACTTGTCGGCCTTGCCGTCGCCGTCGGTGTCTTCGAGGACGAGCAGCTTGTCCGAGTCGGGGCTCTTCGGCGTCCAGTGCGGGTAGGTCGGCCAGGTGGCGACCCACAGACGGCCCTTAGTGTCAAAGGCCATCTGGTGCGGCTTGGCGAGGACGGGGAACATCGTCTCGTCGGCGAAGAGGTTGACGCGCAAGTCTTTGCCGAGCTTCATCGACTGGATCGCCTGCTCGCCGGTAAGGAACAGGTGCGTACCGCCCGGCCCCTGCCCCGGCTTGTTGGTGACGACGTTGAGCATCGGCGGCGTGTTACTGTCATCGACCTGGAACGGCTGGCCCTTCGCCGCGGCCCAGATCGCCTTGTCGCGGTTGGCGACCATCGCGTCGAGGACTTCGAGTTCGCGCTGACCGACCTCGTAGTTCGTCTGCCCGGCGACGAATTTCAGGAAGGCCCGCTCGCCGTGGACGGAGTAGCCGTCGGTGGCGCGGTAGCGCTGGAACCAGTACGTGTTCTTGTCAACGACGGCGGCCCGGACCTTGGCGAAGGTCTCCGAGGCGACCGGATCGACCTTGCCGAAGACGCCCGCGGCGATGACCGGGGCGAGCGTGGCGTAACCGCTCTCATTGAGGTGGATGCCGTTGATCGTGAGCGGACTCGCCGCTTTCGAGTACGCGGCGAGCGTCGGGTGGAACAGATCGACGAACTGCACGCCCTTGCCGGCGGCGACTTCGGCCATCGCGGTGGTGTAGAGCGCGAGATTCTTGTTGGCGGCGACGCCGTCCGGCAGGCGGGCCGACTTGTGGTCCTCGAACGCGATCGGCGAGAACAGTACGAGCGTCGGCGGCGACTTGCCGTTGTAGTTGATGGCCGCCGTGGCCGTCAGGAAGGCTTCGAGGTCGGTGCGGAACTTCGGCAGGCCCTCGGGGCCGGCCCACGACTCGTTGGAGCCGTAGAAGGCGAAGACCGCGTCGGGCTTCGTGCCGGTGTTGGCGAAGCGGTTGGCGTTGGCGTCCGCGGGCTTGCCGATGGCGTCAGGTTTGGGGATCGGGGCGGAGGCGGAGAGCCACTGCGCCTGGCTGCCGAAGTTCGCGGACCGCAGCCGCACGGCCACTTCGTCGGCCGAGAAGCCGAGGTTCCGCACGGTCAGGTCGAGCTGCGGGAACTGCGTGGCGAGCATCGCCTCGACGTGGCCGTCGTGGACCATGCGGTCGGCGAGGGTGTTGCCCAGGAACGCGACGTGGTCGCCCTTCTTGAGCGTGAGGCGAACCGGGTCGGCGGCGTTCGCGGCCGTCGAGGCGAGCGCGACGCTCAGCGCGGTGAGCAGGCGGGACCAGCACTTGCGGGGTGGCGGCATGGGGTGACCTTGTGCGGGGGCGAGGGGAATTCCGGCAGGGATCAGTGCCAAGTTTACCGGGACTCGCCGACGAATGCAACGAGAAACGCTGCCTGGGGGGTCGAGACGATGCCCGATAGCATGGGGCGAGGGCTGCCGATTCCTCCGCACTGCTCCGCGCGGCCCTCACCCCCGCAAGCGGGTCGCCAGGCGGCGGGCGAGTCGGATCGCATCCCAGCCGACGTGGTGTCCGTGGGCCAGGTGGTTGCGAAGGTCGCGGACTTCGTGCCGCCAGTCGCCCTGCCGGGCCGCGGGGTCGTCGCGGGCGATGATCTCCCCCAGGCTCGCGAACGCCCACGGCCCGGACGGGGCCGCGGGGCAGCCGGGCGGGGTGAGGGTGGCCGTCATTCCTCTGCCCGCGCGGAACCGCCCCCAGTGACCGTGCGAGGGGGAGTCGTCCGGCGGCGGTTGCGCGAGGTCGGCCCGGCCGCGGACTTGCGTCTCGAGGAGGAAGCACGTCGTCAGCAACTCCTGGACGATCGGGAGGCACAGTAGCGCGCCACGCAGGAACTGCTCGAACGGGCCGACGGGTTGGCGTAGCAAAAGTGCGCGGGCGACCCACGGCACCGGCAGGGTGCCGGCCAGGTGGGTCGGGCTCCAGAACGCGCCGGCGGGTAGGGCGGCGGCAACGCCGGCGCGGCCGACGCAGGCGGCGACCCCGGCGGCGGTGGCCGCCTGCCCCGCGGGGCCGAGGGCCTCGTGGGCGGCGACGGCCGAGGCGTTGAGGGCGGCTTCGAGGCCGCCGTCGTCCCCCGGCCGGACTCGCGTGGCGACGGCGGCGAGGCGCTCGGCCCGCGGCAAGTGCCCGCCCGCCTCCCAGGCGAGCCGGCGGTGCAAGTAGTGGGGCCACAGCCGGTCGGGGGCCACGCAGAGCAGGTCGGAGCCGGCGGCCGGGGTGCCCTCGCTGAGGTCGAAGCAGAAGCCGCCGAGCTTGACCGCGGGCGTGTCGGCGAACAGCACCACCAGCCGGGCCGAGGGGTACGCCTTGGCGAGTAAGTCGGCGAACTGCGTCGCCTCGCCCACCGCCTGCGGCCGGTCGGCCGGCAGCGGCGGCACGAGCCAAACCGCCGGCCGCGCCGCGCAGGCGCGCCCGGCGGCGGCGGCGTACTCGAGGGCCGGCCGGCCGGCGGGGACGCCGAGGTGCGCGCCGGAGGCCGCGCGGAAGCCCTCGCCGGCGACCGCGGCGGGGTCGAGTTCGTCGCAGCAGACGCCGGTGCGCCCCCGGTCGGCCGCGGCGACGGCGTCGCGCAAGGCCGACAGCACGGCGGGGGCCGCCGAGGTGTCCGCGACGCGCAGGACCTTCACGGCCGGCGGGCCGGCCCAGGGGGTGTCGTCGAGCCAGTGGCCGAGGCGGTCACTGTCGCGGTAACGCCAGGGGATCGACTCGCCGGCGAGCCTCACGACGACGCGCATCGGTCACCCCAAGTTGGCGAGGAGGGCGGCGACCGGGTCGCCGCGGTCGAGCGTCAGGGCCTGGCCGACGGCCGAGCCGCCCGGCGCGTCGGCGGACGGCAGCAGCCCCGCGGCCAGCAGCGTCTCGAGTGCGACGGAGTCCTCCCCGTGGGCGAGGTAATGCGCGGGGAACGGCCGGCCGGGGAACAGGCTCGCCCAGGCTGGGCCGAAGTCCGCCGCGGCCCACTGCCCGAGGAGGTCGCCCAGCCGCGCCCGCGTGACTTCGTACGCGACCCCGACGGCGTGGGCCATGCGCAGCAGGTCGCGCTCGCGGGCGGTCAACTCGGCCCCGACCCGCGCGGCGTAGCCGGGGTCGGCCAGTCGGTCGGCGAGCTTGCGCAGGGCACCTTCCGCCAACTCGGCGCTGGCGTTGAGGCCGCCCGCCGCGCCGCCGGGCAGCAACAGGGTCGTGAACTCGCCGACGAACTGCGGCACGCCGCCGGTGGCCCCGTGGACCCGGACGTAAACCTCTTCGCTCTCGAATTCGACGCCGAGGACGCGCTGGAACCACCAGCGGACCTGGCCGTCGGACATGCGGTACGGGCCGACTGCCTCGACGGCCGAGCCGTCCCGGTCGGCGTGGGCGAACGCGGCGCGGAGCAGGTCGATCCCCCCGAGCAGAACGACCGGGCCGTGCGCGGGGGGCTGGGCGAGCACCCGCGCCATGTCGGCCGGCGTGGCCGCCTTCCAGCAGCGGCTCTCGGAGTCCGCGCGGTAGCCGGCCGCGGGCAGCGGGGGGTCCGGCAAGCCGAGGCGGTCGGGGACGCCGCCCGGCTCGTGGCTCAGGGCGGCCGGCCAGGGCGACGCGACCACGATCACCGGCGGCGCGGCCCCGACGGCGGTCCCGCCCAGCGCGTCCCGGAGCATGGCCAGGTCGCTGCGGCGGAGCGGACTGCGGCCCTCGCCGGCGTGGGCGGCCCGCGCCCCGCCCGGCCCCCCGCGCGTCTCGCGCCAGGCTCGCAGGTTCACGCGGACCTCGGTGGCGAGATCGACATTATCGAGCAGGACCGCCAGGTGGTAGGGGAACGCCATCTGGTACTCGGGGTGGCGGGACTCGCCCCGCGCCCGCAGCAGCTTGCGCGAGCACATGTCCCGCAACTGCGCGGCGACGGTGCCGGCGAGGTCCGCCCCCGGCTCCTCGAGCCGGTCCAGCTCGTCGGCGAAGGCGTCGGCGACCGTCTGAGCCAGCCCCGGCAGCCACTGGCCCAGGGCCGCGCGGGCGGACTCGCGCAGCACGACGGCGAACACCGCCTGGCCGAACGGGTTGCCCTGGAAGTTGGCCCGCACGACCCCCTGGATCTCGGCCTGGACCTTGGCGTCCTCGAACGCCTCCTGCACGTCCTCGCGCGTGACCGAGTAGCCCTCCTGGTAGCCGCGCTCGTCGAGCCGCTCCACCAACCGCTCCCCGAGCCGCAACAACACGGCCGGCTGGTAGCCGCACCGGAAGGCGATGTCGGCGGCTTCGGCACCGGCGTCGATGCCGAGCCGCGCCAGCGGCCGCGCGACCAGCCCGGCGGCCTCGTCGGGACTCAACTGCTCCAACTCGAGCACGTCGCCCCAGTTGTACCAGACCCCGTCCCGCGTCGAGGTGGCGCGGTAGCCGGTGAAGACGTAGCGGACGCGGTTGCCCGACTCGCCGCCGGCCGTCAACGCCTCGCGGAGTTTCCAGCTTAGCCCCTGACCCGGCCGCGTGGCGTCGTCGCGGACCTGGGCGGCGACGAATTCGTCCGCCTCGTCGAGCACGATCAGCAACTCGACGCCGCGCCGCTGCTCCAGCAACTGCCGCAAGCAGTCGAGGATCGAGGCCGGCCCCGGCAACTCTCGGGGCAGCGTCACGCCTGGGAAGTCGTGCCGCAGCTGCTCGAGGACGCGCCGGGCGAACAGGGCCTCGTTGTCCACCCCGACGATGCTCACGTACACCACCCGCAGCACGCGGCCGTTGGGCAGTTCCTCGCCGTCCCAGGTCTGGCGGATGTACTGCAGCAGCGCCGTCTTGCCGAGCTTGCGCCCCGAAAACAGCCGGGTTTTGACGGCCGTCGTGGCGAGTTGCTCCGCCTCGTTGCGGCGCCCGACGTACATCTCCAGCCGCACGTCGCTGCCCTCCGGCGAGACGAACGGGTTGCGGGCGCGCCAGGGCTGCTGCTCCAGCACGACCTCGAGTAGGCCGACGACCGGGTCGGGGGCCAGCCCGCCGGGGTTCAGCAGCCGGCACAAGTCGAGGTCGTCCACCGAGGCGGCCAAGAGGTTGCGGCTGTGCAGTTTCTTGCGCAACTCGTCGCGCACCGGCGGCGTGATGCCGGGGCACAGGATCGCCACGATCGCGTTCTCGCCGCACTCGGCGGCGACCTCCGCGGCCCGCTGGACGTAAGTCCGGTCCGCCGGCGACTCGGGCGCGGCCACGACGACCAGGTACTTGGCCGCGTGCAACTGCGGCAGGTAGGTCGGCTGCTGCGCGGCGAGGTGCGCGCGGACGCGCGCGGTTTCGAGCCGGAACACCGCCTGGCCCCGGTCGGCCTGGTCGCGTGCGCCGGCGAGACTCCGGCTCGTGTCCCCGAAGACGAGCCGCACGAACTCCGCGCGGAGGCTCGACAGGGAGTTGTGGCGGCTCCCCTTTTCGCCCAGGTTGGCGGTCCACTTGCGGGCGATGTCCCGGCCCGCATCCGCCAGGTCGAGGAGGGTCGCGCGCGGGCTGAGGAATCGCCGGGCCGCGTCACCCCGCCACGCCGTCTCGCGCGGCGGGAGCGCCTCGGCCGCGGCACCGTCTCGGCCCCGGAGCGCCACGCCGTACCGGCCGGCCCGCAGGTCTTGCAGCCGGTCGGCGGCCGACGGGTCGCGACTCAGGGTCGCGTCCAGGGACGCCACGGCGGCGGCGAGTTGGGCCCCCGAGGCGTCCGCGACCCGCCCCAGCCAGGCCTCTTGCAGCCGCAGGTCCCCGCCCTCGCCGTCCGACTCGGCCCACGCGATCGCCGCGTAGTTGACCTTGTGCGACGGCACCCCCAGCGCCTCCAGGCCTCGCCAGGCGGCGCGGAGCCGGTCGGCCTGGCGCTGCTTCGCGACCAGGAGTTCGTTCGACTTCTGCGCGGCGGCGAACAGGTCGGTCGGCAGCAAGTTGTCGCGCAGCGTCTTCAGCCGGTCGTAGCGGCCGTCGCCGCGGGCTTGGGCTTCGATGTCATCCCAGCGGGCGGGGCCGTCGCGCCGGCCGCGGGGGTCGAGCAGGACCGCCGCCGCCCGGCCCGACTCCGCGAGTCGGTCGGCCCGCGGCGGGGCGGCGGGGTCGATCGGCTCGTCGACGAAGTCGAGCAGCGCGGGGTACGCCGCGAAGTGCCGCGGCTCCAGTGACAGCGGGTGCGCCGCCAGCGGCGACGCCGCCCCCGGCCCCAGCACGCGGGCGAGCAAGGCGTGCGCGAGCTGCTCCGCCGGCGTCCCGCCGCGCGGGCCGTCCACCAGCAGCCGCGCGTCCCCGGCCAGGTCGCCGGGGTTCGAGGGGTCGCACTGCGGCAGCCGGGCCAACTCGCGCCAAGCGTCGTTCGCCTCCGTGAACGCTTCGGCCAGTCGCTCGACGACCCGGTCCATCATGACCCGCGCCTTGGCCCGCGCCTCGTCCGCGTCGGCGATCTCGGCGTGTTCCCGCGATAGACGCCCTATCCGGGTCGCCGCCTTGGCCGCGTCCCAGGGGCCGGCGTGGTCGGGGTACATCGGCGTGGCCAGCGGGATCACGAATCGCGTCATGAACTTTGCCCAGGCCAGCCGGCAGTGCCTGAATTGCCCGACGTAGGCCGACCCGGCGCTCTGGGTCACTCGCCTGACCTCGGCGTGGACCCGCTTGCGGCGCTCGACCAGCACGGCCGCCCAATCGACGCAGGGCGGCGGCTGCTTCGCGAGCGCCGCCCGCAGCCGCGCTGTCGGCTCGGTTTCGGACTGCGTGTGGTGCCGCAACAGCCCGGCCACGACCGCCGCGACCGACCCGTCCCGGAACTCCGCTTTGGCGAGCAGGTCTTGGAACTCAGGCTCGTACAGCGTGTCGCCCGGCGTCGGCCGCAGCGCCTCGAGCGTCAGCCCGAGTTGCAATTCGGGCCGGGACACGTGGCCTGACCTCAAGAAGGCGACACGGCCCGCGTCCCGCCCGACCGAGAGCTTGAGCGGCTCGTAGAACGCGGCGGCGACGTTGGCGACCGTCTGCGGCCGGACGGAGCCTTCGCACCCCCCGGCCAGCAGGTACGCCTCGGCGAGCCGGCCGGGGTTCCCCGTCGCCGCCGCTTCGAGCGCCGCGTCCAGGGCCGCCCCGACGCGCCCCTCGTAGTCGCCCTGCCGCCACGGGGCCGGCTCGCATTCGCTAGTCACCGGGTCTAGCCAGTAATTCCGCGCGAATTCCTCGAAGGTCCGCAACTCCTCCGACAGTTCGGGGACCGTCAAGACCGCCCCAAACTGTTCGGCCTCGACCCCGGTGTGTGCGGGCGGCGACACCCGCGGGGCAGTGTCGGGGGCCGCCGGGGAATGGGCCGCCTCCGCCGTCTTGGGTGGCGCGGCCGGCCGGTCGGTCAACGCCGGGGCATGTGCGGCCCAGTCGATAGCCGTGAGCTTCTGGCGGTTCCCGGCCGTCCCCGCTTTCCGCTCCGGCGGCGACAGGGGCACGGCGGCGGGCGGTGCCGGCGGCGGCACCCGGAGCGGCGGCGAGGGCAGTCGCGGTGGCGTGACGGTCGGTGTCGGCGCCGCCGCCAGCGCGGCAGGGGCTCCTGAAACCAATTGGCTCAAGAACGTGTGTCGGACGCAAGGTCGCCCCAACGCGCCCTCTACGCACACCTCGAGCGCGTCATACTCGTCGCCCGAGAGCGTGCCGGCGTCCGTCAAAAACTGCCAGAACGCTCGCAGCGGGGCCGCCCGTTCTTCCCAGCCCGCGGGCAAAGACCCCGGTGCCGCGCCCCGCATCGCCGAGTCAAAGTCCCCGGCATAAGCGTGCAACATCGCCAGCGTCGGCGAGTCGTCACCGGACCTCATCCGCAGGCTCAGGATTTGCGCGGTCGTCGCCAAAGCGTCGTCGCGGAAGCGCGCCAAGGCGCGGTGGCTACCACATGCTTCCAGGGCCGCGATTGCTTCGGCGAGCGGCAAGCCCGCGGGCCAGCCTGGGTCGGCCTCGGCAGCGTCGTAATCCTGCCCCAACGATTCGAGCGCTTCAACGGCTGCTGCTTGGGGACGCTTCCTCGTTCGGACGGGGGGCGAAGACTTCGAGTTCCATGAACGCCTCGACCGCTTCGAAGCGCTTCAACAGACCGCGAAGTCTCACGAGGAATTCGGCTTCGTGGTCCGGGACGAGTTCGCTTGGAGTGAGCATACTTGTCAGGGTATGAACTTGACCAAGACGCGGATGTGATCGCAGTGAGAAAAAACAGGCGTCAGCGAATTGTCAGCCCCGTAAACTGGAGGTCGAACAACTCAGTAGTCGGAATTGCGACGGAATTCACGCGGGTGCATGGTCATCGCGAGAAGTTGGTGGACCCACGGTCTAAACGCCCATAAGGTCGCTCAGCCTCGACCTCCACGCCGCCGCGACGTGCCAATGCGTCGGCGGTGGCTCCCCAGCGTGACACACTGCTGCTCGACGAGAATCGTGGCGGGGATAGACTTCAACATTGCCACATGCCTGCCCACGTCAGACGCCGCCCGGCGGCAAGCACGGCGGTGGTGTCGCCGTGCCGGCTGCGGTGCGATTGAGTGAGGGTTGCCTAGTGCTTGTGGCCGGTCATCTTGGCCATCTCGCGGCAGGAGGCGGCGCATTTCTTGCACGACTCGACGCACGACTTCATCTCCGGCATGTCGGGGAACTTGGCGCACTCCGCGGCGCACAGGTCGCAAGCCTTGGCGCACGCCTCGCACGACGCCGGGGCCAAGTCGCTGTGCCGGGCCGTTAGCTTCGCCGAAAGGGCACAGAACTCCGCACAGTCGGCGGCCACCATCGCCGGCTTGGCGTGCTCCTTTTTGCCGGCGACTACCAACTCGCCGCAGTGGTGGGCCGTCATTTCGCACGTCACCATGCAGTCCGCGCACACCTTCGCGCAGTCGGCGTACATCGCGTGGTGTTTGTCAGGAGCGGGGACCGGAAGCTGCGAGGCCGGCAGAGTCGCCAGAGAGGTCAGGCTCGACAAGGCGGCGAACGCCGCCAACGCAACGAAAGTAGTCTTCCGCATCGGGAATCTCCAAATGGGGGACGCTGCGGTCTCCATGAAGTATGGCGACCTGGTGCGAATTAGCCGCAAATGGGATGCCGAACCTTGGAGAATTATCGTGAGTGTTTCGACAGTAGCAACGGGCGATCACTGCCCCGTTGACAGTCTCGAGACCGCACGCTTAGGGCGCGGCGGATGTCAATCGAGCGAATGCGTTCGAGGGCCGGCACCCGTGAGTGCCCCGACTCTCCCTCGAGATTCTTGGGCGCGATTCGCGCGGTCGTAGCGAGGCCGCACGCGCGGCATAGAGGGTCGGCCGGGGAACATTGTCCGGTCGCCTCGACTGACGGGGCAGTGCGGGTTAGTCTTGGCAACCCGCACCTTAGCGGCAAACGATCACCCTCCACGGAGAAGAACGATGGCGAAGAAGTCCGCCGATAAGTCCACGATGGCGAAGGCGAAGGACATGGTCGTGGGAGCCGCCGAGGCCGTGGCCGGCGCAGTCAGCGACGCCGCCAAGTCGGCCAAGAAGCACGTCGTCGTGCCCGCCGCCGAGGCCGTCGGCATCCTCGACAAGAAGCCCACGCCCAAGAAGAAAGTCGTCGCGAAGGCACCCCCGGCTAAGGCAGAGCCGGTCAAGGCGTCGGCCAAAGTCGCCCCGAAGAAGCCCGCGGCGAAGAAACCGACGCCGGCCGCGAAAGCCCCGCCGGCGAAGGGCACCGCAACGAAAGCTAAGGCAGCAAAGTAGCCCCACTCGGCGGCCGATGGCCCGTCATCGGTTCGCGCTGACGCGGCGCGACACGAGGTTCAAAACTCCCCGGTAGCGGAAGGCCAGAACCAGTGCGAACCCGGTGAGCAGTGCGAACAGTCCGGCCACCATGCCCCAGCCGTCGGGCGGGACGGCGGCGAAGTTCAGCCGCACGCCTTGGGGAGGCGTCGCGGCCGGGGAGTGCTGGCGGAGCAGCAGGATCAGCGTCATCGCCGTCAGGCTCACGCACGCCGACGCCGTGAGGACCAGTCCGGCCGCCCAGGCGAGGTAGCGCGTGACCGGAGCGGCCGTCGCGGCCCCACCGAGTTCGCTGAGCAGTCGATACCAGACCACCAGCACGCCGTACTCGAAGAGTAACCCGGCCATCCAGGACAGGTGTCCTACCTGCGCGAACGCCTTGACGAGGCCCGACTCGGCGTCCGGAGTCGTCGCCATGAGCCAGGGGGCGCTCGCCATCAGGTAACCGAGGCCGCGCAACAGCACGGCGAACCGGGCCAGTGTCAGCCACCCGGCGGACCCCACGGCGACCGCGGCCGCCTCGCACTTTTGGTAGCCCAGCCACTTCGACCCGGACTGCAGTGCCAGCAAGATCAGGTCCGTCGCCCAGGCGGCCAGGAAGAGGTCCCGCCACGGGCCGGGGTCGCGATCGACCACTTTCGCGGTGCCCTCGAGTGTCGCCCAGAGTGCGTAAGCGACGACGACCAGCGTACCTTGCGCCAAGACGAGGTGGTGCCCGATCGTCAGGTGCCGCAAGCCTTCGCGGGCGCTCGCCAGCGCGAGGGGCGGGACGCACGGCGCGTCGGACCCGTCGCACTCGGAGGGGTGCTGCCGGCCGGGCACGCGGATCGCCTCCCCGCAGCGGTTGCAATTCTGCACACTTCCGCCGTCGGCGCGCGAGCCGCGTAAGGCCGCCCCGCAGTTCGGGCAGCAGAACTTCACCGTCGCCGGCAACGCTTCCAACATCAGCCGCCCCCCGTTCCTGACAACGAGTTGACCGCAGTCCGACACCCGCCGTCAACCGCGGTTCACGTCGAGCCAGTTGTGGATCGCCCCCCGCGCCGCCCCGACGAGGCGGACGTAGACGAGCCAGACAGAAAGGCCGGCGACGACGGCCACGCCGGGCCAGACGAAGCCCTGCTTGTCGCCGAGGCTGTTCAACTTCGGCTGGAACTGGTCGGCGACGAGGCGGTCGATCTCGGCGTGGTAGTAGCTCACCGCGTAGGTCGCCAGGCCGGCGATCGTGAACAGCAACCCGGCGTAGACCAGCGCGCGGGTACCGCGCCCCGCGAGGCGGTCGTCCCGCAGGCCCGCGCCCATGCGGCCGAGAGCGATGACGAACCAGAGTTCGGCCACGGGGGCCAGGACGGCCGCGACCGCGATGCCGACGCGCTGGGCGACCCCCCTGCTCTCCTCGGGCGGCAGCAAGCTCGGGGGGTCGCCGCCGGCGACTTGAAGCCCGACGATGACCGCGACGGCGGTCGCCCCGATGAGGCTCATAAGCGTCGCCAGGGCCGACACGCGGAGCAGGCCGCGGGCGTACGACGTGCGCGGGGCGTTCGTCGCGCCGAGCCGGCCGAGGGCGACGAACGCGAACGCCAGCGCGGCCGGGATCAGGAAGGCGGCGGCGCGGATTTCGTCGGCCAAGGTCGCGTCGGCGAGCTTGAGGAGGCCCGGCTTCGCGGGGAGCTTCACGCCGGCCTTCACCGCGATGGCCAGCCCGGCCGGGAGGGCGACGGCGACGAGGGCGAAGAAGTAGCCGGCCTGCACGAACCACAAGCCGCGCCGCGTCCGCCGCCACGCCTGGCTGCCCCACTCCGCGTCGGCACCGGGGGCGGGGGCGCGCGGGCCGGCCTTCGAGAACGGGTCGCCCGACTTGCGGGCCTCCGACGGGGCGGGGGACGGCCGGCTGACCGGGGCGTTGCGGGCGTCGAAGCCGCCGGAGAGGGGGGCCGTCGTCGTGCCGCCCTGCCCGGTCAAGCCGGGGGCGAATGACGCCTTGCGGCTGTCTTCGGCCGGCGAGCCGAACACCGCCGACGGCAGGCGCGTTTGCAGCGACGAACCCGACGGCCCCGCGGCCGAGGGCTCCGGCTCCGGCGGGATCATCGACCCGCCCGAGCCGCCGGGGATCGACAAGACGTTGCCGCAGGTCGGGCATTTGCCACGCTTGCCGCCGGCGTCGTCGGGCGCGTGCAGCACGCCCTGGCACTTCGAGCAGGTCACTTTGATCGGCATGTTCGCTCTCGGCGGGGTGGGGTCGGGGCGATTGTCGCCGACGCGGGCCATTGTATCAACGCGGCTTCGGAACCTCCCAGCCGGCGTCGTACTCCAGCGAGAAGACGCGCTGCACCTCCTCCGCCCGGCCACCCGTGCCCTTCAGGAGCACCTGAATCGCGGTCGCGATACGTTCGAGGCGGGGGTCGGCGGCCGCGTCGGCGGCCCCCGCACCACGGCCCACGCGGTCGAGGATCGCCGCGAGCTCGAGCACTTTACTGCGGGCGTCGAGGTAGTAGGCGTTCAACGCCTGCTCGGCGGCGAGGGGGGTCATGTCTCGGTCCCGGCGGGTAGGGGCGTCGCGTAGCGGCGCTTGATGTCGAGGGAAATCAGCCCGTTGAGGTTGCCACTGCGGAAGCCCTGCAAGTCGAGCGTGACGTAGCGGAACCCGAGTTCGGTCAGGCGGGCGACGAGTTCGCCGGCGAGTGGCTCCGCGGCGAAGCGGGCGACCTCCGCCGCCGGCACCTCCACGCGGGCCAGGTCGCCCTCGTGGTGCCGCACCCGGCACTCGCGCAGCCCGCGGGCGTGCAGGAACTCCTCGGCCAGCTCGACGCGCAGCGTGCGCTCGGCCGTCACGGCCAAGCCGGGGGCGAGCCGGCTCGAAAGGCAAGGAGACGCAGGCTTGTCCCACACCGGCAGCCCCCAGTGTCGCGCGAGAACCCGCACGTCGGCCTTCGTAAAGCCGGCCTCTTGCAGCGGGTGCCGGACAGAGTGTTCGGCCGCGGCGGTCAGGCCGGGGCGGTAGTCGCCGGCGTCGTCGAGGTTGGCCCCGCTGCAAATGACCGGTACGCCCAGCGACGGCAACAAACTCTCGATCCGGCCGTACAGCTCGCTCTTGCAGTGGTAGCAGCGTGTGCCGTCGTTCTTCAGGTAGTCGGCGTTGTCGAACTCTTCGGTCGTCACGACGAGGTGGCGGATGCCGATCACTGCCGCGAGCTTGCGGGCGTCGGCGAGTTCGGAGCGCGGCACGCTCGGGCTGTCGGCGGTGACCGCGAGTGCCTGCGCGTCAAGGGCGACGAGAGCCGACTTGGCGACGACGGCGCTATCGACGCCGCCGCTGAACGCGACCGCGACGCCGGGCATTTCGCCAAGAATCGCAAGCAACCGGTCGCGCTTGGCAGTCACGTCGGGGGTCAAAGTCTCACTCATGGTGCCATTGTACGGCACGCCGCCGGATGTCACGGGTCACCGGTCCCGCCACCCCGTCGCCGACGACTTGGCCGTCGATGCGGACGACCGGGACGACCCCAGCGACGCCCCCCGCGAGGAAAACTTCCGCGGCTGTCGGCAACTCCCCCGGCAACACCGAGCGCACTTCGACGGGGTTGCCCCACTCGGCCAGACGGTCGAGCAGCCAACGCGTGAACACGGCGTCGGGGTTGCGCGTCGGCTCCGGCGTCACCACGAGGCCGTTGACCACGAGGAAAAGCCCCGCGTCGATCGTGCCGTTCACGTCGCCGGCCGCGTTCAGGAGGATGGCGTCGAGGCATCCGCGCGACAGGGCTTCCTGCTTGGCGAGGACCGCCGTCAGCCCGCTGAGCGTCAGGCCGCCGTCTTCGAGTTGACCGGCACGCCGCACCGTCTGCGCGACGACGACGTGCAGGCCGTGCTCAGTCACGTCGTCGGGGTACGGCAACACGTCGTCGGCAATGACGACAACCGTCGGCTCGCACTTGCGCGGATCGTGGGCCAGCATCCCGGCCCCGCGCGTCAGCAGGATGCGGACGTAGCCGACTTGTCGGGCGTTGACTGCGACCGTCTCCCGCACCGCGGCGGCCAAGGCTTCCCGGTCGCCGCCGACGCGCAGGCCGAGGCGAGTGCCCGTGGCGAAGAGTTGGTCAAGGGAGGCGTCGAGCAGCGGCAGTTTTCCGGCGACGATGCGCAGGCCGACGGTCGCCCCGTCGCCGAAGAGCAAGCCGTGGTCGAAAACGCTGACTTTAGCGTCGAGCTTGTCCACGAAGCGGCCGTCGAGATAGACCTTGGACATGGCACCTTGCCGTTCAAAACGTTTTGCCGCGGAGACGCAGAGGCGCGGAGAAAACCAAATTCAAGCTTCAAGAACGCCATCGAGCCTATGCGGTGACTCCCTCCGGCGAAGCAACACTGGTATTCGTCTTTCTCCGCGCCTCTGCGTCTCCGCGGCAAAATTGGTTTTTACACCGCGGCCAGCTTCGGCCGCGTGAACGGCATCGGGCCGTCCGTGGCGAGCTTGCCGTGGGTCATCCGCAGGATGCGGTCGGTTGTGTTGGCGATCTCGAGGTTGTGCGTGACCAACACGATGGTGACGCCGTCGTCGCGGTTCAGCTCGCGCAACAGCCGCACGATGTCGCCGCCGATGCCGGCGTCGAGGTTGCCCGTCGGCTCATCGGCCATCAGGATTTGCGGCCGGCACAGCAGCGCCCGCGCGACCGCCGCCCGCTGCATCTCGCCGCCGGAGAGTTCGCGCGGCCGGTGCGTCAGCCGGTGCGACAGGCCGACCCGTTCGAGCATCTCCGCGGCCCGCTTGCGCCACTCGCGGCGTGTCGAGAACCACTGGTAGAGTGAGTTGGAGATGTACGCCGGCATCAGCACGTTGTCGAGCGTGTTGAACTCCGGCAGCAGGTGGTAGAACTGGAAGATGTAGCCGAAGACCTTGTTGCGTAACTCGTCGCGCTCGCGGGAGTTGACGTTGTCGATGCGCCGGCCGTCGAGCGTGATCGTGCCCTCGTCCGGCACGTCGAGCGTGCCGAGCAGGTGCAGCAAAGTACTCTTGCCGGAGCCGGATGCCCCCACGACACTCAAGAATTCCCCGGCGTGGACCTCCAGCGACAGCCCTTGCAGGACTTGCACCTGGTCGGCGTTGCGGCGGTAGGTCTTGCGCAGATTCGACGCGACGAGCATGGCGATTCCCTTCGACTCTGTAACCGTGGGCCTACTCGAAGCGTAAGGCGTTGACCGGGTGCAAGCGGGCCGCCCGGAAGGCCGGCAACACACTGAACAGCACCGACGTACTGAGCGCGCCGACGTTGACGAGCACGACCGTCATGGACTCGATGTTGGTCGGAATCTTGTCGAAGTAGTAGACACCGCGGTCGAAGATTTGCTGCTTCGTGAGGAGCGTCAGGAAGCCCTCGATCTCGTTGATGTACACCGTGATGCCGAGGCCCAGCAGCGTGCCCAGGCCGCAGCCGACCACACCCAGCATCAGGCCGTAGGTGACGAAAATGCTCATCACGCCGCGGCTCGACGCCCCGAGGGACTTCAAGACGCCGATGTCGCGGTACTTCTCGCTGACGATCATCGTGAAGATGGCCAACACGCTGAAGCCCGAGACGCCGACGATCATGAACAGCAGAAGGTTCAAGATACCTCGCTCGATGTCAATGGCTTCGAGGATGGCCCCCTGGTGCTGTTGCCACGAGACGACACTGGTGCCGACCTCCCGGCCAAACATTTTCTGGAGTTCGGGGATGATCGTCTTGTGGACGAGTTGCTGGTCGGCGGCGGCCGCGGCGGTGAGTTTGATCTGGACCGTGTTGACTCGGTTGCCCATGCCGCGCATCGACTGCAACTCATCAAGGGCGACGTACACGAAATTGTTGTCGTACTCGCTCATGTCGCACCGGAAGTAGTCGGCGACGACGAAGCTGCTCGACACCGGCTTGGTGCCGGTCGCCCCGACGGTCGCCAGGAAGACTTCGTCCCCCTCGCGCAGCAGGCTGACCGTCTCGGAGAGGCCTGTTTCGGGGTCTTTCCAGGTGTGGTGCGCGATGGCGTGGCCGACGAACAGCCCCGGCATCCGCGGCGGGCCGGCGTCGGGTACGACCGGCGGCGGAGCCACCGCCCGCGCGGGCACCGCGACCGGCGGCAGGAACACCCCCGGCAGTACGGGGTCGGGGGCCTGCGGGATGGCGACGGCGGGCAGGTCGAGGCCACGCGGCTCCCAGCCGCCGAAGTTGGTGTTGAAGTTCAGGCGGTCGCGGGCCTCGGCGGTCAGCGCGAACGAGGCCGTGTCGCCGCCCTTCTGCCGCGTCAGGTAGTCGAGGAACTTGCCGACCTTGGCGTGCCGCGCGGGGTCCACGCCGATCATGCGGACGTGCTTCGTGATCGGGATGCGCTCGCCGGTGTGCCGGTTGCGCACCTGGAATTGCAGCAGCGCCGCGACCTCGACCGTTGGCGAGGTCGCCTCGACGTACTGGCCGACCGGCGACGCCATGATCCGCGCGACGACGACTTCCGGCGACTCGGGCAGGCCGTCGGCGCGGTCGGTCTCGACGATCACGTCGGCGAGGATGCCGTGGAGGCGCGTTTGGAGCTTGTGGCTGAAGCCGCTCATGACGCTGTTGACGACGATGAGCGTGGCGACGCCGAGCATCACCGAGACGATGCAGACGAACGCCAGGTAGCGCGTCCGCAGGTACTTCGAGCAGAGCAGGAATTTGTACACGGCGGTCGTCCCGAGGGGGCGCAACGGTTTTGGCGACGGACTTGTACCAAAACGCCAGTTGGCGCGGAAGGCCACTCGGGGCGGCGCAAAAACCGAAGCAGTATTAGCCGCAGAGACGCAAAGGGCGCGGAGAAATCCGAAATCGATTTTGGTGTCCTTGGCGAGCTTTGCGCCTTCGCGGGAGGTCGTCTTCGTTTTCTACACGACGATGTTGACCATGCGGCGCGGCACGACGATGACCTTTTTCGGCGTTCTCCCCGCCAGCGCCGCGAGCACATCGGGGTGGGCCAACGCCGCCTCCTCGAGCGCCGCGTCGGCCACGTCCGGCGGCACCTTCAGGCGCGCCTTGACCTTGCCGGCGACCTGCACCGCGACTTCGATCTCGTCCGCGGCGGCGAGCGCCGGGTCGAACGCCGGCCACGGCTCGTAGGCCAGCGTCGGCCCGTGACCCAGGGCACGCCACAACTCCTCGGCGGCGTGGGGGGCGTAGGGCGCGAGTAGCAAAACCAGGGCTTCGAGGGTTACACGCGGGCGGGCTTCGAGGCCGGTGAGGTGGTTCGTCAACTCCATCATCGCGCTGATGGCGGTGTTGAACTGCATCCGCTCGGTGTCGAGCGTCACCTTCTGCACGACGCGGTGCTGCTCGCGCAGCGTCGCCGGTGACGGTGCCGTGTCAGTGACCTTCGGGTTCAGCGTCAGCGTCTCCGCGGCGTCATCGACAACGAGCCGCCAGACTCGGCCCAGGAAGCGCGACACGCCCTCGACGCCCTTGGTGTTCCACGGCTTCGTTGCTTCGAGCGGCCCCAGGAACATCTCGTACAGCCGCAAGCTGTCGGCCCCGTACTCGCGGACCACGTCGTCGGGATTGACGACGTTGCCGCGCGACTTCGACATCTTCTCGGCGCGGGCGCTCAACTCGATCTCGGTGCCCTTCAAGTACGTCTTGCCCTTGCGCTTCTCCGTCCGCTCCTCGCCGACATCCTTCAACACGACATCATCTAGGTTCTCGCCACGTCGCTCCGTCTCAATACCGAGTTCATCAAGTTTCGCGGCGTTGACGATCATGCTCGCCGGGTTGACGTGGTACTCCGGTTCGCCGAGGATCATCCCCTGGTTGACGAGCTTCTGGAACGGCTCCGCGCACGGCACGATGCCGCGGTCGAAGAGGACCTTGTGCCAGAAGCGGGAATACAGCAAATGTAAGACGGCGTGCTCGGCACCGCCGACGTACAGATCGACCGGCAGCCAATATTTCAGCTTACTCGGGTCGGCGAGCGCCCCGCTATTCTTGGGGTCGATGTAGCGCAAGTAGTACCAGCACGAGCCGGCCCACTGCGGCATCGTGTTCGTCTCGCGCTTGTATCGCTTACCGTCGATCGTGACGTTGACCCAGTCGGTCGCCTTCGCGACGGGGCCTTCGACGTTGCCGTCGGGGCTGAAGTCGGCGAGGTCGGGCAGCTTCAGCGGCAAGTCTTCGACGCCGAGCCGGCGGACGACGCCGTTCGGCTTGCCGTCGTCGCCGAGTTCGTGCAGCAGCGGGAACGGCTCGCCCCAGTAGCGTTGCCGGCTGAACAGCCAGTCGCGCAGCTTGAAGTTGACCTTCCGCGTGCCCTGCCCCTTCGCCTCCAATTGGGCGATAACCTTGGCCTTGGCCGCGTCGGTCGTGAGGCCATTCAGGTCGCCGGAGTTGACGAGGACGCCGTCGCCGTTGTACGCCGCGGTCAGGTCGTCCAGGGTGCTGCGTGTCTTCGTCAACCACTCGATCGTCGGCTGCACGACGGCGACGACCGGCAGGCCGAAGATTTTGGCGAACTCGAAGTCGCGCTCGTCGTGGCCCGGTACCGCCATGATTGCGCCGGTGCCGTAGCTCGCCAGCACATAGTCGGCGATCCAGATTTGGACCCGCTCGCCGTTGACGGGGTTGATGGCATGTGCCCCCGTGAACACGCCCGACTTCGTCTTGGCGAGTTCCGTGCGCTCCATGTCACTTTTAAACTGCGTCGCGCGCTGATACGCTTCCACCGCGTCGCGTTGCTCGTCGGCCGTGATCTTGGCGACGAAGCGATGTTCCGGCGACAACACCATGTACGTCGCGCCATACAAGGTGTCCGGCCGCGTGGTGTAGACGCTGATGACGCCGGCGTCAAGAATCTCACCGCGCTGGGTGAGGCGTTTCATGACCTCTGATTCGATCCTGAATTCAACCTCGGCCCCGTCGCTCTTGCCGATCCAATCGCGCTGCATTGACTTGATCGAGTTGGGCCACTCGACCGTGTCGAGGTCACGCAACAGGCGTTCGGCGTAGCTCGTGATGCGTAGCAGCCACTGACGCAGGGCGCGGCGCTCGACAGGGTGGTTGCCGACATCGCTCTTGCCGTCGATGACTTCCTCGTTGGCGAGCACGGTCCCCATCGCCGGGCACCAGTTCACCATCGCCTCGCCCTGGTACGCCAGCCGTTTCGAGTCTTGATACTCCCGCACCGAATCCGGGCCGCAACACGCTTCCCACACGGGGATCGGCAGTTCGCTGATGGGGCGGCCGCGGTTCTGCGCGGCGTCGTACCAGGTGTCGTGTAGCGTCAGGAAGATGAACTGCGTCCAGCGGAAGTAGTCGGGGTCGGTCGTATCGACCTCGCGGTCCCAGTCGTAGCTGAAGCCCAGCGACTGGATTTGCCG
>JAYTUC010000203.1:0-21108 GCA_043744775.1 Fimbriiglobus sp. | reverse complement strand
GGTGCAGCCCGCCGGGACCGTGCGGACCACGGCCAACCCGACCGACATCATAACCATCAGCGGCACCAACGTCGGCGGCGTACTGATCGGCAACTTGCAAGTAGTGCTGCCGGTCGTGCCGCCCGTGGCCCCGCCGGTCGTGCCGCCGGTGACTCTGCCGTTGCCGGTCCTGCCGCTGCCGCCGCTCACACCGCTTACCATCGTCCCGCTCCAGACGGACGATAGTAAGCGGATGTTCCTAGCGTCCACCCCGAGCACAGCCGAGACGGCCGCCGTGCCGCCGGGCCGGATGGAGCCGGACTACGCCGCCCTGGGGAGCGTGTCGGCGGGTCGGCGGCCGACGTTCATCGCCACCGCCGAGGGGGCCGGCGGCGAACTGGTGCGGGTGTTCGACCTGACCGCCGGTCAGGAGCGGTTCCGGTTCCGGCCGTTCCCCGGCAACCCCGGCGGGGCGCGGGTGGCGACGGCCGACCTGACCGGCGACGGCATCCCCGACATCGTGACCGGGGCCGGCCCCGGCGGCACCCCGAGGGTGGTCGCCTACGACGGGAACACCGGGGCGGTGCTGTTCGACTTCCTCGCTTTCGAGCCCTCCTTCGCCGGCGGGGTCAACCTGGCGGCCGGTGACTTCGACGGGGACGGGCGGGCCGACCTGGTGGTGACGCCGGACGCCGGCGGCGGCCCGCGAGTGCGGGTACTCGGCGGCGGCGACCCAGGGCGGGTTCTGGCCGACTTCTGGGGGATCACTGACCCGGCCTTCCGAGGCGGTGCCCGGCCGGCGGTCGGCGACCTGAACGCCGACGGGGTGCCAGACTTGGTCGTCGGGGCCGGCACCGGCGGCGGCCCGCGGGTGGCCGTATGGGACGGCGGGTCGATCCGCCGGGGGACGCCGTCGGCCCTGACGGCCGACTTCTTCGCCTTCGAGGCGGGGCTGCGGAACGGCGTCTACCTCACAGTCGGCGACGCGGACGGGGACGGGGCGGCCGACCTGATCGCCGGGGCCGGGCCGGGCGGAGCCCCTCGGGTGGTGGTCTTCGCCGCCCGGACCCTGCTGAGCGGTGCCCCGGTGGTGTCGGCCAGCTTCTTCGCCGGGGACGCATCCGACCGCGGTGGGGTGCCGGTGAGAGCCGTGGACGTGAACGGGGATGGCCGCACGGAGGTGCTGACCGGGGCCGGTCAGGGGTCCCTGCCGCGGGTGCGGTTCTCCGATCCGCTGACGGGGGCGACGCTGGACGAGTTCGCCGCCCAGTATCAGGAGTTCCTGGGCGGCATCCAGGTCGGCTGACGCCCCAGGGCACCGATGTCAGCAATTGCAGCATACCCCGACGCGGCTTACCCGGTCGCGGCCACGATCGCCAGCACGGCGCGGCGGAGCGGTTCGGGGAGCGTCGGCCACGCCTCGACGACGCGGGCCAGTCCGTCGGGGTGCTCCCCCTTCACTTCTCCGGCCACTGCGCCCGGCACTGCGCCCGGAGTGCCGACATCGCTTGAAGTGCTAGGATTCGTAGTGTTTGCGTCGGGGGCGTGCGGGACTGTCGATCCGGAGGTTGCGGGTTCGAGTCCCGTCATCCTCGCTGTGCCAGACGATGCGAGCCGGTGCCGAAAGGTGCCGGCTCGCTGCATTCCCAGCGTTGTCTCAGCACGTCTGCCGGATGCCGGGCTAGTCGTTCTCTGGCGGCGGCTTCGAGGCTCGGCGTGCCCCCTTCGGCTTCGCGTCGAGGCCGGCGGTGAGCGGGGCCGTCAGCCGCTCGTACTCGGCGAACAGGTACTCGACGCGGTCGCGGTCGGACGCGAACGCCTCGGGGCGGTAGCAGCGCTCCACGGCGCGGTCGAGTTCGGCGTGCGCCTTCGTCAACTCCGGCGGCATCGTCCGCGGGTCGTACAGGTCGGCCAGGCTCGAGGCCGGGAACTTGGCCCGCGCCGCCAGCACCCCGGCCGCCTTCGCCTCGACGGCCGCCCGCAGCTTCTCCGCCGGCTCGCCCGGCCACGGGTAGTTGTTGTAGACGGCAGGAGAATGGCGGTAGTCAGACTTCATTCTGCCCGCTACCACGCGCAGCCAAGCCATATACATCGTTGATGACAGGATCCCGAAGTGAAAAACGGTGCCATTTACGACGACTTGCAACTGGTTGCTGGCAATCGTTGACGGTGGGAGAAATCCGATAGGGATGAACTTGCGCCTTTCCGAAGACACTTCCGGCACCGCCAGGTACGACGCATCGGGTTGCCGATCCTGCGAGAAGACCGTCGGCCGCGAGGCGTACTCCTGGACGCTCTTCGTCGGGCTTTTGAGGCGGGCTTCCCGCACCAGTTGAACTCGCGCCAGTACGCGCGGGCATTGCCGCAACTCGGACGGGTCGGCGTCACGGAGCCATAAGCACCAGCGGTCCCCGCCGTTGATGAGTTCCTCCCCGCCCAGGTACGGCCGCAGCCACCTCTCCGCAAACGGTTCTGCCTGAGCCAATTCGTCGCGCTCCTGCCGCGTCAGCACGAGGTTGCCGCCGTCGGTCGGCTGGCTACCCTTCTTCATCTGCGGGTAGCCGGGGCGCGGGTCCGTCCGCGACGGCAACACGAGGTCCGCGCCGACCACGAGATACGGGTTGATGTTCGCGCAGTCAGTAACAGCGGCTTGCTGTTGCGAGGCGTCCACGTCGTAATCGTAGATCCGCTTCATCGGCCTGTCGAAGTGGCCGAAGCCGACGATGACGACGTGCACGTGCGCCCGGCCCGCGGCCTCGGACTGCCACTCGAAGGTGCGGTGTGCGAAGTGAATCTTGTATTCGCGCGTTAGGAGCCATCCCCACAGCGTCGCAACCTGCTCACCCTGACAGATACTGTTGGTGGAGACGAACGCGCACGGGATAGAGGATTTCGACACGTAATCCGCCGCTTTGCGATACCACGCGGTCACGTAATCGAGACGACCAAACCGGCCGTCCTCGCCCCAGACAATCGCCATGTCGCATTGCTGCTCGTCCGACCGCCACTGGTGCCCCACGAACGGCGGGTTGCCAAGCACATACGAGCACTTCGCCGGCGGCAGCACGTCGGCCCAGTCGGTGCGCAAGGCGTTGGCGTGGCGGATCGTCGCGGACTTCTTGAGCGGCAGCCGGACGATGTTCTGGCCGAACGCCTCGCTCAGCCGCTGGTTCATCTGGTGGTCGATCAGCCAGAGCGCGACCTGCGCGATCTGCGCGGGGAACTCGCTAATCTCGATGCCGTACATGGCGTCCACGTCCACGACGGATAGGGCGGACACGTCCAGCACCATTTGGGCGCTGGTGCCGTGGATCGCCCGGAGTACGTCGATCTCGAGCAGGCGCAGCTCGCGGTAGGTGACGACGAGGAAGTTGCCGCAGCCGCACGCGGGGTCGAGGAACGTGAGCCGGCCGAGCGCGGCGTGGAACTCCCGCAGCCGGGACTCCCGCACCGTGCCGCGGAAGGCGTTGACGCGGTCGAACTCCGCCCGCAAGTCGTCGAGGAACAGGGAGCGCACCAGCTTGAGGATGTCGCGCTCGGTGGTGTAGTGCGCCCCGTCCTGGCGGGGCTCGGCGGCGTTCATCACCGACTGGAAGAGCGACCCGAACACGGCCGGGGAGATGCGCGACCAGTCGAAGCGGCAGCAGTCGAGGAGGCTGTCGCGCATCGCCCGGTTGAAGTCGGCGAAGCCGAGGTGCTCGGCGAAGAGGTCGCCGTTGACGTAGGGCAGGGCGGCGAGTTCTTCGAGCAGGTTCCGTTGCCGCTTGTCGTCCGGCGTGTCCAGGACCTGGAAGAAGCGTGCGAGTTGGCCGCCGAGGTCGGAGCCGTCGTCGCGCGTGTGGGACTCGACGAAGTCGGTCAGGGCGTTGCGGTCGAACAGCCCGGTGTCCTCGGCGAACAGGCAGAACAGGACGCTGACCAGGAAGCGTTCGAGGTCGTGCCCGGCGTAGCCGCCGCCCTTGAGGGCGTCGTGCAGGGTGCCGAGCCGCCGCACGGCCTTGATGTCGATGGGGTTTTCTTCGGCGAGCTTGTGCAGCTTGTAGCCGGGGATGAACGCGAACTTGTCAGCGTTCTTGGAGAAGTCGGCGAGCGCGAACTGCGCGGACGTGCCCTCTTCGAGGTCGTGGATGGCGACCTGCGCGAAGTCGGAGACGACGACGTAGCGCGGGATCTCGGCGCAAGCCCCTCATCTTCCGCAGTCCGTAAAGTCGGTGTTCAAGCCACAACCCGTTTCGGCCGATAACGAAACGGAGTCTGCCGCGAAGTTGGCCTAGTCCCGCCGCACGCATCCAGGGGTCGGGAATCAGCCCGGCGTAAGCCAACCGCTGGTTTCAACTGCTCTCTTGGCGGGGTCGCCCGAAGGACGAAGACTTTTCAAGGATGAGGCCCGATGAACCCTTCCGCGAGACTCTCGAACGCCAAGCGAACGGCTCACGTGCTGGTCAGGGTGGCCGTTTGCGGGGTGCCGCTGCTCGCGCTGCCGGCCTGTCGCATCCCGAACCTCCGCCCGGCGGAGCCGGCGGCCAGCCTGCCGGCCGGCTTCCCCGTGGGCAGTGCGACAACGGTTGCCGCCGGCGCGTTCACGGCGGGGAACTCGATTCCGCTCGCGGCGGCCGTCGGGGGCCTCGGCGTTGTGGGGTGCGCGGTGAACCCGCCCGGCGCGGCGGGCGGTTCGGAAAGCTCGGCGAAGGTCGGGATCGACGAGTTCTTCGGCGACCCGACGCTCTCGCGGCTGATCGCCGAGGGGCTGGCCGGCAACCAGGAGCTGAAAATTCGGGCCGAGGACGTTCAGATCGCCCGGAACGAGATCCTGACGCGGATCGGGGCGTACCTCCCGTTCCTCACACTCGGGACCCGCGCGACCGTCGATCGGTCCAGCGTCTTCACGACCCAGGGGGCCGCCGAGAGGCAACTCCTCGACGGCCGCGGCCGGAACTTCCCCGACCCGCTGCCGAACTACCTCGTCGCCGCGAACTTCTCGTGGCAGGTGGACATCTGGCGGAAGCTCCGCAACGCCCGCGACGCCGCCTCGCTGCGCTACCTCGCCACGACCGAGGGGCGGAACTACGTCGTCACCCGCCTCGTCGCGGACGTGGCGGAGAACTACTACACGCTGCTTTCCCTCGACCAGCGGCTCGAGACGCTGGACCGGACCATCGCGCTCCAGGAGCAGAGCCGGTTGGTCTCCCAGGCGAAGCTGGACGCCGGCCGCGGCACTGCGCTGGCCGTCCAGCGGTTCCAGGCCGAGGTCCGCAAGAACCAGAGCGAGAAGCTGATCGTCCGGCAGGAGGTCGTCGAGGCCGAGAACCGCATCAACTTCCTCCTTGGCCGCTTCCCGCAGCCGGTCGAGCGTGCGACGGCGGGCTTCCTCGACCTGAACCTCCACTCGCTCGACGTGGGGGTGCCGGCGCAGTTGCTCCTGAACCGGCCCGACATCCGCCAGGCCGAGGACGAACTCCAGGCCGCCGGGCTGGAGGTGAAGGTCGCCCGCGCCGAGTTCTTCCCGTCGCTCGACATCACCGGCAGCGTCGGCTACGAGGCGTTCAACCCGCGGTTCCTGTTCAACCCCGAAGCCTTCGTCGCCAACGCCGGCGGCAACCTGGTCGCGCCGCTGGTCAACCGGGCGGCGATCAAGGCGGTTTACGGCAGCGCGAACGCCCGCCAGTTGCAGAGCGTGTACAACTACCAGCGCGTCGTCCTGAACGCCTTCACCGAGGTCGTGAACCGCGTGTCAATGGCGGAGAACTACGGCAAGAGCATCGCCCTCAAGAGGCAACAACTGGAGTCGCTGGAGGCGTCCGTAGACACCGCCAACAAGCTGTTTCAGAACGCCCGCGCCGAGTACATCGAGGTGCTGTTCGCCCAGCGCGACCTGCTGGAGGCGCGGACGGCGTTGATCGAAACCAAACGGCAGCAACTGTCGGCGATCGTGAACGCTTACCAGGCCCTCGGTGGCGGCGACCTGTCGGCCGGTGCCACGCAGAATCCGCCGCTAGCTTTCGCCCGTTAGAAGTTACCGGAGGCCATTGACTTCACGACGCGGTTCCGCCCGGCGAATGTTCCGTCGGTGGTGCCGCAACACCGCTCAGGGCAAGCGTTGTGGTCGGGGTTGTGCCGGCCTGGTCGCTAGACACCCAGTCCCGCCCGACATGAGGTTGCCGCTTGGGCCACTGAACAGGTGGTCCGGTCGGAAATTTTTGTGCCCAAAAACCGTGCAGACCAATCCTCGTCAACTCTCACTTCGCCCACACTTCGTGCCGTCGGCCGGCCCGCACTCGACGCACGCGGACATAGGGTTCGGCCACAAATGCCGACCACCCAACCCACTCGAACGACTGGCGTTATCGACGAATTCCGACGACCGACAACGATCTCGATGGGACAGAATTGTGGAGTCTCTCGCAGGGACACGGCAATCGGACCGACGTGACTCAAGACTTGAGGACTGAACGCGATAACCACATTGGCACCAAGGTTGCGTTTGTCGAACGGAATGCGTTAGACCGAATGGCGGACTTCGGTGTCCCGACGGCTTCGACGGCCTCCGACCCGCCGAGCGTTTGCCAATTCCTCAGCGAGCGAAATCCCCCATGAACACCTCGCGGATTCTGGCCCTCACGTTGGCGCTGATTTTCCCCTGCCTGCCTTCCTGCCAGCCGACCCACGCCGAAGAAGAGCCGCACCACGAGCATCACAAGATCGTCCTCACCGGCCCGGAGATCAAGGACGTTGTCATTACCGAGCAGTTCGTCTGTCAAATCCACTCGCAACGCCACATCGAAGTCAGCGTGTGGGAGGCCGGGCGACTCGAAGAGATCACGGTCCGGGAAGGCCAATTGGTGAAGCAAGGCGACGTCCTGTTCAAGGTGGTGCCGACCCTCTTTCAGGCGAAGTACGACGCCGACGTGGCGGAGGTCCGGCTCGCGGAATTGGAGTACAAGAACACCAAGCAGTTGGCCGACGACCCGGCCCGAGTCGTCTCCCAGAACGAGGTACTGCTGTTCCAGGCCAAGCTCGACAAGGCGAAGGCCAAGTTGAAGCAGTCGGGGGCCGAGTTGAACTTCACCGCGGTCCGCGCGCCGTTCGACGGCATCATCGACCGCCAGTTGAAGCAGCAAGGGAGCATGATGAAGGAGGGGGAAATCCTCACCACCCTCTCGGACAACAGCGTGATGTGGGTGTACTTCAACGTCCCCGAGTCCCGCGACCTCGAGTTCGCCGCCAGCGAGACTCAAGATAAGGAGAGCCAGAGGATCGAACTGCTCCTGTCCAACGGCGTCAAGTACGCCCGGCCGGGCAAGTTAATGTCGAAGGGGAGCACGGTCAACAACGAGACTGGCAACCGGCGCTACCGCGCGGACTTCCCGAACCCCGACCGCCGCTTGCGCCACGGCCAGACCGGCAAGGTGCTGATCAGCCAGACGCTGCGCGGGGCCACCGTCATCCCGCAGCGGGCGACGTTCGAGATCCTCGACAAGCGGTACGTTTACGTCGTCGGCAAGGACAACGTGGTCCGCCAGCGCGAGATCGCCGTCGCGCACGAACTGGACGACGTTTTCGTCGTCCGGAAGGGACTCGACGAGACCGACCGCATCGTCCTCGACGGGGTGCGGCAGGTCCACGACGGCGAGAAAGTCGAGTGCGAGTTCCGCCCCCCGCACGAGGTCCTGGCGAACCAAAAGCACACCGCCGAGTAGGACCCGCCTCGGCGAGCCGTTAAGAGTTGATCACAACCCGATGCCCCCGCCCCCGACCCGATCAGGCCGCCGCGGTCGGGCCAACGGTTACGCCACATCTCCGGGACCTACACCATGTTCACGCAGATTCTGTACCGCCCGGCGTTGGCGATCGTGATCTCGATCATCCTGTTGTTCCTCGGGGGGCTGGGTTACACCTCGCTGCCGGTCTCCCAGTTCCCGTCCATCGCGCCGCCGACGGTGATGGTCTTCATCACCTACCCCGGTGCCAGCGCCGAGGTGCTGGTCGATTCGACGCTCATCCCCCTGGAGCGGTCCATCAACGGCGTGCAGGGCATGCGCTACATGACCTCGGACGCGACTAGCGCCGGGGAGGCCACGATCCTGATCTACTTCGAGCCGGGCACCGACCCGAACCTGGCGGTCGTGAACGTCCAGAACCGCATCGCCATCGTGAAGAACCTGCTGCCGCCGCTGGTGCAGCGCGAAGGGATCATCGTCAACCAGGTCATGCCCAGCATGTTGATGTACGTCAACATCTTCAGCACCGACCCCGATGTCGATCAGAAGTTCCTGTACAACTACACCCAGGTCAACGTCCTCCAGGTCATCCGCCGGATCAACGGGATCGGTAGCGCCACGATCCTCGGCAGCCGCACCTACGCGATGCGGATCTGGCTCGACCCCGACAAGATGCGGACCCGCAACATTTCGACTGAAGACGTGATGAAGGCCATCGCCGAGCAGAGCGTGATCGGCTCGCCCGGCCGCCTCGGCCAGGCCACCGGCATCACGTCGCAGTCGATCGAGTACGTCCTGACGTACCGGGGCCGCTACGACAAGCCGGAGCAGTACGCGGACATCATCTTGCGCGCGACGCCCGAGGGCGAAATCTTGCGGCTCAAGGATGTCTGCCGGTCCAGCCCGCCGCGGGACGCCACCGTGCCCGTTGCCCTGACCAAGGGCGACGCCGCGAAGGGCGCGGTCAAGTACGAGGAGGAGAAGAAGGGCGTCGAACTCGGCTCCGAGTTCTTCGACATCTACTCCGACGTGGACGGCCACCCGTCGGCGGCCGTCGTCATCAAGCAGAACCCCGGCTCGAACGCCGCCAAGGTCATCAGTGACGTCAAGAAGGAACTCGAACAGATCAAGAAGGAGTCGTTCCCGCCCGGCATGGACTTCGAGGTCACCTACGACGTGTCGAGCTTCCTCGACGCCTCCATCGAGAAGGTCCGCCACACCCTGCTCGAAGCCTTCGTGCTGGTGTCGATCGTGGTGTTCATGTTCCTCGGCGACTTCCGCTCGACGCTGATCCCGACGCTCGCGGTGCCGGTGTCGCTGGTCGGGACGTTTTTCTTCATGCAACTGTTCGGCCTGTCGATCAACCTCATCACGCTCTTCGCGATGGTGCTGGCGATCGGTGTGGTGGTGGACGACGCGATCGTGGTGGTCGAGGCGGTCCACGCCAAGATGAGCGCGAAGCACCTGTCGCCGTACCGGGCGACGATGGAGGTCCTCCACGAGATCAGCGGCGCGATCATCGCCATCACCCTGGTGATGACGGCGGTGTTCGTGCCGGTCACGTTCGTCCCCGGCCCGATCGGCACCTTCTACCGGCAGTTCGGCATCACCATGGCGACCGCCATCATCCTCTCGGGGCTGGTGGCCCTGACGCTGACGCCGGTCTTGTGCGCGATGATCCTCCGGCCGCACGAGGCGCACCGGGCGAAGCGGTCCCCGGCGGCCAAGGGGTTGACGGTCACCCTCATCGGCGCGGCGGCCGGCGGGTTCAACTGGCTCGTCTACGACCTCTGGGGGCCGTTCGCGTTGCTGCTCAACTTGTTGCCCTTCGTGCAGCGCCCGTTCGACCGCGCGGTTGAGGCGGTCACGGGCGGCTACGGCTGGGTGTTGCGCGGCATCGTCACCCGCCGGCTGCTGTCGATGCTCGTCGTCGGCGGCTTCGCCGGCGGCATCGTCCTGGTGAACCACAAGCTGCCGACCGGCTTCATCCCCGGCGAGGACCAGGGGATCATTTACGGCATCATCCAGACGCCGCCCGGCTCGACGCTCGAGTACACCAACTCCAAGTCCCACGAGTTGCGCGAAATCACGCGGGAAGTCCCCGAAGTCACCTCCGTCTCGTCGCTCGCCGGGTACGAGGTCCTGACCGAGGGCCGCGGGTCGAACGCGGGGACTTGCATCATCAACCTGAAGCGCTGGCAAGACCGGACGCGGACGGCGCGCGAGATCATCGAGGAGTTGGAGGAGAAGTGCCGGGCGATGTCGAACGTGACGCTCGAGTTCTTCGAGCCGCCCGCCGTGCCGGGGTTCGGTGCGGCCGGGGGGTTCTCGCTGCGGCTGCTCGACAAGAACAACACGACCGACTACAAGCGGCTCGGCGAGGTGACCGACCAGTTCATGGCCGCGCTCAAGAAGCGCAAGGAGTTGAGGGGCCTCTTCACCTTCTACACCAGCAAATACCCGCAGTACGAACTCATCATCGACAACGACAAGGCCATGCAGAAGGGCGTGTCGATCGGCAAGGCGCTCGACAACCTCAACATCCTGATCGGCAGCACCTACGAGCAGGGCTTCATCCGCTTCGGGCAGTTCTACAAGGTGTACGTCCAGGCCGCGCCGGAGTTCCGGCGGATGCCCGCGGACCTCGACAACCTGTTCGTCAAGAACGACCGCGGGGAGATGGTCGCGTACACGTCGTTCATGAGGGTCGAGAAGAAGCAGGGGTTGAACGAGATCACCCGCTACAACCTGTACCCGTCCGCGTCGATCAAGGGCGAGCCGGCCCCCGGCTTCAGCAGCGGCCAGGCCCTCAAGGCGATCCAGGAGGTCGCCGCGGAGACGCTCCCCCAGGGGTACGGCCTCGGCTGGGAGGGCCTGTCCTACGACCAGGCGAGGACGGGCAACGAGAGCGTCGTCATCTTCCTGATTGTCGTCGCCTTCGTGTACCTCGTGCTGGTCGGGCAGTACGAGAGTTTCCTCCTCCCGCTCGCCGTGATCCTGTCGCTGCCGGTCGGCATCTTCGGCTCGTTCCTGTTCCTCCAGGTCATGGGGCTGGCGAACGACGTGTACGCCCAGATCGGCCTGGTCATGCTGGTCGGGCTGCTCGGCAAGAACGCGATCCTGATCGTCGAGTTCGCGGTGCAGCGCCGCCAGGAGGGGGCGTCGCTGAAGGACGCCGCCATTGAGGGCGGGAAGCTGCGGTTCCGGCCGATCCAGATGACCTCCTTCGCCTTCATCGCGGGCCTCCTGCCGCTGGTCGTCGCCACCGGGGCCGGGGCGATCGGCAACCGCACCATCGGCACGACCGCCGCCGGCGGGATGCTCTTGGGCACGGCGGTCGGGGTGTTCGTGATTCCGGGCCTGTACTACCTGTTCGGCAAGCTCGCCGACGGCCGCAAACTCCTCCAGGACGAGGTCGATGGGCCGCTGAGTGAGCGGTTCCAAGACAACGGCCACGCGGCCCACGACTCCGCGCCCGAGGACGTGGTGATCCTCTCCGTCGCGCCCGCCGCCGGCCCGCCGGCCGGGGAGGACGCGCCGACGCGGGCGAAGTGAGTGCCGCACCCGACCGGCTTCGCCGCGCGGCCCGCTTTACGTGTGGGCCAGCACGTCGTCGAGCGTGGTCGCCGTCACGAACTTCGCCGCCGACGCGCCGCCGCCGAGTGCGGCGAAGTGGGCCTTGCCGCAGTCGATCTTCGCCTGCTCCTTGCCGCGCAAGTCGGTGCCGGACAGCGACGGCTTCGTCTCCACCACGAAGTAGCACCGCTCGACGCCGTCCTTCACGATCAGCACCGCCCAGTCCGGCTCGTAAAACCCCAACGGCGTCGGCACCCGGAACCACCCCGGCAGCTTCGCGTAGACCTTCACCCACTCGTTGCTTTCGAGTTGCTGCGCGAACGCCTTCTCGCTCCCGGAGTCGTAGACGACTTGCTCGTGGACCGACCGGGTCACGTCCAGCAGGTTCTTCAGGTAGCCCGTCAACTCTGGCTTCTCGAAAAGTTCCTGCGCGTAATACTGGTCGTCGCCGAGGCGCTGGTAGCGGATGCCGTCCACCTGCGCGAACTGCTTCGTCGCCTGGATGGCCGCGGCCGCCTGAGCGAGGTACGCCTGCGGGTTCGCGGCGAAGTCGCCCAGCCTCGTGGTTCGGCGCAGGATCGCCGCGAGGCTCTTGCGCGTCAACTGCGTCTTCTCCTGAAGCTCGGTCAGGATGTCCGGCAAATCGAGGTCGCCCTCGTCCACCGCCACGGGGCCGGAGGCCGCCCGCTCCGTCGCCGCGACGCCGCCTTCGGTGATGTCGTAGACGCCGACCCGGAACCGCACGCGGGTCCGCGGCACCGGCGGGGCGTCGTCGAGGGCCTTCACGCAGTCGGCGATCAACTTGGCGTTGTCGAACTCGACGCGGTACGTCGTCTTCGCCTTGATGCGGTCCCACAGCGCCTTGAAGTCGGCTCCGTTGAGCATGGCCTGGCGCGTCTTGACGACCCGCCGCTCGTCGGCGTTCTTGACCTCCAGCGTGCCGGCCAGCTTCCGCAGCACCTCGGTGATCGCGGCCGCCTCCCCGCAGCAGCTTTGCGGCAACTGCACCGCGTCGGCCTTGATGGCGGCCCGCAGCTTGTCGAGCACTTTGCCGCCGTCGTCGATGTACTCCTGCTCCTTCAAGTGTTCCCAGAGTTCGCCCGACTTCGCGTAGCCGAGTGGCTCCGCCGACCCGGCCGCCGCGACGTTGGCGAACTGGTGCCTCTCGACGACGCCGAACTTGACGCCGGTGTCCCGCTCGATGTCCTTCTGCAACTCCTCCGCGAACTTCTCGTAGCTCTCGGTGGCCACGACGGTGAGCGTGTTCGTCTCGAAGCCGCGGACCCGCTCGCCCTGCTGGTTGACGCACAGCCGCAGCCCCCGGCCGATCGTCTGCCGCCGCAACTGCTCCGTGCCCATCTCGCGCAGGGCGCAAATCTGGAAGACGTTCGGGTTGTCCCAGCCCTCGCGCAACGCACTGTGGCTGAACAAGAACTTCAACTTCGTGTCGAAGCTGAGGAGCTTTTCCTTGTCGCGCATGATCAGCGAGTAGGCCCGCGCGGCGTTGTCGCGGTGGCCCTCGTTGTTCTCGGCGGTGTCTTGCGCCCGCCCCGCCTTGTCGATGGAGAAGTAGCCGTCGTGGACCTCGGCGGCGCTGCTCGCCGCGTCGATGCCCTCGAAGAGCGTGGCGTAGTCCGGGTGCTTGACGAGCCGCGCGTACTCCGCCTCGAACCAGACCGCGTACTCGCCCTTCACCGGCGTGCCGTCGGCGGCGTACTGGCGGTACTTGTCCACCTTGTCGATGAAGAACAGGCTCAGCACCTTGATGCCGCGCGGCCGCAGCCGCAGTTCCTTGTCGAGGTGCTCCTTGATCGTCCGGCGGATCATCTGCCGCTTGACCGCCGCCGCGTCGATGTCGTTGACGGCCTCGTTGATTTTCAGGTACGCCTCGCCGCCGGGGAACCGCAACTCGACGAACTCGTTGCCCTTGTCGGCCCGGATTTCGCCGACGCGGAAGTCCGCGTACAGCGCCCGCCTGGTCACCTGCTGCAAGTCCTCGTGGCCGGTGACGGTGACCTCGCGGCGATCGACGCCCGACGCCCCTTGCACGTCCACCTCCAGCTTCGCCGACACCGGCTTCGACTTCGTCTGCTTGGTGACGCTCACGACGCGGACGTAGGCTTTGTTGTGGCCGCCCTCGACGGAGAGCGACGCCACCTCGATCTGCTTGACGAGCTTCGCCTGGTAGGCGGCCACGGCGTCGAGCCGGTACACCATGTGGTGCTTGTCCGCGTGCGTCGCGCTGTAGCGCAGCGTACACAGCGGCTTCATGTCGTCGAGCGCCTGCTTGCCGGCCCCATCGACGCCCCCGTCCACGGTTTGCGGCTCGTCCACGATGACGATCGGGCACGTCGCGCGAATCAGGTCGATCGGCCGCTCGCCGCTGAGCGACTCGCGGTCCTTGTACATGATCGCCACCTTCTGCGACCGCACGGCCTGCACCGTCACCACCATGACCTGAATCTGGTTGCTCGTGGCGAAGTTGCGCACCTGGCCCAGCTTCGCGGAGTCGTACACGAAGTAGTTGTTGCCTTTACTGAACGCTACGTTGTCGTACAGGCCGCGGAAGTGGTCGGCCATGATTTCGAGGCTCTTGAACACCCCCTCCTTCACGGCCACGCTCGGCACCACGACCACGAACTTCGTGAAGCCGAAGCGGCGGTTCAGCTCGAACACCGTGCGCAAATAGACGTACGTCTTGCCGGTGCCGGTCTCCATCTCGACGGTGAAGTTGTAATGCTTCGCGCTCAGCCCCTCGGACTTCTTCAGGCCGTGCCGCAGTTGCACCGTGTTCAGGTTCTTCGTCACCTCGTCGGGCAGCAGGGTCAGCCGGTTGCCGACGCCCAGGTCGCTGTCGCCGCCGTCGAACAGCGACGCCGGGTCGCGCGGCGTCGTGACCGTGAACGCCGACCGGCAGACTTTTTGCCCGGCGAACAGGTCGCACACCGCCTCGATGGCGTGATGTTGGTAATCGAGGTCCGGCTCGAAGTGCAGCTTCACGGCGACTCCCCCTTACAGGCTGCGGACGTTGCTCAGGCCGTGCTGGTGCAGGATCGCCGCGAGGTTGCTCTTGGCCACGTCGTCCGCGAAGGCGCTGTCCCGGAACACCACCTGCGACCCGCCGGCCGGGGCCAACTCCTGGTGCCACGCCGCAATGCCCAGGGCCAGCGGCTCCGCGTCGGCCCGGCCGATCGACTCGGCCAGGCAGGCCAGCAACACGCCGCCGCCGACGCTCCGCACCGCCTTGCCGGCGATCGTCTTCGTCGTGACGGGGACGCACAGGTCGAGGCCGAGCTTCAGCAGCAGTTCCGTGAGCACGTCCGCCTCGGTGCGGCCGGCCTTGACGTGCTCCGTCGCCTCCTCGAGCGACTTCGCCACGTCCGCGTGGTCCGGCTCCCAGGTGCGGAGGTTGCTGCTGTCGAGCTTGAACACGCGGAACCCGGTGTCCCCGGCGAACAGCGGGTTCTCGGCTTTGACCTTCACCCCTGCCCGCCGCAGCCGCTCCTTGGTGAGTTCGGCGATGGTCCGCGGCTTGCCGAGCGTGTCGCAGAAGGTCGCGGCCGTCTTCTGGTCCTTGTTCGCCGGGTCGAGCGGCTCCGGCAGTTGCACCAGGACGTACCGCCGGCTGCCGCCGTCCGCCGCGTTCTGCGCCATCACCGCGTGGCCCGTCGTCCCCGACCCGGCGAAGAAGTCTAATACAATCGCCGACTTGTCAAATGCCTGCGCTCCAATGTCGAGTATGCGCTGAATGGTCCCGACAGGTTTTGGGCGAGGGAAGGACTCCTTCGGGAAGCCCAATTGCATAAATTGTTCGCTGCCACGTTCGCTGTTCACTTCTTTGAAAGTCCATGAGCTTGTAGGCTTAACAAGTGAGCGGCCCTCAAGGTAGTCCCTCTCGAACACGCCCCAAATTTGCCTGTTCGGCATATAGCGTGACAACAAGCTACTGAGTTGCTGGGTAGCTGTTTCAAAGCCCCACCGCCATCTCCCTTCAGTTCCATCATCCCGAAGCGGAATGATTTCTAATTCATCCGCTGTGGCAATATCACGCAGTTTGCTCAGCCGGAGCACCTTCGCCGCCTGGGAATAATAGAAATAGTAAAACATGTCCGGCCTATCGTGTCTCCTATCAGAATCGCCAGTCTTGCGAAGGTCTATCTCTCGGTATTTCTGATCCTGTTCATCTGCTTTGTTATAGCGGCGAGTAATGTTCTCCTCAGGTATAAAACCAGCCCAAGCCGTTACATCTGTATTCTTTCCGGCAACTACTAGATACTCATGAGCAGATGCAATAAATCTGTCGTCTGATCTGCCTTTCGGATTATTGATGTTTGCAATAATTCCGAGCACATTCTCCTCACCAAATATATCGCACAGAATGAATTTCAGCTCATGAATTTCAGAATCGTCGCAACTGATGAAAATGACCCCGTCCTCGGTCAGCAGGTTCCGCGCGAGTTTCAACCGCGGGTACATCATGTTGAGCCAGTCGGTGTGGAAGCGGCCGCTGGTCTCGGGGTTGCTCGTCAGCTTGCGGCCGTCGCCATCGACCTGGCCGGTGAGGCGCTGGTAGTTGCCGATGCCGTCCGTGAAGTCGTCCGGGTAGACGAAGTCGTTGCCGGTGTTGTACGGCGGGTCGATGTAGATGAGCTTCACCTGGCCGCTGTAACTCTTCTGCAAGAGCTTCAACACTTCGAGGTTATCGCCCTCAATGACGACGTTCCGCGTCGTCGCCTCGGCCACGCCGTCGCCGGGGCAAGGTCGCAGGGTGCCGGTGCTGGCCGTCAGGGCGAGCTGGCGGGCGCGGCGCTTGCCGTGCCAGTTGAGGCCGTACTTCTCCTCGCGCTCGTCCACCGCGCCGCCGAGCAGTTGCCGCAGCACGTCGAAGTCGATCTGGCCCTCGGTAACCGCCTCGGGGAAGTGCTCGCGCAGCCGGGCGACGTTCTCGGCGACGAGGTCGGCGGAGCGCGTCTGGGGGTCGGCGAATGTGAGCGGCGTCATGGGGAGGTTCCGGGGGGCGGCTCGTCGGCGGTCAGTTCGCGGAGGCGGCGGTTCAACTCGACGCGGCGGGCCAGTTGCGGCTCGCGGCCGGCCCGCTTGCGGAGGGCCGCGGCCTCGGCCAGCCGCCCGGCGCGGCGGACCAGCGGGGCCAGCACGCCGCACCACCCCCGATAGAGTACGGCCAGGTCGGTCGCCGGCTGCCGGTCGAACGCCAGTTCCGCCGTCACGGCCGCGGGGTCGGCGGCGAGCAGGTCGCCGTCGAGGACGGTCTTGCCCGCCGCGTTCTGGGCGTGCCGCAACTCCGCGAGCGACACGACCCCGTCCGACCCGATCAGCACGACAGGGTACGGGATGGCCCGGTGGACGAGTTCGCGCAGCCGGCCGGCGCGGGCCTTCGGCCGGTACGTCACACTCAGCACGGCGACTTCGAGGTACTCGCGCGCGGCGTCGCGGAAGGCCGGCACGCCGACGGTCGCGGGCTTGAGCGTGGCGGCCCAGGTCAGCTCGTCGATGCCGTCGGCGACGGCCCGGCGGTCGGCGGCCGTCGGCGCGCCGTGTTCGAGCAGCAGCGCCTTGGGGACGCGCCGGCCGACGGCCGCTTGCGGCGGCAGCGCGAACGCGGCGAGAATGTCGGCCGTTGTCACGGTGTGTCCCCCGCGACGACGGCGAGGTACAGCACGACCTCGAAGTCGTCGATGCCGGCGAACTCGCCGGGCCGCGCGTGCGTGCCGCCGGGGCTGAACAGGCTGGCCGTGCCGCGCGCCTCCGTCTGGCCGACGACCGACGCGACCGCCGCCGCGAGGAGCTTCTGGTAGTGCCCCATGCGCTCGCCGCCGTGGGTGGCCGCCTCGAAGCGTTCGCAGGCGTCGGGGTCGGGCGTGGTGCGGCCGTGGCAGAGCCGCTTGAGGGCGTCGAGAATCGCGCGGGCCTGCGTGAACGGGGCGACGACGGTGCCGTCGTCGGCGATCTGCACGAGGTAGTGCGGGGCGAGCGGGTAGCCCGGCTCGGCCGGCGTCTCCGCGGTCGCGCCGACGGCCCGCAGGCAGAAGATTGCCCCCGCCAGCACGCCGCCCCCGGCCGGCACCGCGGCGCACGTCCCGAACGGCATCGACGCCAGGCCCGCGCGGTCGGCCTTGGGCAGCCGCGCGAGGTCGATGCGGAAGTCGGTCAGCGTCAGGTCGGCGATGCTCACGCCGCTCGACAGGTCTTCGAGGTCGATGACCGCGTCTTGCAGCTTGAGGAGCTGCTTGCGGCGGTACTCGAGGTCGTTCATGGGGTCGCCGGACTGCTGCTCGATGACGTTCTCCTCGCCGGTCGCGGAGAGGTCGAGGAGCACCATGCGGCCGCTGACGCGCTGCTCGAGGCCGATGTACTCTTCGAGTTCCATGTTGGGCCAGAAGTTGACGAGTTGGACGCACGTGTTGCGCGAGCCGAGGCGGTCGATGCGGCCGAAGCGCTGGATGATGCGGACGGGGTTCCAGTGGATGTCGTAGTTGACGAGGAAGTCGCAGTCTTGCAGGTTCTGGCCTTCAGAGATGCAGTCGGTGGCGATCAGCAAGTCGAGGTCGCCGTCGCCGGCGAGGTCGGCGGGCCGCTGCTTCGAGAGCGGCGAGAAGGCGCTGAGGATCGACGCCATGTCGTTGCGCAGGCCATCGACAGTCGAGCGGTTGCGGCCCGACCCGGTGACGCACGCCGCGCGCAAGCCCAGGCCGGCGGCCCACGCGGCGAGGTGCTCGTACAGGTAGAACGCGGTGTCCGAGAACGCCGTGAACACGAGCACCTTGCGGTTGCCGGGGTTCAGCGGCGTGGCGACTTTCGCGGCGATGACGCGCTTCAACTCGGCGAGCTTGGCGTCGCGCGTGGCGTCCACGAGTTCGGCCGCGGCGACGAGCTTCGAGAGCCGGTCGCGGTCCTCGGTGAGGTCTTGCGCCCACCGGACGCGGTCGATGTCCTGGAGCAGCACCTTGACCTTGGTGCCGGTGAGCAGGCAATCGACAGCCGGGTCGTCGAGGTCGAGGCCGTCGAGGTCGCGCTCTTCGACATCCGCCGCCGGGGAGTCGAGCCGGGCGAGCACCGCTTCGACGGCACTCAACTGCCGCCCGACGGTCAGCGCGAACGACGACACGGCGCTCTCCATGCGCTTGAGCACGTTGACGCGCAGCAGGTGGATGAGGCTCTCTTCGCGATCGACCTGCCGGAAGCGGCCGCTGCCACCCTTCACCGCGTGGCTGTACTTGGCGTCGTAAGCCGCCTGCTTGCCGGGCAGGACGTAGCGCAAGGGCGCGTAGGCGGCGAGCTTCAGCCGGCGGATGTCGTCGTTGATCTCGGCGACGGGCCGGAACTCGCCGGCCAGATCGACGGCGGCGTAGATGTTGACCGGCTTGAGCCGCTCGGGGAACTTGCCGGTCTCCGCAGTGCCGTAGTACTTTTCGACGTGCTTGCGGGACCGGGCAATCGTGAGCAAGTCGAGCAGTTGGAAGTAGTCGAAGCCGAGCATGTCGAGGAGCCGGGCCGGCCGGCGGTCGCCGTCGTCGAGTTGCAGCCAGCGGTTGAACTGCGTTTGGGCGAGCCGCACCGTCGCCGCGACGTTGGCGACGCCGAACGGCTTGAGCGCCTCGTCGTCCCCCTCGGTGGCGAAGGCGATCTGGTTCTTGAGGTCGGCGAGCCGGTTGTTGACCGGCGTCGCCGAGAGCATCAGCACGCGGGTCTTGACCCCCTCGCGGATGACCCTTCGCATGAGCTTGTCGTAGCGCGTCTCGCCGCCGGCCCTGGGCGACTTCTTGTTGCGGAAGTTGTGCGACTCGTCGATGACCACTAGGTCGTAGTTGCCCCAGTTCACGTTGGCCAGGTCGATGTCGCCGGAGGCACCGCCATCGCGCGACAGGTCGGTGTGGTTCAAGACGTCGTAGTTGAAGCGGTCGCCGGCCAGGATGTTGCGGCGGTCGTTGGTCTTGTACAGCGTCCAGTTGTCTCGGAGCCGCTTGGGGCAGAGCACCAGAACGCGGTCGTTGCGCAGCTCGGCGTACTTGATGACCGCCAGGGCCTCGAAGGTTTTGCCCAGGCCCACGCTGTCGGCCAGGATGCAGCCGCCGAAGCGGTCGAGCTTCTCAACCACGCCCACGACGCCGTCGCGCTGGAATCGATACAGCTTTTTCCAGACGATCGTGTTCCGGATGCCAGTGGCGCTGTTGACAACGCGTTCTTCGTCGAGGGCATCGTCGCCGCCCAGCAAGTGGCGCAGCATCAGCGCGTAGATGGTCGACGGGTCCTGCGACGTGGCGATCGACCGAAGGGCGTTCACGAGGGCAGCCTTCGCTTCGGGGCCGGCTTTCAGCATGGCCCATTGCTGGTCGAACCAGGCCGCCAGCATGGCCGCTTCAGAGGCCGTCTCGGCGGTGTGGATCAAGTTCATCGGATTGCCGGGCGACAGGCCCAGGCCGTCGGTGCTGAGCGACAACGCGCCCAGCATGGCCGCTTGTGGCTCGCCGGCTTCGTTGCGGGTAACAAGAAGCCCTTGCGGAATCGGCCCGGATGCTGCGCGAACTTCAGCCCTGCTCTCGAGCCATGTAGCAAAGGTGCGCGCCAGGTGTGGCACTTGAAGCCGATTGCGCGCCGCGCGATCAGAAGCCTTGCCGAGCAAGCCCAGGGCGTCGATGGCTTGCGGCACCACCGCCCTGACGTGCCCAGCCGCTGCCAGTGCCGTGGCAAGCTCCTCCCAGGCGAAGAGCGAAAGCGACGAAGTGGCGACGTCAAGGCCAACGCCGGGACTCAGGCTCAGCCGAAGATGATCGACGACGCGGTCTTGTCCGGCGTTCACGACGAATTTCACGCTAAGCGCTCCCAAGGCTGCTGAGGCTGCCGGGGTTGGGGCAGACGTTCACTCTGCGTGTTCACTCCGGCTTGAAGGGTCGGCGAGCGACTCCGTGCTGCGTCCCGACCCGCCGACCATACGGCCTTGTTTACCTGGTCAGGGTCACTTCGAAGGACGGTCGGGGTGGGGAAGCGATACGACTCAAGCGTTCGCATTGGTGGGCCGTGATGAACTTCAACCAACGAACGAACCACGAACTTTGGGTCTCGCGACGCGTTCTAACGCTATCCAATGCGTTGGCGCCAGCTTCGCTTCTGCGGCGAAGTCCATTTATTGAGACTACTAGGGGGAACAATTGGCTTGATCCGCAACCATCAGTCCGGATGTTGGGTCTTATGGTGGGACAAGGGAGAAAATCCCTTGAGGAGCCTCATGAATACTAGGTTCCTGGCGGAGAGGGTGTCTGTAAAGACCCGCATTAGCATTGAGTCTTGAGGCGGCCCTATTTCCTACCCCCGCCCTACCCCCGATTTTTCGCGCATCGACTCGCGCCAACGAGCCGCGTCGTTACCGCGTAACGATGATAGACTCTTCGTTACCAAGTAACGAAAGGGTCAGCATGGCGACGAACGCAGAGCGGCAAGCCGCATATCGCAAGAGGGCAAGACTGGAAGACCGGCGGCTGAGCATCTGGGTCGATCACCGGGCAGCGCTGGCCATGCAGCGGCTTGCCAGGCGCGAAGGTGTCACGCAGGCCGCAGTGATCGAGCGGCTTGTCCTGGCGGCCGACAATGCGGTGCTGGGCACGCTCGACGAAGATTCGCCGGAATGGGCGGCCTACTTCGGGAAGGCGGCCGGTGTTACTGAGTAATGCGGCTTGCCAGGAAGCCCGCCAGGCGATCGCCGACTGGCTGGTAGGGCGCAGTGTGGGCGCCGGCGCGAAAATGCCTGAATATGGCCGGTCTGAAAATGCTGATGGTTTGTGAGCCGGCGCGCGTTGAACCGCGAGTGGGTTGGCGCCGA
>JAYTUC010000202.1:0-21161 GCA_043744775.1 Fimbriiglobus sp. | reverse complement strand
GGCGAGCCGGAAGCGTGTGCGCCCGGTGTTGTTAGCGTCGGCGACCGTACTCGCGAAGAACTCCGGGCGCTCACGCTTCCGGCTCGCCCCCGCCCTTGGCTCGCCGAACGCTTCAACTACAATTGCCCCCGACACTCCCACCAGCAGGGCCACGCGATGAGTACGGCGACGCCGACTACCCCCGTCCACATGCCGGTCGCGCCCGCGGCCCCGCCGTGCGAGGCGACCGCCGACATCGGGCTGATCGGACTCGCGGTCATGGGCGAGAACCTCATCCTGAACATGGAGTCGCGCGGCTTCACCGTCGGCGTGTTCAACCGCACCACAACCAAGGTCGATGAGTTCCTCGCCGGCCGCGGGGCGGGCAAGAACCTCGTCGGCTCGCACGACCTGCCGCACTTCGTCGCCACGCTCAAGACCCCGCGCAAGGTCATGCTGATGGTCCAGGCCGGAAAGCCGGTGGACGCCGTCATCGACCAACTCGTGCCGCTGCTCTCACCCGGCGACATCATCATCGACGGCGGCAACTCGAACTTCCCGGACACGACCCGCCGCACCAAGGCACTCGCGGCCCAGTCGCTGCACTTCGTCGGCACCGGCGTGAGCGGCGGCGAAGAGGGGGCGCTGAAAGGCCCGTCGATCATGCCCGGCGGCGACCCCGCGGCGTGGCCGGCCGTCAAGCCGATCTTCCAGGCGATCGCCGCCAAGGTCAAGGACGGCGGCGTCGAGGTGCCGTGCTGCGACTGGGTCGGGCCGGAGGGGGCCGGGCACTTCGTCAAGATGGTCCACAACGGCATCGAGTACGGCGACATCCAGCTCATCAACGAGGCGTACCACCTGCTCTCCGGCCTCCTCGGCATGGGTGCCCCGGAACTCTCGAAGGTCTTCGCCAAGTGGAACACGGGGGCGCTCGACAGCTACCTCATCGAGATCACCCGCGACATCCTGGCCTTCGTCGATCCCGAGACCGGCAAGCCGATGGTCGATCTGATCCTCGACACGGCCGGGCAGAAGGGCACCGGCAAGTGGACCGTGACCTCCGCCCTCGACCTCGGCGTGCCGCTGACACTCATTAGCGAGGCGGTCTTCTCGCGCGTCCTGTCGTCGCAGAAGGACGAGCGGGTCGCGGCGTCGAAGGTGCTCGGCGGGCCGGTGCCGGCGTTCACGGGCAACCGCGAGCAGTTGATTCAAGACGTGGAGATGGCGCTGTACGCCTCGAAGATCATGAGCTACGCTCAGGGCTTCGCCCTGATGCGGGCGATGGCCAAGGACTCCGGCTGGACGATCAACAACGGGGCCGTGGCGTTGATGTGGCGTGGCGGTTGCATCATCCGCAGCGCGTTTTTGGGCAAGATCAAGGAGGCCTTCGACCGCAAGCCGGACCTGGCGAACCTGCTCGTCGATCAGTACTTCGCCGCGGAAGTCGGCCGGGCGCAGGCGTCGTGGCGGCGTGCACTCTCGGCCGGGATCGCGGCCGGTATCCCGATGCCGGCGATGACCTCGGCCTTGGCGTACTACGACGGCTACCGCACGGCGCGGCTGCCGGCAAACCTGCTGCAGGCCCAGCGCGACTTCTTCGGCGCGCACACGTATGAGCGAACCGACAAGCCGCGCGGCGAGTTCTTCCACACCAACTGGACCGGCCACGGCGGCACGACGAGCAGCACAACGTACAACGCGTAACACTTTCGGATGATCTCCCGCAGAGACGCAAAGAGCGCCAAGGGAAAACCAAAATCATGTTTTGGTTTTCCCTTGGCGCTCTTTGCGTCTCTGCGGGAGATATCTTGAGGATTTACTTCAGCGCATCGACGTACTTCAGCACCTCGGCCGGGTGGTCCTTCGGCGACACCTTGCCGTAAATCTTGGCGATCTTGCCCTCCTTGTCGATCACGAAGGTCACGCGCTGCGGCACTTTGCTCGTGCCGCTCTGGATGCCGAGGGCCTTGATGAGCTTCAAGTCGGTGTCGGCGAGCAGCGCGTAGGGCAGCGTGTGCTTGTCGATGAACTCCTGCTGCTTGGCGACCGTGTCGGCGCTCGCGCCAATCATGACGGCGTCCTTGGGCAAGTCCTTCGCGATGTCGCGGAAGCCGCACGACTCGACGGTGCAGCCGGGCGTGAGGGCCTTGGGGTAGAAGAAGACGACGACGGTCTTGCCCTTGAGGTCGGCGATCGACACGGTGTCGCCGGCCTTCTTGCCGGGTAGCTTCTCGACCTGCGCCGCGGGCAGGGCCACGTCGGGGAAGGCGTCGCCCTCCTTGACCTTGAGCTTCGAGTCGTCGGCGGGGGAACTCGCGACTAAGGCCATCGTCGCCACCAATGCTGTGAGGAACCGGGTCACGGGGGACACTCCGAGGGGAACGGGACGCGAGGGGATTGTATTCCGGGACGCGGGGTCGCGGGGGGGACTACTCAATCCAGCGCCGCCCGCGCCAGCCGGTCCCGGACGGCCCGCGCCTCGTCGGTCGCCGGGGGGAGCAGGGCGATCAGGCGGTCGTGGCCGGCGTCGTCGAGGGCGTGCAACTCGGCGTACAGCGACGCCATCACGCGGGCCGGGTCGCCGTCGAAGCGGGCGCGGCCGACTTTCAGCCCGGCGGTCTCGTACAGGTCGATCAGGAACAGCCACTCGGCCTCGGTCTCGGCGCACTCCAAGGGGGTGCGCGGGGCGTAGTGCTTCGGCAGCATCCCCGGCCCCGGCATCGGCGCGTCGCCGGTCAGCTTCGCCGGGGTCGCGTCGATCGGGCCGAGGACCGCTTCCAACTGCGCGACGGTGACCGGGCCGGGGCGCAACAGGCGCGGCTGGAAACTCGTCAGCGCGACCACGGTCGATTCGACGCCGCCGGCGCAGGGGCCGCCGTCGAACACCAGCCGCACCCGGCCGGCGAGGCCCTTCAGGACGTGGTCGGCGGTCGTCGGGCTGAGTTCGCCGGCGCGGTTCGCGCTCGGGGCGGCCACCGGCACGCCAGCGGCGGCGATGATGGCGCGGGCCGACGCCAGCGCCGGGCAGCGCACCGCGACCGTCGGGCCGCCGGCGGTCACGGCGTCGGGCACGTCGGCGCTCTTGGGCACGACGACCGTCAGCGGGCCGGGCCAGAACTTCGCCGCGAGCCGCCTGGCGTCGTCGGGCCACGAGGCGACGACCCGGCCGACCTGCGACTCGTCGGCGACGTGGACGATCAGCGGGTTCGTCGCCGGCCGCCCCTTCGCGGCGAAGATCTTGGCGACCGCCGCCGGGTCGAGGGCGTTCGCCCCCAGGCCGTAGACGGTCTCGGTCGGGAAGGCGATCAGGTCGCCGGCGCGCAGTGCGTCCGCGGCGAGTCGTAACACCTCGTCGGTCAGCGGGTCGAGCGGGACGCGGCGGGTCGGCGTCATCGGCGGTCCTCGCGGCGCGGCGGGCCGGCCGCCGTGCGGTTACTCAGCGCGGCGAAGCGGGCGGACGAGAGCGCGGCCAGGAGCAGGCCGAATCCGGCCCACAGCACCAGGCCGACGACTGGGGCGAACTCGCCGATACTCGCGGTGCGGCCGTTGAAAATGCCCAGGCTGTCGCGGTCGCCGTCGAGGTTGTGCATCGGCAGCCAGCCCATCACCAGCGGCGGCACCATGCCGAGGACCACCAACCCGGCGGACGCCAACCCGTCGATGCCGCCGCTGCCCCCCAGGTTCGTTGGGCCGGCCACGAGGACGAACGGCAGGCAGCAGCAGATCTGGCCGACGATCAGGTAGCCGCCGACGAAGAACGCCGCGGCCAGGACGGCGCGGACGGTGGCGACCATCGAGTTGCGCGACGTGACCGAGCAGAAGAGGCCCAGCCAGGCGAACGCCGAGATGTACACGGCCAGGAACAGCGCACTCGCGGCGACCATCGTCGGCTCGACCGCGCCGAACACCAGCGCGAGCGCCCAGACGAGTAGCAGCGTCGTCGTCAGCCGGCGCATGCCGAGGACGACGCCGAGGAACTTGCCGCGGAGCATCTCGCCGACCGTCAGCGGCGTGGCAACCAGGCTGACCCAGGTGTCGCGGTCGCGCTCGCCGGACACCGCGCCGGCCCCCCGCACCGCCGCGCCGAGCATCAGCAGCGCGCTCAGGACCCCCGTGGCGACTCGGACCCAGACGTTGAGGAAGCCGGCGAACTCGCGCAGCCGCAGGGCGAACGGCTCCGACTCGTAGCTAAGGTCGAAGACCGCGACCAGCACGGGGACGTAGCCGGCGAACATGGCGACGAAGGCGACGAACGGGGCGAGGAACACCAGCACCGCGGTCGCCACGAACATCCCCACGGCGACGCAGCCGGTCCGGCCGGAGCCTTCCGCGAAGACCTCCTTCCAGAGCATCGCGTCGTCGCCGACCGCCGGCCGGCCGGCCCAGCCGCCGACGGCGCGGCCCTGCCGGTCGCGCCGCACGACGTGGGCCGTGCCGTAGCTTTGCCGCAGGGCGATCGCGCGCAGCCGGGTCACGGAGTAGGCGAGCAGCGCGACGCCGGTGACGCCCCAGAAGACGCCGAACTTCAGCAACACGCCGCTGATGCCGACCGGGGTGACCGCGCCGCGCGAGGTCTCGAGGTACAGCAGCCCCGCGTACAGGACGTTGCCCGAGGCCACCCAGTCGAAGCCGTCGCGCAGGGCTTCGCAGACCGCGACCCACTCCACGGTCTGCCCGGCGACGGCGAACGCGCCCAGGTACGGCGTGCGGGCCAGGGCCTGCGTCACGCCGCCGAGCGCCGCGCTGCCGACGGCGTAGGCGGCGACGGCCAGGTACGTCATGGCGATGGCGTCGCGCGGCTTCTTGACGCTGACCGAGAAGAAGATCGCCACCGCCGAGAGGCCGAGGACCGTGCCGACCGTCGCGGCGGTGCCGGCGAGCAGCAGGTCGGGGTCGATGCCGCCGAAGAGTTGCAGGAACGCGACGACCGGCAGCCCGGCGAGGACGTACATGAGCAGCGTCATGACGCGGGCGGCCAGCTTGCCGAAAACAATCTCGTGGCCGCTGAGGTCGGTCGCCAGCAGGAATTCGAGGGTCTTGCGCTCCTTCTCGTCGGCGATGCACCCCGCCACGTAGGCGGGCGTGAGCACCACGACGGCGAGGTACTGCAGCACCTGGAAGACGTAGAAGAAGCTCGTGGCGAACTCGGCGAGCTTGACCGGGCTGACGGTGCCGCCCCGGCCGCCGCTCCTGGTTTCGAGCCACGAGAAGTACATCAGCGCCAGCACGGCCAACATGCCGAGGACGTACAAGAGCCGCCAAATGATCGTGCTGCGCCGCCGGCCGAGCCGCACGACTTCGTAGACGAAGACGGGGCCGAACATGTTGCGCACGGCGGTGCGGAAGAGTAGCGCGGGGACGGCCGCCCAGGCCAGCGCGGCGGCGAGGGCGCGGCCGGGCGACCAGTCGAGGGCCTGCCCGGCGGACCCCAGCGCGACCAGCCCGGCGAACCACGCGGCGGTGGCGAGCCACGGCCAGGTGCGGGCGACGAGTCTCCGGCGTGCGGTGGGCGGGGTCATCGCGTCAGTGTAAAGCGATCCCCGCGCGGCGGCCACGCGGCGGCTAAGATGGCGGGCAGTTCCCCCGTCGTCCCGAGGACTCGCCCGTGACCCGCACCCTTGCCCTGTTGACGCTGTGCCTGCTGGCGAGTCCCGCGCCGGCGGCCGACCCCCTCACGCCGAAGCAACTCGCCGACGGCTGGGTGAAGCTCTTCGACGGCGAATCGACCTTCGGCTGGCCCAAGGGCGCGATGGTCGAGAAGGGGCGGCTGGTGTTGACCGCGCCGGCGGACAACGCGCTTACCGTGTCGCTCGCGGTGACCCCCCAGTGCGAATTGTTGGCGACTTACTCCTACGCGCGGCTCGACCCGGCGGCGTCTGGCGAGGTTTCGATGACCGTGGGGTACAGAGGCGTTTTGTCCAAGACCGCGCTTCGCGCGGCCGACGCCGAGAAGCCCGAGACCTCGAGCACAGGGTGCGGCTTCGGGATGGCGCGGGCCAGTGCGACACTCGCCGTGCCCCCTGGGGTCCGACTCGTCATCCACCAGTTCCTCCTCCGCTCCACCGGCACCACGCCGATCTTCGACGGCAAGACGCTCGACGGCTGGAAGCCCTACGCCGGCGACCCGAAGCGCGAGCGGTCGAAGTTCGAGGTCACCAAGGACGGCGAATTGCGCGTCACCGACGGCCCCGGCGACTTACAGACGACGGCGAAATACGCCGACTTCCTGCTGCAATTCGACTGCCAGACGCGCGGCAAGAACCTGAACTCGGGCGTCTTCTTCCGCTGCCTGCCGGGCGAGTACCAGGCCGGCTACGAGGCGCAGATCCAGAACGCCTACAAGGACGGCGACCGCACGAAGCCGACCGACTTCGGCACCGGGGCGATCTACCGCCGCGTGCCGGCCCGCAAGGTGGTGAGCAACGACAACGAGTGGTTCACGATGACGCTGCTGGCCGTCGGGCCGACGATTCGGACGTGGGTCAACGGCGAGCCGGTGGTGAGCTGGACGGACGACCGGCCGCGCGACGACAACGCCCGCAAGGGGTTGCGCACCGCGGCGGGGCACCTGTCGATCCAGGGCCACGACCCGACGACGGACATCTTGTTCCGCAACCTGCGCGTACTCGACATCAAGTGAGGCTCCGCCGCAGGCGCGGCGAGCGGCGGACGTGAGTCCGCTGTTCCAGCCCGGAATGGGAGAAACGACCAGCGTGGAGTTTCCAGCGCTCGCACGGGGTCGTCACTCCCATTCCGGGTAGGAACAGCGGACCCACGTCCGCCGCTCGCCGCGCCTGCGGCGGAGCCACGAAGAAGCCCCCCGGTTTCTCTCCGGGGGGCTTCGGGGTTACCATGTCAGCGGGGCGGGCTTAGTTGCAGCCGCCGCCGCAACCGCCCTTGCGGGAGAACATGCCCTTCATGCGGGCGCACAGGCCCATCTTGGCCGGGGCGACGCAGGCGTCAGCGGCCATGCCGCTACCGTAAGACGCGCCCATCGCCGGGGCGCTCATGGCGGTGTCGCACGGGGCGGCCATCGCCGGGGCGACCGGGACTTGCATCGTCTCGGTGTACGGGACGCTGACGGTCACCGCGCGGGTGGCGGTCTTGGTCGTGTTGACCATCGTCGTCACCGGGACCTGAACGGTCTTGGTGGTCGGGACGTTCTCGACGACGGTGTTCATGCCGGTCTTGGTGGTCGGCACGCACTTCATGACGTTGACATTGACCGTCTTGGTGGTCGGGACGTTCTCGACGACGGTGTTCATGCCGGTCTTGGTGGTCGGCACGCACTTCATGACGTTGACGTTGACGGTCTTGGTGGTCGGGACACTCTCGACGACGGTGTTCATGCCGGTCTTGACGCTGGCGACGCACTTCATGACGTTGACGTTGACGGTCGAGGTCACGGGCACCATCTTGGTGACGTTGCGGGTGCCGGTCTTGGCGACGTTGGTGTAGGTCGTGACCGGGACTTGCACGGTCGAGACCTGTTGGGTCATGACGGTGCGGGTCTGGGCGACCATCTCGGTGACGGTCTGGTAGGTCATGGCCGGGGCCGACGCGCCGCAACCGCCGGCGGGGGCTGCCGACGCGCCGCAAGCCGAAGCCGCCGGGGCGTAGGCGACGGCCATCGTGCTGCCGCACGAGCCGCCCTTGCGGCCGAACTTCGAGAACAGGCGGCTGAAGCAGCCGGCCTTCTTCTCGGGCATGTCGCACGCCGGGGCGCAGGAGACGGCGGCCGTGGCACAGGCCGGGGCGGCCGACGCGCCGCAGTCGCCGACCGGGGCGGCGGCCATGCCGCAGTCGCCGACGACCGGGGCGGCGGCCACGGCGACGGTGCGGGTCACGGGGACCATGACCGTCGTCGTCGTCGGGACGCAGGTGACCACGTTGCGGGTCGTCATCGTCGTGACCGGCTCGCACACCATGTAGGTGTACGTCTCGGGGGTCGTGACCGCGTTGTACGTCGTGACCTGGCGCGGCTCACTCGTCGTGACCATCTCGTTGACGGTGTAGCTGTACGGGACCTGCTTCGAGACTTGGGCGTAGGTCGTGACCTGGCGCGGCTCGGAGACGGTCACCATCTCGTTGACGGTGTAGCTGTACGGGACCTGCTTCGAGACTTGGGCGTACGTCGTGACCTGCTGGGCGACGTTGGTGGTGACCGGCTCGCAGACCACGTAGGTGTACGACTCCTGGCGAGTCTCCTGGCGGTACTTCGTGACGGTCATGGTCGTCATGACCGGGGCCGGGGCCGGGGCGGCCATCACGGGGGCGGCCATCGCCGGGGCGGCGCAGTCGCCGGACATCGCGGCGGGGGCCGCCATGCTGTACGACGACGAGGCGCACGAGTCGCAGGCGGCCGGGGCCGGAGCGGCGCAGCTGCCACAACCGCCGCCGCTGTTGCGGTGGAAGAACTTGCCGCCGAACGCCGTCGCCGGGGTCAGGGTGAACCAGGCCGCGGCACCGAGCACGGCCGCCGTCAGAACACGTCGCTTCATCGAAGTCTCTCCAGGTGTGAAACAAGTGGGGTCGATTTCGCAGTCCGTTACGGGGGCCGACCGGCCGGGTGGCGTGAGGGAGAGCCCGGCCTGGTCATCTTGCCCAGAACGCCGAGAACCTCAATTACGAACCCAAGGATAGGTATCGCGACCGGGCTGACAACCACATCTCCGCCAAACTGCGCATTTTTTCCAAGCTGCCCAACCGGTTCTAACAATCGTGGGCACCGAGTCGCCGTTTCGCCCCGATTTGTGTAGCATTTCGTGCGCCCGGCGGCCGGCGACAGTCGGCCCCCGCCGGGGAAAATCCCCGACCTTTTCGCGCCCCGCTATTCCCGTTGAGGTGTCTCGAATGTTCCGCCCCCGCAGTGTTTTCCGCCTGGCCCTGAGTGCCGTGGCCGTCGCAATCCTCCACACCGCCCCCGCGTCGGCCCAGGACAAGACGACCGGCGGCCCGACCGCCGACGGCTTCGTCCAACTCTTCAACGGCAAGGACTTGACCGGCTGGAAGATTCACCCCAAGCCGAACAGCGCGTTCAGCGAGATCATCACCAAGAAGGACGGCGAGGCGGTCAGCGGCTACGACGGCAAGCTCAAAGACGGCACCGTCGTGCCGCTGTGGCAGGTCAAGGACGGCATGATCGTCGGCTCCGGCCCGAGTAGCCACATCTTCAGCGAGAAGGCCGACTACACCGACGTGGTGTTCCGCGTCGAGGCGATGATCAACGACAAGGGCAACTCGGGCATGTACTTCCGCGCCAAGTTCGAGGGCGGCTTCCCGCCCGGCTACGAGGTGCAGATCAACGCCACCGGCGGCGACGCCATCAAGACCGGCTCGCTGTACCCCGACGGCCGCACCAAGTTGAAGGACCACAAGAAGGAGATTTGCGTCATGGACACCGCGGCCCACAAGCCGGGCGAGTTCTTCACGCAAGAGGTGACGGCCGTCGGCAACAAGATCACCATTAAGGTCAACGGCGTCCAGACGATCGAGTTCACCGACCCCGACTCGACGTACCTGAAGGGCCACTTCGCCCTGCAAGGCCACGACCCCGGCACGGTCGTGACCTTCAAGAAGGTCGAGTACAAGTCGCTGGCGAAGTAGGAGTCAGGAAATTTGCCGCAGAGACGCAAAGGGCGCAAAGAAAACCGAACCCGAGACCATGTTAGGAAGGCCGACGCGCGACGGCTGTCGCTACAGCAGGCGAAGCAACACAAACTTTGGTTTTCTCTGCGCCATTTGCGTCTCTGCGGCTAAACCGTTTTGAGTTCGGGCTTGCCCCGCAGGTTCATGTTCACCAACTCGACCGCGACGGCGAAGGCCATCGCGAAGTAGATGTAGCCCTTGTTGATGTGCTGGCCCAGGCCTTCGGCCACCAATAATACGCCAATCATCACCAAGAAGCTCAAGGCCAACATTTTGATCGTCGGGTGCCTATCGACGAAGCGGCTGATCGGGCCGGCGAAGCCGAGCATCACGAACATCGCCAGCACCATGCCGGCCACCATGACCCACACGTCTTCGACCATGCCGACGGCCGTGATGACCGAGTCGAGCGAGAAGACGATATCGACGATCGCAATCATCACGATCACCTTGACGAACGAACTCTTCGAGACCGGTTGCTCGCCGGCCTTGGCGTTCTCGACCTTCTCGTGCATCTCGTAGACGCTCTTCCCGATCAGGAACAGCCCGCCGGCCAGGAGTACGATGTCGCGCCACGAAATCCCGCGGGCCTCGGGGGTGTCGAGGAACGGCAGCGCGGGCAGCGTGAAGACCGGCTGGGTCAGGCCCATCAGCGTCGAGAGGCCCAGCAACAGCAGGAGGCGGGTGCCCAGCGCCGCGGCGAGGCCGAGCTTGCGAGCGCGGGGCCGCTGCTCCTCGGGCAACTTGCCGGCCAGGATCGCCAGGAAGATGACGTTATCGACGCCCAGCACGATCTCCATGAGCGTGAGCGTCAGCAGCGCGACGGCGAGGCCGACGAACGACGTGTCCTTGGGGTGCAGGAACTTCACCTGACTCACGTCGGCCAGCTTCAACGTGACCGGCTGGCCGTCCGCGGTTTCGACGACGAGCGTGTCGGCGAGGACCACGCCCGTGAGGTGCGACTTGTCCATCAAGAGGACGTTGGCCACCTCGCTCGGCTCCGGCGGCTCGGGGGGGCTCAGGTCGAGCCGCTTGAGCTTCGGGATGTCGATCTCGACGACGCCGAAGTCGGTGCGGACGCGCAGCGACTTCGCGGCGTAGCGGCCGCGGACCTTGGCCCCGTCGGCCATCGCGACTTCGACCTCGACGGACGCGGCCGGCGCGGCGGGGGGGGCCGGGGGGTCGCCGGCGCGGGCCGACCACGCCAGCAGCCCCAGGGCGACGACACCGGCGGCGAACACGACCAACACGCGGCGGACCTGCATCGCTCACCCTCAAACCCGCGGGGGAAACCTGTCTGGCGATGGATAGCCGCCGGCGTGCTAACAGCAACGGTCGCGCCGCGGAATGCGCGGTTCGCCCGCCGCGCCGGGGCGGGGCGGGTCGCGACGGATTCGCGCCAACAATCGGGCGGGGCGGGGTGTTGAGTTGGTTGACAGGCCCCGGCGGGGCGTGTTACCGTGGGCGACTTGCGGCGAATGCGCCGCCGAACCGGCCGGCACACGCCGGGCGCGTAGGATACCTTCAACGACACCCCGACCCGCGCCCCTGGCAGCCCAGGCCGGCCGGTCGGCTCTCCCGGCAGGGCCTCGACATGGCGATTCCCATCGGCGTTTGGGGCATTGACATCGGCCAGTGCGCCCTCAAGGCCCTGCGCATGGAGGTCATCGACGGCAAGCCGACGGCCACCGGCTACGACTACATCGAGCACGCCAAGATCCTCTCGCAGCCCGACGCCGACCCCGAGGCGCTGACCCGCGACGCGCTCGAGAAGTTCTTCTCGCGCAACCCCATCGGCAAGGACGAGATCGCGATCAGCATCCCCGGCCAGAGCGGCCTGGTCCGCTTCGTCAAGCTGCCGCCGGTCGAGGAGAAGAAGGTCCCGGACATCGTCAAGTTCGAGGCCAAGCAGCAGATCCCCTTCCCCCTGGAAGAGGTCGTCTGGGACTTCCAGAAGATCGGCGGCGGCGAGACGATTGGCGGCTTCGCGATGGAGACCGAGGTCGGCCTATTCGCCATGAAGCGCGACATCATCTCGAAGCACCTCGGCTACTACCTCGGCACCGGCGGCGAGGTGCATTACGTGCAGATGGCCCCGCTCGCGCTGTGCAACTTCGCCACCTACGAGCTGCTCAAGAAGGGCGGCGCGGACGCCCCGCCGGCCGAGGAGGCCGCCGAGGACACGCCGCGCGGCAAGAAGCGCTGCGTCGTCGTGCTCGACATCGGCACCGACAGCTCGAACCTCATCATCACCGACGGCGGCAAGATCATCTGGCAGCGGCCCGTGCCGCTGGGCGGCAGCCACTTCACCCGCGCCCTGACCAAGGAGATGAAGCTGACCTTCGCCAAGGCGGAGCACCTGAAGCGCAACGCCGCCAAGTCCCCGGACCTCGCGCAAATCCTCCGCGCGCTGCGGCCGGTGCTGACCGAGTTCGTCGGCGAGGTGCAGCGCTCGCTGGGCTTCTTCACCAACACGCACCGCGACGCCCACGTCGCCTACCTGGTCGGCCTCGGCAGTGCCTTCAAGTTGCCGGGCCTGCAGAAGTACCTCGCCGAGAAGCTCTCGCTCGACGTGCGCAAGCCGTCGAAGTTCGAGCGGCTCGCGGGCGACTCGGTGCTGGGCGACCCGACGTTCGCCGAGAACATGCTGACCTTCCCGGTCGCCTACGGCCTGGCGCTGCAGGGCATCGGCCAGGCGCGGCTGCTGACGAACTTGCTGCCGTCGGACGTGCGGGTCGATCGGCTCATCCGCGCCAAGAAGCCGGCCGTCGCGGCGGCGGCGGCGGCGTTCCTCGCCGGGGTCGCGGTGTTCGCGCTCGGCTCGGGGTCGCAACTGTCGGCGGTGAGCGACGGCAGCATCGCCAAGGCGACCGGGGCCGGCAAGGCCGTCATCGAGCAGGCGAAGGTGCAGGACGCCAAGTTCGACGCCGAGAAGGCGGCCATCGACGCCGGGCAGAACGAGATCAAGGCCATCGTCGTCGGCAACGACGAGCGGCTCAACTGGGTGCGGCTCCAGGAGGTGCTCTCCGACGTGCTGCCGCGGCCCGGCTACCTTGACCCCAAGACCGGGCAAGAGGTCAACAACACCAACCTCGGCGACCGCATCAAACTCGGCGACGGCAAGACCTTCGACCAGAGCATGTTCTGGAACACCGAGGGCGGCCGGCGGGCCTTCGAGAAGTACCGCGAGCGGCTGTCGTCCGGCATCCCGCTGGAGAAGATTTTCGACGACGACCAGTCGCAGTACCTGGCGATGGTCAGCCTCGAGACCGTCTACTGCCGCTACGTGCCCGACCTGAAGGCGTTCTACGAGGCCGCCGACCTGTACGTCAACACGCGGTTCGCCGTCAACATCGCCGACGACATGCTCGAAGCCGAGGTCGAGCCGGGCGAGGCGAACAAGCCGAATAAGCCCAAGGCCCCCGAGGGCGGCGGCTGGGTGTTCGAGCTGCGCGGCTACACGTACCACGAGGGCAAGAACAACTTCGTCAAGCGGGCGCTGCTGTACAACGTCCAGCGCTTCAACGCCTTCGCCCAGAAGAACGATCCGGCCAAGCGGGTCGCGTCGGTGATCGCGGGGGCGAGTGACCCGGTCGGCCCCGAGGGCGAGGGCGACGCCAAGAAGCCGCGCATCAGCCACGCCTTCCTGATGGCGCTGGGCACGAGCGCGACGCCGACGCAGCCGGCCGGCTTCACGCTCATCAACACCCGCTACATCGACGGCATCCTCGGCGGCGGCGCGGCCGGCCGCGCCGGCTTGACCGGCGGTCCCGGCGGCCCCGGCGGCTCGCCCGGCACGGGCGTCGAGTCCGGCAGCGGCGGCTCGACCCCGGCCGGCCCCGTCGTCCCCCCCTGGACCCCGCTGCTGGCCAACGCGTCGGGCGTCGCCGGCGGGTCGTCGATGCCCGGCGGCAGCGGCAGCGACGAGGGCGGTTTCGGTTCCAGCGCCAGCTCCTCCGGCTTCGGCTCGCCGAGTCCCAGCTTCAGCCCGCCGCCCGCCATGCCCGGTTCCGGCACCATGCCGGGCATGCCCGGCCCCGGCGGGGCAACCGGCCCCGGCGGCGTGCCCGCGGCCGGGGGCATCGCGGGCAAAGGCCCGGCCGCCCCGAAGCCGCGCACCGAGTTCGTCCTGTGCTTCGTCTGGCGCGAGCCGACGCCGACCGACCCGACCCCGGTCGCCACCGCCCCCTGACCCGCGACCGAACCGCCCGGCCCGACCTGAGACAACCCGGCGTCCGCTCCGCTCCCCCTTGGCCCCGTCGAGTGAGTCCGATGAAAAGCGATGCCCTCAAGAAGAACCTGTTCTGGATCCTGGCGGGCGTCGCCCCGGTCCTGACCTTCCTGACGTTCGTCGTCATCTTCCTGTCCGTCGGCGGGGAGGTGGCCTCGAAGTCCGAGGCGATCGCCAAGGACCTGAAGGAACTCAGCGACAAGCGGGCGAAGGGCGTCAAGGGCCTCGACACGATGGACAAGCAGAAGGTCGTCATCGCCACGCAGAAGCAGCGGCTCTGGGAGGCCAACTGGAAGCAGGAACTCAAGCTGTTCACCTGGCCCAACCAGCCCGACCTCAAGGCCTTCGAGCAGAAGTACCAGAAGTTCGGCGAGAAGATGCAGGTCGTCAACGACGAGCTCAACACCTTCAGCACCAAGACCATTTACGAGGGCGCGTTCGACCGCATGGCCGAGGGCGTCAAGCCGACGCAGTTCGCCGGGGGCACCTGGAAGGGCGTGCTGCGCTACGTCTCCGAGTGGGGCCAGAAGACGCCGACGCAGCCGCAAGTCTGGCTCGCCTTGGAGGACCTGTGGGTTCAGAAGGGCCTGCTCGAGCCGATCGCGGCGGTGAACGCGAGCGCGGCGGTGTTCGCCCCGGCGGACGACGGCCGAACGCCGCTCAAGCGGAAGTTCCGCAGCCGCGTCTGGGACCTCGACCTCGAAGTCCCGACGGCCGGCAAGGACGCGGGCAAGGTCGTCCGCGCCACGCTGACCAACCGCACCGACCGCATGCAGCAGCTCGGCAAGGACAAGACGATGAACCTGCGGATCTGGCTGTCCGAGGCCGCGCCGATTAACTTCCGCATCGAAGGCGCGTTCCTCAAGGCCCGCGAGGTTCTTGAAGTCAAGCCCGTCGAGAGCCTCCACGGCATCCCGGCCGGGGCCGAGGTCACGAAGATCTCGCGCGTCGAGCACGTCCTCGACGGCCGCACGGTGCCGATCCGCCAAATCGCCGCGGTGCAACTCGGCAAGGTGGACTCCCGGCACTCCGCGGCGGTGCTGAAGCAGCCGAAGTTCATCCCCGAGGACGTCGTCCCCGACCCCGCCGCCGGCGGCGGACCCGGCTCGGGCCGCGACGGGCCAGGGGTGGCGGGCCTCACCACCGGCCCCGGCGGCGTGGGGGCCGCCGGTGTGGCGGCCAACTTCGGCCCCCCGACGCTCGTGCTCGACGCCAACAAGAAGCGCTACATCGACGTGACGGAGCAGGTCCGTCGGATGCCGGTCGCGCTGGTGCTGGTCGTCGATCAGATGTACCTCCAGGACACCCTGGTCGCCTACGCCAACTCGTCGCTGCGCTTCCAGGTGACGCAGTACCACTGGAAGCGCTTCCGCGGCAGCCTGGCCAACCCGAACGACCCCCTGGCGGGCGACAGCGGCGAGTTCGCGACCATCGCCCCCGGCTACCCCGGCGGCAGCTACCCGTCGTCGTCCGGGTCGTCGTCCGACTTCCCGTCGTCGTCGAGGTTCCCGTCGTCGAGTGGGGGCGGCATGGCCCCGACGCGGAACAGCGGCGGCCCGTCGGCGGCCGGCTCCTCCGGTAGCAGCTTCGGCTCAGGCAGCTTCGGCTCGGGGAGTTTCGGCTCGGGGAGCTTCGGCGGCACCAGCGGCGGCCCGACCGTCTCGGAGGCGCAATCGACATCCGGCCTCGTCGAGTTGACCATCTACGGCATCATTACCCTGTACGAGAAGTACGAAGTGAAAAGTCCCGACGGCGCGACCGCCCAGGCCACGCCGGCCACCCCGACCGCCGACCCGACCCCCAAGCCGGCGGCCCCGGCCGACACGTCGGCCCGCAACTAGGCCCACGGACCCCCCGACACGACGAACCTTCAACGCGAAGGAGGAAGCATCATGGCGAAGCCGAACATTCAGGACATCCTGCTCAAGAAGGGCGACAAGATCGCCCTGGGCGTCGGGGCCGCGCTCGTCGGCGGCCTCACACTTTGGGGCGTGGCCAACTTCGCCACGGCCGACAGCCCGGCGTCGCTGGTCAAGCAGTTCGCCGGCAAGGAGACCGCGCTCAAGTCGCAGGTCGCCGCCGAGGGCACCGACGCGCCGGAGCTTCCGGCCTGGGTGATGAAGGGCGCGGACAAGGTGCCCATCGACACGGCCCAGTTCGCGCTCGCCGGCACGCCCTTCGAGGCGGTCGATAAGCCGGACAGCCTTCGCAACAACCCGAAGGTCTTGTGGATCACCGACGCCCAGTTCGACTTCGTCCGCTTCCCGATGCGCGCCTACGACATCCGCACCCAGGAGGACGGCACCACGATGCTGGGCTTCAAGGTGGCCGCCCCCAAAGGCGTGGTCGATAAGGCGCAACTCGACAAGAACTTGAAGGACCTCGACTCACGCGGCAGGCTCAAGCTCCCGCCGATCCAGCGCACCGTACCTCCGGGCTTGCTCGGGCTGCTCGGCCGGCCCGGAGTGCCCGGCGGCGTACCGGGGATGCCGGGGGGCAGCGCGCCCGGAATGCCCGGCGGCGTCCCCGCAATGCCCAGTAGCCAACCGGGGATGGCCGGCGGCATGACCGGCGGCCCCGGCGACACGGGCGGGAGCCTGAACGCCCCGCGGGACGACCAGACCGTCGCCTACATGACCGCCGCCGACGGGCTGAAGAAGGGCCTGACCCCCGCGGAGACGATCTACCCGCTGCGCGCGCTGGTCGTCACGGCGGCTTTCCCCGTCAAGAAGCAGATCGAGGAGATCCGCCAGGCGCTGCGGGCCAAGAGCAACGACGAGGCGGTGACCTTGTCGTCGGTCAACGGCAGTCCCGGCCCCGTGTTCGCCGGCTTCGAGGTGGACCGCCGCACGATGGTGGCCGGCAGCGCGTGGTCGGACTGGGTCCCCTACGACCACAAGGCCGAGAACCTCCGCAACATCTACTCCCGCGCCGTCGAGACCGTCCCGGACGGCGGCCTGCTGTCGTACTTCGTGCCGCCGGCGGAGCAGGAGATGGTCTACCCGCTGCCGGCCTACGCCGACGGCCTCGGCGAGTACCGCAAGATCACGATGGCCGCGATCGTGAAGGAGATGGCCGAGCTGACCAAGCTGAACGCCCCCAAGCTGACCGAGTCCGAACTCGCCCTGAAGATCAGCGGCAAGGGCACCACCGCCAGCCCCTTCGTCCCGATCAACCCGACCGGCGTCGGCACCGGCACCAGCGGCTCCTCGATGCCGGGCGTCGGCCCCGGCGGGACGACCCCCGGCATGGTCCGGCCGGGCTTCCCGAGCAACACGCCGACGCCCGGCGGCCCCGGCAACCCGACGGGGGGCACGCTGGTCAACCAGCCGAACCCCTACGACGAGATCATCGACCACAACTTGCTGCGCTTCATCGACTCGGACATCCAGGTGGGCGTCAGCTACCAGTACCGCGTCAAGGTCAAGATGAAGAACCCGAACTTCGGCAAGGCGAGTCTGGTCAGCAAGCCGGACGACGCCAAGCGGGAAACCCTCGAAGGCCCGTGGCTCGAAATCCCCGAGGTTTTCACCGCCCCGACCGACTACTTCCTGTACGCCCACGACTCGGCCGAGTACGCCGACGCCTCGACGAAGCTGATCGACGCCAACGGCAAGGAGGCCCCGTTCCGCAAGTTCCTCGAAGTCGATGAGGTCAAGGACGGCCGCCGGGCGGTGGTCGAGATCCAGCGCTGGATGCCGAGCGTGCGCCTGGAGAACAGCAAGGTCGAGCCGATCGGCACCTGGGTGGTCGCCAAGGTGCCCGTCGGCCCCGGCGAGTTCATCGGCAAGCGGCAGTTCCTCGAACTGCCGCTGTGGTCGGGCGGGCTGGGCAACTACGTGCTTCGCGAACTCGCCGGCGGACTGCGCATCTTCGGCATCAAGGACCCCAAGCACCAGCCGAAGGGCTGGCCGATGGCCTTCCGCTCCCCGAGTATTCTGATCGACTTCGACGGCGGCAAGGTCCGGCCCCGCATCAACGACCGCGACGTGGCCGACGACGCCGACAGCGAGTTGCTCATCTTGCAACCGGACGGCAAGCTGCTGGTGCGTAACAGCGGGGCCGACACGGTCAACCGCGACCGCAAGGAGCGCGACGCGGTCTGGACCGAGTGGGTGGCCCGCGTCAAGGAGCGCCGCGACGTGGCGGTGCCCGCGACCGGCGCGCCAGGCACCCCGGCCGGCGGCTTCACCCGCCCCGGCAGCAACTAAGCACCCCGCCGGGGATGCGTAGAATGTTCCATGCTCCGCACCCACCTCACGGACGCTCAGCGTTCCGAACTCCAGGCTCTTCGCCGCACCGACCTCCCCGCCGTCGCGCGGGATCGCCTGGAGATGGTCTTGCTCTCCGACGCCGGCTGGTCGCCGCCTCGCATCGCCGGCCACTTGAGTCGTCACCCGCACACCGTCCGGGCCGCCCTCAAAGGGTTCGGCGACCGGGGAGCGAAGGCGTTCCACCCCGACGCCCCCGGCCCCGCCCCGGACCACGCCCGGCGGGTGTCGGTGACCGGGCGGCTCGCCACGCTGATCGGCCAGGACCGGGCGTGGACCGCCCGGCAACTGGCCGACGCCCTTAGCCCCGAGGTCGGCATCGGCCGCCGCCAGACCCTCCGCTACCTGGCCCTGCTTAAGGCCGGGTACCGGCGGACGGCCCAGACGGTCGGCCACAAGCAGAACCCCGCCAAGGTCGAGCGGGCCAGACAGGTACTCGACTCGGTAAAAAAAAAGCGGCGGCGGGCCGGCTGAAGCTTCACTACCTGGACGAGTGCGGGTTCTCGCCGTCGCTGCCGACGGGGTACTCGTGGTGCCTGCCGGGGCAGCGGAAGTGGGTCGAGTACGAGTACCCGCAGGGGCGGCGGGTGAACGCCCTGGCCACCTACGAGCCGTTCGCCCCGGCCCCCGGCCTGGACGCCGCACCGTTCGAGCGGACGCTCACCAGCGACGACCTGCTGGCGTACCTGCGGGACCGGCTGCCGGCGGCGAGCGTCCCTCGGGTCGTGGTGCTGGACAACGCCGGCATCCACACCAGCAAGGTGGTCAAGGCGGCCCGCCCCGGCCTGGCGAAGCAGGGCATCTACCTGTACTACCTGCCCGCCTACAGCCCCGAACTCAACCGCATCGAGCCGGTGTTCAAGCAGGTCAAGCACCACGAGATGCCGGTACGGAGTTTCACCACGAGAGCGGACCTGCGCGCGGCGGTCGAAGAAGGCTTCGAGGTCTACCGGAAGTTGCTACAGGCAAAAAGTGACAAGCATCCCCGGCGGGGTGCTTAGCGAAGTCGGGGGCCGGCGCGATGACCTGGATCGACACCCACGCGCACCTCGACGACCCCCGGTTCGCCGCCGACTTGCCGGCCGCCCTGGCCCGCGCCGCGGCGGCCGGCGTCGCGCGCGTCCTGACGATCGGCGTCGATCTGGCGACGAGCCTGGCCGCCGTGCGACTCGCGGAGGCGTATTCGGAGTTGGCGGCGGTCGTCGGCATCCAGCCGAACCACGCCGCCGAGGCCGCCCCCGGCGACTTCGAGCAGATCGCCGAACTCGCGCGGCACCCGCGGGTGGTCGCCGTCGGCGAGACGGGTCTCGACCGCCACTGGGACCGCGCCCCATTCGACCTGCAACTCGACTTCTTCACCCGGCACCTCACACTCGCCCGCGACTGCGGCAAGCCGGTCGTCATCCACTGCCGCGAGGCCGAGGCCGACGTGGTCGGAGTCTTACGGGCCGAGTTCGCGGCGCGCGGCCCGGTCGCCGGCGTGATGCACTCCTTCAGCGGCGACGCGGCCACGGCGTCGGCGTGCGTCGGGTGTGGCCTGCACGTCTCGTTCGCGGGGATGCTGACGTACAAGACGGCCGAGTCGGTCCGCGCCGCGGCCAAGGCGGTGCCGCTCGACCGGCTGCTCGTCGAGACGGACAGCCCGTACCTCGCCCCCGTGCCGATGCGCGGGAAGCGTAACGAGCCGGCGTTCGTCGTCCACACCGGGGCGGTCCTCGCCGGCGTCGTCGGCGTTGGCGTCGAGGAGCTGGCGGCCGCGACGACGGCCAACGCGCGGCGGCTGTTCGGCCTGCCGGATGGCTCCGCCGCAGGCGACTCTTAGGCGAGCCGCTTGCGTGAGCGGGGGGGTTCTAGCCTGCCCGCATCGTAACCTCACCGGTCGGGCGTCGATTCCTGACCCTGGCAGGTCTAGGACCCGCCCGCTCACGCAAGCGGCTCGCCTAACCGTGCCGCGAGGCGCGTCGCCGGGAATTCCTGGGCGGCAATCGCCCGCGCGGCGTAGACTCCCGGCGTCCGCCCCCGCGCCCGAGACCGCCGCCATGCCCGCCGCGTTGCCCCCTTACACCGTCGTCGTGCCCGTGTTCAACGGCGCGCGCTACGTCCGCCGCGCGGTCGAGTCGGCGGTCGCCCAGACGGTGCCGGCCGCGGAAATCCTCGTCATCGACGACGGCTCGACCGACGGCAGCGCCGGCCTCGTCGCCGACTACCCGCGCGTCCGGGTCGTGACCCACGCGGTCAACTCGGGGCTTTCGGCGGCGCGCAACACCGGCGTCGCCGCGGCGAAGACCGGCGTCGTCGCGCTGCTCGACTCGGACGACTTCTGGGACGCCGACAAGCTCGCCCGGCAGTTGCCGGCGTTCGCGGCGCGGGCCGACGTGGCGGTCGTGTTCTGCGACTTCCGCGCGGTCAACGCGGCCGGCGAGGCGGTCGGCTGGCAGGGCGGGACGCGCGACCGGGTGGCGAAACTGGGGCTGGGGTTCGAGCCGCTCGGCGGCGACGCCTCGGTGCTGGTCGGCTCGACGACGGAGGCGCTGATCCGCGAGACCTCGTTCATGCACCCGTCGTCGGTCGCGTTCCGCCGCGAGGCGTTCGACGCGGCCGGCCCCTTCGACACGGGCTACCGCTACGCCGAGGACCTCGAGATGTGGCTGCGGCTGGCGGGCGTGGGTCGGGTCGCCTACGTCGATCGCAACCTGGTCACGATCGAGGCCCGGCCGGACAGCCTGGGCCACCAGACGGCCAAGATGGCGAAGTACCTGACCGACCTGTACGCCACGCTGCCGGCCCGGTTCCCCGACGCGGCCCCGGAGACGAAGCGGGCGGTCGCGGCGTTCCTGAAGCGCGAGTGCGCCGGCCTGGCCTGGCACCACCGCGAGCACGGCGACTTGGCACTCGCCCGCGACTACTACCGCCGGTCGCTGGCCGCCGGCTGGTCGCTGCGCACGCTGCTAGGGTACTTGCGGTCGTACGCGAAGTAAGGCGAGCCGGAAAGCGTGAGCGCCCGGAGTCTGCGCGCGCAGACTCCGGGCGCT